>CBFHQW010000012.1:0-19851 GCA_965658085.1 Candidatus Thalassarchaeum sp.
TGGTGAACTCCCTTGCCCTCTGTCATCTCTTTGCATACATCCACGAAGTCCTCATCCTCCCGGTCTACGAAGCGAACTCCCATCGACTCGACGAACTCGCGCTTCGGAGATGAAGCAGTTCCGACTACTAGGGAAGCACCGTAAGCCTTGCAGATTTGCGCGACAGCGGTTCCGACGCCGCCTGCAGCGTGGTGGATGAGTACGGTCTCACCATCGGTGAGGTTACCGAGGTGCACCAGCATGTGGTAGGCGGTACCGTAGGTAACGGGGATGGCCGCGGCTTGGTCGAACGAGATTGAATCTGGCAGCGGTATCACTCGATTCGCGTCCAGCGCGATTTGCTCAGAGTAGCCGCCGAAGCCAGTCATCGCCAGAACCCTGTCGCCAGATTGCAGGCCTTCTACACCGTCTCCGACTTCGATGACCTCTCCAGCTGCTTCATAGCCAGGGGTGAAGGGGTATTCAGGGTTGGAACCATACAGCCCCTGGCGCATCATCAGGTCGGCGAAGTTGATTCCAGCTCGGTGGATTCGGATGGTGACCTGTCCAGGACTTGGCACCGGATCATCGACCTCTACGATTCTAATCGAGTCGACCCCGCCGACTTGTGGATAGACTACCTTACGCAATTAATCACCCATTAGGTACTCGCTGGCGACCTCGCCGCCATTGAGGTGCTCCAATATCTGGCCCAGTCCTTCATCATCGTTTGGAAGGGTGTACCATGTTCCTTCTGGATAGATTATGCACGACGGCCCATTCTCACAGTTATCTAGGCATCCAGCTTTGTTCACACGCACATCATCCAGTCCTTTGGCCCTAGCGGCGCGTTTGAGACGAGTCAGAATATCGAGGGAGTTCTTGGCCGCGCAGCAGCCGCGGGGGTTCTCTGGAGGGCGCTCGTTGGTGCACACGAACACGTGCATCCTGAACTTGTGCGACATATCCTCACCTATATCCTGTCGAATTTAGCTGCGAGCACGAAGTCGGATTCGGTGAGCCCGTTGATCTTGTGAGTCCATATCTTCGCCTTTACTCGCCCCCATCCCAGCTCGAAGTCTGCGTGGTGTCCCTGCTCCTCACAAATTGTCCCGGCTGAATTGGTGAAGACCAGCGCCGAGACGAAATCAGGAAATGACCACTCGCGCTCTAGGTGATGTCCGTCTATGACTGACCACCCGTCGTGGATGTGAGAAATTAACTCAGTCCTCTCGGCCTTGCTAAGAGGAGGGGCCCCGCCTTCACAGGGGACACAGTTCTTCGATGCGAAGTCTGTCATCCCTCAGCCCCACAGGTGGCTGTCGTCGCTGCCGTCAGCGCTGCGCTCGGCTTCTTCGTGCATGTTAGAACGGCGACGCATGTCTTCCTTCTCAAAGGTCATGAGTTCCCTGTCTTCGATGTAGGATTGACGTAGGTGAGTGACCAAGCGAACCTCCACTATCACATCCCTTGCAATGGAGCGAAACTCACCATTCTCATCGAGAATTTCGACCGCGTTCCTTGAGGTTCCAATGAGCATACCTCTAACCCAAGGGTCAGCTTCGCCGGGAAGCGCTCTGGCATCGAGCAGCACCTCGATAATGTCGTCTTTCCTGAGCCCGGATTTGCGATTAATCAGGGGTCCGTGGAAGACGTCGTTCAGGCCTGTAAGATCAGGCGAGCCGTACTCTTCGTGGATTCGCTTAGCCCAGCCGGGCAAATCATCGATTCTCTTCCCTCTGCGTTCCGCTGTCATGACTGTGCGCGGGAGTGGTGATAGAAAAGGAGTCGGATTGCCCCTCTCATCGGGCCTATGGCCCGAACTGGTGGCTTGAAGTGGGATGGTAGGAGCCGCAGGGTCCGAGGAGAGCCCATGGCATCGGTAGACTGGCGTCACATCCCCACGGTTCTGTATCCGCAGGAGATTCTCGACAAGGCATTCAAAAAAGCTAGCAAGCAGTCCGATCTGGTCGAAGATCCTGACAAGTACCATAGGGTGCGCAAGCAGATGGACCGAATGGTACAGTCTGCAGCCGACGTCATCAACACCACGCTGCTGAAGTGGGTCAGTCGATGGCCGAGCCTGAACGCGCTTTCGGAGTTCGATCAGGCCCTAATCGATGCTGCTGTCGGCAATGACGAGTATCGAAAGACCCTTGGGACAATTCAATGGGCTGCTGAACAGGTCCGCAAGATAGCCGGCGAGACTCAAAGGAAAATACTGAGGCTGCGTAGAATTGAGGGCTTCCACGATGCCCGAAGACACGCATACGGAAGATTCTCCTCAATCCTTGACCAGATTTCGCCACAGATACTGTGGTTGGGCGAGGCACGCGATATTCTGCGTGAACTCCCCTCACTGGATTCGGCAGAGCCTTGCATTGTGGTGGCCGGAGCCCCAAACGTCGGTAAATCGGCACTAATCACCGCCCTGTCGAGTGGAGAGCCTGAAGTCGCATCCTACCCTTTCACGACCAAGCAACTCCACCTTGGACACTTTGAGCATCGCAGAAGGGCATACCAGATGGTGGACACACCAGGTCTACTGGATAGGCCAATGGTCGAACGCAATCGAATTGAGATGCAGGCCATCGCGGCGCTCGAGCACACTGGAGATGTTCTTTTGTTTCTAGTCGATGCTACGGAAGGTAGCTCTTCTCCACTCGATGAGCAGGAGCGCCTGCTCACAGAGGTCCGGCAGCTGATGTCAGAGCGCCCGATGATAGTCATCCACAGCAAGAGCGACATCCTAGAAGATCCTCCTGAAGGCGCTGAGACTCTAATCAGCGCGCAGTCAGGAGAGGGTCTCGAGGAGCTCCGTACTAGGCTAATCGAGACGATAGGGGCGGACGAGATAATTGATCCATTGAGCCTGCCCGAGAACTGGCACAGGAACGAAGAGTAGTCACTCGACTTGCCAGTGATGTCCGCATACTGTGCAGTACAGCTTGTAGCCGCCTATCGAAGGAGGAAGGCCGGAGACATCGACTGCAGTCCCACAGAGTGCGCAGTTGTGGACTCGCATAGTTCCTGCACTCCTCTACGGTTCTTCAACAACACTGATTTCCGGTCAGGCTTCCCTGAAGCGCTTCCAGACTCCCATTATCCTCTCGTGAACAAACATCTCTCCGGATCCAGCGAACAGGAGAATTGCTACTAACGCCAGCAACACTTCGGCCACCGGGTTCAGGGATATCTCAGGAGTAATGGTGACCAACTGCTTACCACCGACTCCTGATGTGTCGGTGCTAGCTGTCGTGAATCTGTAGTCGCCAGGCTTGAGGTCGAACACGAGCGAACCACTCGCCTCGCTTCCGCCCCCGGCGATAAAGTCGAAATCATCAGCAGTGCAGGTCGTGAGTCCATTGGAGTCTGGCTCGCAACCGCTCGGCGGGGGGCTGGCGATAACACCTATCCAACTGCTGTCGGACTGGTCCCACTCGATGGTAAGCTCGATGTCGAGAAGCATGAAAGCGGTCGGCGCACTGAGGTCCTCACTGGTCATTCCCACTGGGCATCCGGCGGTATCGTCGGTGCACGGAACTAGTGGGATGTTGGTACGGCTAGCATCGAGTGTCGGTCCATACAGGCTTACTATTAACAAGAGGGTACAGATGACTCCTATTACTGCTGGTAGCACCGAAAGGACGCGAATCATCATCGGTATGCCACCTTCCTACAATCTAGGTTCAACCTGACGCCCCCATGACCTGTAGCATCACCAGTAGTATTGCTATGCCCGGGAACAAGTAGAGCATCACGGTCAGCCTTTTCCTCGATGACTCCCTTTTCCGCTGCTTCTCAGCGCATTCCGTATCGGAACAGATGGGGGGGTCTGCGTTGAGAGGAATTGGGGTCCAGCACACTGAGCAGTGCCGATGGTCATCGGTTGCGAACTCCCGTCGCTCTCGCGCACGCCGCTCACTGTCTCGCTGACGTTTCGCGGCCTCGCGGGCTTCACCAGCGGTTCTCTGAGCCGCTTTCTGAATCTTCTCTTTACGGCTCATTCGACCACTGTTCCTCCGAAGTCCCCGCCTTCGATTGCAGTGCGAATTGTTTCGGGATTTCTCCCATCTAGTATGCACAGTGGCATCTCTGCATTGGCAGCTGCGTTTGCCCCCATTGGGTCGACGACCTGGGACGAACCGGCATGAGAGTGCTCGGCCGGGCCGACTATGGCCTGCAGTTGGGAATGAGAGAGTTGGTCGTGAGCCACGGCATCGGGGTCAATGCTAGGGTCCGATTCGTGGACCTTGGCCACATTCGTCGCGATGACACAGCGCTCGGCACCTACGGCTACGGCCAGTCTGATGGCAACTGCATCGGTTGTGTGGCCTGGGCGCGTCCCACCCATGATGACGACCTGCCTCTCCTCGAGTAGCGAGGCCGCCTCGTTAACGCTGTGAGGGATGGTGCCAGAGACCGGGATGCCAGATTCGGCAAGACTCTCTCTGACTATGGTGGCGTTCAGGCGGGTCGCTGCGATACCGATTCTGTCGAGCCTATTTTCAGACTTGATAATCGGCCTTGCGAGGGTTATTCCCTCACGCGCGGCGGCTCCGCCGCCGACGACCAAACCTATCCTGTCGTCCATTGCAACACGGTCCCTGATGATGTCGATTAGACCTTCCAACCACATGTGCCGCTCCTCGACCTCGGGCCGGAGCAGGCTGCCTCCGAGAGCCACAATCACCGTCGCCATCGAAGCATGGGTGCACCTGTTCCCTTTCAATGCCTGCGGCGCGGGCGCGGTGAAGGGTTGAAATGCCGCCCCTCAGGCCTCTGACAGAGGTACAGCATGTCTGATGAGTTAGAGCAGCAGCAGCGCAGGCTGCGTCTGAAGAAGGCGCTCGAAGAGCTCGCAGCCATGCGTGGCATGGGCACTGAGCTAGTCACAGTCATCGTGCCGCCGGACAGGATGATTCACGATGTTCGCCAGCATCTCTCTCAGGAAGCGGGCCAGGCAGCTAACATCAAGTCAAAGTCAACGAGGAAGCATGTGGCCGACGCAATCGAGTCGGCGATAGCCACAATCAATCGCTACAAGACTCCCGGTGAGAGGGGAATTGCCATCTTCGTGGGGCACGTCATCGTGGGCAACAACAAGTCGCGCCTGATTTCCACAGTGGTCGACGACCCTCCTCAACCGTTCCCTTCGTTTCGTTACCGCTGTGACTCGAGATTCGAGTTGAGTCAACTTGAGGAGATGCTAATCGACAGGGCCGCTTACGGTTTGTTCGTCATCGACCGCTCAGAATCTGCATATGGATTGGCCACCGGAAAACGCATGCACTGCCAAGAGCACATCACCTCACAGGTTCCTTCTAAACATGGGCGGGGAGGCCAGTCTGCTCAGCGCTTTGAGAGGCTGATAGAGGAGGCAGCCCACAATTTCTTCAAGAAGTCTGCAGAGCGGGCGTGTTCTTACTGGCTGCCCCAGATTGAGAACATCGAAGGCATCATCGTAGGGGGGCCGGGCGCTACCAAAGACTTCGTAGTGAAGAACGAATATTTCCACCACGAGATAAACAAGCTAATTCGCGAGCCTCTATTTGACGTCGGCTACTCCAATGAGAGCGGTCTACGCGAACTGATACAGCGAGCAGGCGGTCTGATGGACCAGATTGAATTGGATGCCGAACGTAATCTCGTCGATCAGTTCTTGCGCGAGGTTATGCAAACCCATCCCAAGGCAACCTATGGTGAGAAGATGGTTAGATCAGCGCTCGATCAAGGTGCCGTACACACTCTCCTCCTCTCAGAGTCCTTACGAACGCGTAGAGTGGGCTGGGTCTGTAAGCCCTGCAAGCACGAATGGGTTGCTACTCAGAAGAGTCGCTCAGATATCCCGAACTGCCCTTCTTGCGACGCGGAAGACATCAGGGAAGATCCTGATAGGACGATGGATCTGATGGATGAGCTGAGCATGTTGGCCGGTCACACCTCAGCCAAGGTCAACCTGATCTCGATGGATACTGAGGAGGGATCTACCCTGTACGACGCTTTCGGCGGCATTGGGGCCATACTGAGATACGCTTGGAGCTGAAGCGATGAGGATATTAGCAGAGACAGTGGCTCCGGCGATGAGACAGACCCTGTCGGGAATGGGAGTTACAGATGCTGATTCATCCAGTCTGCTCGGACCTGCTACGGTCGAGGAACACGGCGATTTAGCACTACCGTGTCACAGTCTCGCAGCGGTGCTACGGCGCTCTCCAGTGGATATCTCCGAGGAAATCTCCTCAGTGCTCGCGCCGATTCTTGCCGGCACTGCTGAGGTATCCGCAGTCAGCGGATTCGTCAATCTGAGGGCCAAGCCGGAGTGGCTTGTAGCCCGGCTCTCCGAGCTACTTGACGATGACCGACTTGGGATAGCCGTGGAGGAGACGCGGGTGGCAGCGGTAGACTACTCAGCGCCGAACGTGGCCAAGGAGATGCACGTCGGCCACCTGAGATCAACAGTAATCGGCGACGCGATTGTGCGGATGCTGGTCCACAAGGGCCACACGGTGTATAGGGAGAATCACGTCGGCGACTGGGGCACTCCCTTTGGTATGCTAATCGAGCACTTGCTAGATCTCGGTGAGGCCAACGCGGCGGAGGAACTTGGCGTTGGCGACCTCGACGGCTTCTACAAGCAGGCCAGAGCGAAGTTCAATGTCGATCAGTCATTCGTAGATCGTTCGAGGAATCGAGTGGTGCTGCTGCAGGGCGGTGATGAGGAGACGCTGAGGCTTTGGAAGATTCTCGTCGACGAGTCGATGCGCTACTTCAATGAGGTCTATCAGATGCTAGGAGTACTTTTGACCAATGACGATATCATGGGCGAGTCGAGCTACCATCACCTGCTCCCCGTGGTGGTGGAGCGATTGAGCAAACAGGGTTTGCTACAGGAGAGTGATGGCGCCCAAGTTGTCTATCCAGGCGGTTGGGTCAACAGAGAGGGCGAGCCCATGCCAGTGATAATCGCGAAGGCGGACGGCGGTTACAACTACGCCACTACTGACCTCGCATGCATCATTGACCGCGTTGAGAGACTCGGTTGCAACGACCTTCTCTATGTAGTGGGGACTCCACAAGCTCAACACTTCGATATGGTGTTCGAAGTGGCACAGCAAGCCGGTTTCATGGATAATTCACATAGTGCCGTACATGTTAACTTCGGCTCAGTTCTGGATTCGGATGGTAAGATTTTGAAGAGTCGCGAGGGAGAGGTCATCAAACTGGTTGATCTTCTCCGAGAGGCAGTTACACGAGCCGAGCAGGCAATTGCCGAGAAGAACCCCGAATTGAAAGGGGCTCAGAGAGAAGAAATAGCCAAAGCGATTGGAATTGGTGCTGTGAAATACGCAGACCTTTCTACAGAGAGGACGAAGGACTACGTTTTCGACTGGGATAGGATGCTAGCCTTCGAAGGCAACACCTCTCCTTACCTCCAGTATGCCCACGCTAGGATATGCAGTATCTTCAGGCGCTCTGGCATCGAACGCTCCTCACTCAGTGGAATCAGTATCTCGCTCTCTCAGCCCGAGGAGCAATTGTTGGCTAGACGACTAGTCAATTTCGCTGCAGTTACTGACGACACCCTAGACACGTACTCTCCGCACCGCCTCTGCACATACTTACACTCGGTCGCCTCGGCCTTCGCAACTTTCTACGAGGTCTGCCCCGTTCTTGGTGCAGAGGACGAAGCGACCATGGAGAGCAGGATGGCCATATGTGATTTGACCGCGAGGACAATAGCGACAGGGCTCGGACTGCTAGGGATAGATTCGCCCGAGCAAATGTAATCAACAACACCCCGTGGACCCATCATGCCAGCCGTAGGCGATACCGCCCCTGACTTTACTCTGACAGCCCAAGACAAGTCCTCTGTGACACTGAGCGAGATGCGCGGAGGACGGGTCGTTCTAGCGTTCTACCCCGCCGCTTTCACAGGAGTCTGCGCCAAGGAGATGTGTACTTTCTCCGACGGGATAGCCAGTCTCGAGTCGTGTGGCTCCTCGGTGCTCGGGATTTCGGTAGACTCTCCGTTTTCCAACTCTGCATTCGCCGAAGCAAACGATATCTTGTTTCCATTGCTCTCTGATGTTCACCGGGAGGCTGTCAATGCCTACGGCATCGCTCTCGACGATTTCGTCATTTCCGGATACACGGTGGCCCAGCGCTCAATCTTCGTAGTAGAGGCCGATGGCAGCATCGGATACGCTTGGGTCGCTGACAACCCGGGGCAGGAACCTGACTACGAGGCCGTGATGGCTCACTGTGCCTCGCCGTAGGCTAGGTACCTAACTAGCGAGCCGTAGATTATTCCCGAGACCATCAGACTCTCTTCGTTGAAGCGATCCATAGTATCCAGATAGGTATGGTACTCGGTCGAGCCAGATCCGTAGCAGACAATGGCTCTGCCGTAATCCTTGTCCGAACTTTCATCGTCATCGAGGTTGTAAACAAAGGGAGCGTGGTCAGAGTTGTAGGGCATGGCGGTAGAAATGTGCTTGTGGATGCTAATCGGGTACTTATCCGCTAGTTCTGGATAGGCGCTTGAGAATACGCCCGTGATACCTTTGATGAGATCTACATCAGCCCTGTTGTTGCCGAAGAGAGTCACCCCGGAGTTGCGCTCCGCATCAACATGATTCATGTCTAGGTTGACGTAAAGTCTGAGATTTTCCGCTAGCATGGTCTGATGCTTGTCAACCCATTCGGTGGAGCCCCACAGTCCCTCCTCCTCGCCGCCCCAGGTACAGAAGTAGATGGTATGCTTAGGAGTCCCCAACTGCGATTCCAGAAGTCCGAACTGTCTAGCTATTTCCTGTACGGTGGCAACTCCTGAAGTATCGTCCACTGCCCCCTGTCCGTTGTAGACAGTATCGTGATGAGCCCCGAAGATGATGAGTGATTCACTTTGCCCCTCGATTATCCCACAGGGCACGTATATGGTCGCAGTGCCCTGGTTGTTGACATCAGTGATGAACTGTAGGCGAGCATCGCCATTGATGACCTCGTCAATAATCGTCTGTCCAACGCTTCTTGAGACCATGATGAATCCTAGGCTCTCTGGAATCGGGTCTATCGAGGAAATCCCTACTGACTTGAAGTAGGGTACACAGTCATCTGTAACCAGTTCGTCACAGTTCTGGCGGTCATTAATCAGGATTAAGCCCTCAAGATCGTTGTCTGCAGCGCGCTCGAACAGAGCCGTGTTGCCTTCCGTCTCAGGCTTCAGCCAAATCATACCAACTGCATTGACGGCTGAATTCCAGTCCGCTGACTCGTTACCAGTTCCGAGGTCCACTACAGTCATATCGTCGACGTAGCGGACGAAGGAAGAGCCGCTGTAGCCCTGTAGGACGAAGTCTTCCCGGTGCACGAACTCGACTATCTCGCGATTGATATCGGCTGCAGTACAAGGTGTAGGGCCACCGAATATTTCTCCGACGTCACCAGGTGTGCATATTGAGAGCTCAGGTTCACTGCCGATGATGAACATCGGTACATCGAACTCCTCGAGAGTGGATGGTATGCCCATGGATGAGAAGTTGAACTTAATCGCCTCGGCAGTGTTCTTCTCCTCTATTGTTCCAGAGAGTCTGCCCTCCCATTCTGGGTGTCCTAGATCGACAAGTGACTGAGCGTAGGCTCGGGACTGTGCTGCATCGAACTCGATGAGCCGGTAGTCCGGCTCCCCTTGAATCCACTCGATGAGATCGTCCCCATACAGAATCGCTCCGCCTGAACCCCCTGCTATGATTAGCGCACTGACGATGAGGACTGGAACCGGCAACTCACGTACACGCGCAATACCATCAGAAAGCGCCTTACGGGGTTTGGAAGCGATACTCTCGGTCTCGATGACCTCTGCTTCTACTGCCTTCTCCACGAAGACCTCGCGCCTTCGCCGGACTATTGAACCCACGCTGGAGAGGATTCGCCAATCGCCGGTTAGTCGCGGGAGATCTCGTCGCCAGTCCAGCGCCGTCCCAGAGAGTGTTCGATATCCATCTGGTCGAGAATTCTAGCCACGACGAAGTCGACTAGATCGCCGATATCCTCCGGCGAGTTGTAGAAACCCGGGCTGGCGGGCAATATCACGACACCCCATGATGACATCCTCGCCATCGCCTCTAGGTGTGGCGTCGAGACCGGAGTCTCGCGCGGAACCAGAATTAGCTTACGCCTCTCCTTCAACGCTACTAAGGCACTCCTAGTTGCTAGGTTATCAGATATTCCAGCCGCTATCTTGCCGACGGTGGTCCCACTAGCGGGGCAGACGATATAGGCATCGAAGCGAGCAGAGCCCGAGGCGGAGCGGGCGGCGAGATTACCATTGTCCTCGAGGGTGACCCCGTCGCGTTCACCGAGTACCTCTGGTGCTATTCTACACTCAAGGTCGAGATTAATCGCTCCGGCATTGGTTACTATGAGACTGACTGACCACCCTGCATTCAACAGCTCGTCAACCAGACGCACACCATACTGCGCCCCGGATGCACCGGTTATAGCTACCACAGCCTCAGGCATAGTTGTCGGTCCAGCACCTCATCCTTGAATGGTTGCTTCGTCTCACAGGCTCTCTGAGAGCGCCTTGGCTAGGTACCTATACTCGTCCACGTGGTTATACAGCTGCGCGGAAATTCGAATGTACCTGACGCCGTGATGCCGCCATGGCATTACTGGGACCTGGATGCCATACTCGTCGAGCAGGAAGTTGTGAAATGGATCTCCCTCAAGGCTCATCGGACCTACTTCGCCATCAGTAGGGATCTCCACTGCAGCCAGCGCCGATACCATCGAATCTGGAAATGGAGGAGTGGTTCCAAGCGCCTCGCAGATGATATCTCTCCCCTCAATTGCGAGGGCGTGATTGCGTTCCATGATCTTAGGCCACCCTCCCTCTACGAGCCCACCTAGGTACTCAATCGCCTTCGGTATGCACATCCAAGCCGAAGGGTCCTGCGTACCAGGCCATGCGAACTCGAACTCAAATTTCTCCTGCGCCTCGCCCTCGTACGAGGAGCCGTGGCTGATGTTCAAGGGACGTATCAGGTGTTTACGATCCTCACGAATGTGTAGGAAGGCCGAACCCTTAGGCGAACACAGCCACTTGTGACAATTTCCAGTGCAGTAGGCCGGAGCGAGTAGAGACAGGTTCAGCGGAACGATTCCGGGGCCATGCGCGGCGTCCAGAAGTACATCGACTCCTCCCGATTGTAGTTGAGCAGTCAGCTCTTCGAAGGGCATTCTCATCCCGGTCGGACTGGTCACCGTATCTATCAGGGCCAGCACGGTCCTGTCGGTCACCGCTCCCATGATGATATCGATTACATCCTGTGGACTACTGACTCTAAATGGAATCTCTACGACTACTGTCTTCGCACCTGACCTCTCAGTTACGTAGTCGATGGCGTTCCAGCAGGCCTGATAGGAATGGTCGGGGACGATGATTTCGTCCCCTGGCTGCAGTTGTAGACTCCTGAGCACGGTGTTGACTCCTTGAGTGGCATTGCTGACGAAAGTCATCCCATTGATGTCAGCGCTTAGGAACTCCGACAGAGTACGCCGGGCCTCATCCCACAGGCCAAGATACTCCCTTTCGAAGAATCGGACTGGGTCATTTTCCATCAGGGCCCTGAATCGACTCTGCTCCTCGAGGATAACAGAGGGAGTGGCTCCAAAGGAACCATGGTTAAGGAAGGCGGTCCCGGGGTCGAGTGTCCAGTGAGAGGATAGATCGCCTTTGCGAGGACGACTCATGCGGGCATCTCCGGACTCCACTCAATTGGCTTCGATGGCGACCGACCGAGGTTCCGCTCACAACTCGCCAGTAGAGCCTGTTCGACTCTGGCTAGGTCAATGGGTTTTCCCAGAGAGTCACTGGTGTAACCTAACTGAGAGAGGCTAGAATGGATTCCAGCACTCATGCCGCACCCCTCTAAGTCCTCAACACGAGTCCCGGGAGTGTGGATGTTGATTGACATTCCGTGGCGACTGACCCAGTGAAGGAAGGAGAGACCTATCGAGCAGATTTTGTGTCCGTCTACCCAAGCTCCTTGCATGGACGAGTCCTTGTAGGCAGTCACACCGCACTCGGCAAGGGCGTTGATACTCCAATCCTCCAGTCTTCCAATGATTTCTCTAATGCTTTGCTCCTCTATTGTCCACTTGATGATGGGGTATGCAACTAACTGCCCCGGTCCGTGCCAAGTGATTCCTCCACCTCGGTCAGTCAGAGATGTCGGGTAGCCATGTACTACGACACCATCTCTGACCGCTTTTGGCCCGACGGTGACAACTTCTGGGTGCTCTACTATGATGATGGTGTCAGGAATCTCGTCTTCGATTCTTTGCTGCTGCATCTCTTTCATTGCCTCAGCCATGATGTGATATTCGACAACTCCGGCTCTGAGGATTCTCAACTCACTCATCCTATCACTCAGCTAATGTGTATCGCGTGACCCAGCGTCTTCAGGACACTCTCGTGGAAGGCCTCTGACATAGTGGGATGGGCGTGAACTGTCCCGGCTACGTCCTCTAGCAGCGCGCCCATCTCAAGCGCAAGGACGAACTCTGCATGCAGTTCCGCTACATGGGTACCGACTGCTTGCACTCCAAGGATGACGTGGTCTGACTCCCTCGCAGTCACACGGATGAAACCTCCAGTTTTCTCCGCCTCGATGCTGAGTGCCCTTCCGCTTGCGGCTAGGGGGAACTTGCCGACGATGATCTGCTCTCCACGCTCCTCCGCCTCGTCTGGTGTTAGGCCGACTGTGATAATCTCCGGCTCGGTGAAGACTATGGCCGGAATCGCGACCTTGTCAAACTCGCGCTTGTGCCCGGCTATGATCTCAGCAACCATCTCACCTTCAGCGCTGGCCTTGTGGGCAAGCATTGGCTCTCCCGCTACATCGCCGATGGCATAGACCCCTGGGACCGAGGTGCGGCATTGCCGGTCAATCCTGATGAAGCGGCCTGCTGCATCCATCCGAACTCCAGTATTCTCCAGTCCCCAGCCCTTGGTATTGGGCTTCCTACCGACCGTTACAAGGATCTTGTCGACCTTGATCGTGTGCTCCTCTCCTTCCTTCTCGAAGGTTAGCTCTATCTTCCTCGATGCTCCCTTGCCCTTGATTACAGCTCCTCGCGCCAGGGCGTTGGTGTGCACTACTACTCCGTGCTTCTTGAGCCAAATCTCCAGTGGCCTTCGCAACTCCTTGTCCATGATTGCGAGGATACTGTCGAGTCCCTCAACAACTGTGACTTCCGTTCCTAGTTTGGCCAGTGCGCAGCCCAGTTCGAGTCCGATGTAGCCGCCGCCGACAATGGCAGTACTCTTGGGCAGACTATCAAGGTCGAGCGCACCGGTCGAAGATAGAATGAACTCCTCGTCACATGGCATGAAAGGCAGGTCGATGTGGCTTGATCCAGTTGCTATGATGATATTCTCTGCTTCGATATCGACAGGACCTTCGGATGTCTCAACAGTACAGTTCTTCGGTCCATTGAAGGTCGCCCATCCCTTGACTAGGTCGGCACCAGCGCCCTTCAGAAGTCCCTCAACGCCCTTGTTCAGACGCTCGACGATGGAATCCTTCCAAGACACTAGGGCGGCCATGTCCACATTCGGCTCACCGCCTACTGAGAGGCCCATATGGCCACCATCGGAGGAGTGCTGCTGGAGCGACTCGAAGCGCTCTGCTGCGTGAATGATTGCCTTGCTTGGGATACAACCACGGATGAGGCAGGTACCACCGGCCTTGTCCGCCTCTACAACTATCGTCTTCAGACCTAGTTGTGCGGCCCTGATTCCTGCTACGTAGCCCCCTGGGCCCGCCCCTACAACCAGCACGTCACATTTGCGAGTCTCGCCCATTTTGCACCTCACATGAAGATGAGCGCAGGGTGCTCGAGCATTCTCCTCAGGTGCTGCACCAGAGCTGCGCCATCGGCTCCATCTACGACCCGATGGTCGAACGAACTCGATAGATTCATGATTCGACGAACGACAATCTGGCCGTCTTCGGCCACAGGCATATCCCTCGCCTTGTGTATGCCGAGTATGGCTACTTCAGGGTGGTTGATGATGGGGGTGGCCCCGAGCCCACCGTCGCGGCCTAGGCTGGTGATGGTAAATGTCGATCCCGTCAAGTCGTCTAGACTCGCTGTACCACCTCGAGCAGCGCCAGCGACGTGCTTGACCACAGGGACATACAAACCTCTCTCTGTTTGAGTGGCTATGCCTATGTGAACGGCATCGTGGCGAGAAACGACTTCGCTTTGGTCATCGTAGTGGGCATTGCACTCAGGATGATCCGGCATTATCTTCGATAATGCTAGCATGATAAACGGCAGATAGGTCAGCTTGGGTTGGCTCTCGTCACGCGAGGCGTTGAGCATCTGCCTAAGCGCCTCAAGCTCGGTGACATCGGCCTCTTCAAAGTACGAGAAGTGAGGAATGGTGCGTTTGCTTATGGTCATCTGCTCAGCGATTTTCCTGCGTAGACCGACAACTTTGACCTCGGTTACGCCAGTGCGCTTGGTCGAGTATGCAGAGGGTGCCGCTCCCGATACTGCTCCGCCGGCTGCTATGTAGGCGTCGAGATCAGCGTGACGAACTCGTCCTGCGGGGCCCGAACCTCTGACCTGAGTTAGATCCACTCCTGCCTCTCTAGCACGGCGTCGGATAGCTGGGCTCGCCAGCACTTTGCCAGACGGTGCCACAGGTGCTGCAACTGGCTCAGGTGCTGCAACTGGCTCAGGCGCGGGAGCAGGCTCAGGCGCGGGAGCAGGCTCAGGCTCGCTTGATGGCTCAGGCGTGGGAGCAGGCTCGCTTGTTGTAACAGCAGCAGTGTCTGAATCGAACTCGACAAGGGTCGATCCGACTGCTACCATCTCGCCGACATCACCACTAAGTGAACTAACGACGCCAGTGATAGGAGAGGGTATAGTGACGGTGGCCTTGTCGGTCATGACATCCACAATAGGGTCATCCTCTGTGACTGCATCACCTGCCGCAACGTGCCACTGTACGACCTCACCCTCGACAACCCCTTCTCCTATGTCGGGTAGTTTGAACACGTGCTTGCCCATGCTTAGCCCTCCTGCGTCCTGCGTATCGCCGCGGCTATGCGAGTAGGTCCCGGCATGTAATCCCATTCAGTGGTGTGAGGGAACGGGGCATCCCATCCTGTGACCCGCTGAATCGGACTCTCGAGGTGGTAGAAGCAACGCTCCTGCACTGATGCGGCCATCTCGGCACCGAATCCGCTAGTCTTAGGCGCCTCATGAACAATTACACATCTACCAGTCTTCTCGATTGAATTGACGACTGCATCTCGGTCCCACGGAACCAGGGTCTGTAGGTCGATGAGGTCGCAAGATATTCCACTGTTGCGAATTGCCTGCTCGCTGACATGCACCATGGCCCCCCAGGCTATCACCGTGCACTCGTCTCCCTCCATCGCCAGACGGGCCTCTCCGAGTGGTACAGTGTAGTGCGACTCGGGGACCTCGGCCTCTGAGTGCCCCTTCCAAGTCGGTACGTTGTGTGGATCTCCGTAGAACGGACCTCGATAGCATCTCTTAGGCTCAAAGAAAATGACCGGGTCGTTGCACTCCACGGCGCTTATGAGAAGTCCTTTGGCATTGTATGGAGTGGAGCAATAGACTACTTTTAGGCCTGGAGTGTGTGTAAACTGCGATTCTGGAGACTGCGAGTGGTGATGGCCGCCCCTAATCCCCCCTCCTGCAGGAGTTCGAACAGTCACCGGTGACCAGTACTCGCCACCGGAACGGTGCCTAATCTTAGCCAACTCATTGACAATCTGGTCGTAGGCAGGGAAGATGTAGTCTGCGAACTGAATCTCGACCACAGGCCTCAACCCATTGATTCCCATGCCGAAGGCGGTAGCGAGAATCCCTCCCTCGGAAAGAGGTGTGTCGAAGACACGCTGTGCACCGTGCTTGGCCTGCAGTCCGTCAGTGGTCCTGAAGACTCCACCGAAGTAGCCGACATCTTGACCGTAGACGACGACGTCGCCATCTCTCTCGAGCATTATGTCGAGAGCATTGTTTAGCGACTGAATCATGTTCATATTAGCCATTCTAGCCCTCCATGACTTCGTCAAACTGCTCCTTGAGATGCCATGGCATCTCTTCGTAGACTTCAGTGAAGATTGTATCAGCCTCAGGGTATGGTCCGGTGGCCAGATCACCGTGCTTGACAGCCTCCTTGTATGCACTCATGACCTCGTCATCGATTCTATCCTCAAGCCCGGAATGTCGCTTTGCACTCCACTCACCAATCTCAATGAGGTGGTCCCGAAGTCTCTCAATAGGGTCACCACCGGGCCATTTCGTATGCTCGTCACTAGGCCGGTAGCGACTGGGGTCGTCACTGCTACTGTGTGCCCCGGCTCGGTAAGTCAGGACCTCGATATGTGTAGCCCCAGCCCCGGCGGCGGCGCGTTCACGAGCCCACTTAGTAACCGAGTACAGAGCTAGGAAGTCGTTACCATCAACTCTGATTGAGGCCAGCCCATAGGGCAGTCCTCGGGTGGCGAACTCGTCGCTGGAGGTGGCGAAGTTGGCGTGCGTGGAGATGGCCCATTGGTTGTTGACTACATTGAGTATTACGGGTGCCTTGAAGACGCTGGCGAAGTTGAGCGCGTAGTGGTAGTCGCCCTCGGCGCTGGCGCCGTCACCAATCCAAGTGATGGTGACCTCATCGAGTTTCTTGTACTGAGATGCCATGGCCACTCCTACAGCTTGGCTGAACTGGGTTCCAACGGGACTTGAGATAGAGATGAAGCGACCTTCTCGATAGGAATAGTGGACTGGCATCTGCCTGCCCTTGATGTTGTCCTCAACGTTGCCTATGCAGTGGCAAATCATGCTGACCATGTCGCGACCTCTCACGAACTGAGCTCCCGGCTGTCTGTAGGTCGGAAAAATCCAGTCCTGTGTCTCGAGTGCCATCGTCTGGGCTATCGCAACACACTCCTCACCAAACGATCGCATGTAGAATGAGAGCTTCCCAGTCCTCTGCATTTTCATCATGCGGTCGTCGAAAATTCTCAGTCTGACCATATGTTCGAGACCTTCGCGCAACTCATCGGCGCTGAGTTTTGGATCCCATGCGCCCGAGGCCTTATCGTCATCCCCGAGAACTCTCACTAGGCCCTGCGCGTGCGGCACCGTGTCTTCCGCGTTGCACTTGGTGGGGTCGGGTCGATTGAGGTCACCAGGCTTCCACGACCAAGTCTCGAAAACAGCCTCCTCGCCCGGCCTGAATGGAGCGTCGGGGATGTTGAGGCCGGAACCCTCCTTCTTCTTGCGCGCCATGGTTACGAACTCCTCTCTTCGCCCATCATGTTTGACCTCCGAGCAGCACAGGCTCTCCTCCGTAAGACTCCTCCCACAGTAGGCCCGCTCGGTAGCTTGAGCGCACTAGTGGGCCGCTGGCCACAGCCTCGAATCCAATCTCACGCGCTTCGCGGTCCCAGCGTTGGAACTGAGCTGGTGTCGGAAACCTGTCAACTGGTAGATGCCGATCACCTGGTTGTAGGTACTGTCCCAGCGTGACCATATCCGTGCCGGCTTCGCGCAGCATACGCATGGCCATTGTGACCTCCTCATCAGTTTCGCCGAGGCCGACCATGATACTGGACTTGATGCGGATGTCTGGTCGTAGTTTGCGAGCTTCTCTGAGGATAATGAGAGATTGTTCGAAAGATGCACGGGGGTCGCGTACTACGGCATCGAGTCGAGGCACACACTCGACGTTGTGGGCGAATACTCTCAGCGGCAGATTTTCTAGCAAGTCTGCCAATGCCTCAAGATTACCGTCGAGATCAGAGCATAGCAACTCTAGGCCGACTTCGGGACTGCGTTGCTTGACTGCGAGGATACAATCACGGTAGTGGCTAGCGCCTCCGTCTGGAAGATCATCGCGATTTACGACAGTGATGACCGCATGATTGAGCCCCATCATCGCGACAGCTTCGGCCAACTCACCGGGCTCTTCTGGGTTCAGAGGAGGGGGTGACTTGACGGTGCCAACCGCGCAGAACCTGCAACCACGAGTACAGACCTCGCCGGCCACCATGAATGTCGCAGTGCCCCTGCTCCAACAGTCATGCACATTTGGGCATCTCGCTTCCTCACAAACCGTGTGTAAGCCATGCTTGTGGACGTTGGATTTTGTATCGTTGTAGCGAATTCGTGCAGTACCGGTGGGCAGTGTAGTCGCGAACCACTTAGGCAACCGCTTGCGCATATCTCGGCGACGCTCTTGCGCACTCCCTCTGGGCACTCCTCCACAGCCGCCACCCAAAGCGGATTCGGCGTCGATGGTTGGCAGGTGCGTTGCCATCGAGTCTATCGGATGAACGTGCGCCGTTAATCATTCTCCTACGGAGAATTCCTCTTAGATGTCAGATACAACGGGTAATATCAGTAGTGGTCTTCGGCAGAACATGGCCAATGGCGCGGTGCTGGTTACTGGGGGCGCCAAGCGCATAGGCAGGGCTATCTGCCTGCGTCTGGCTGCTGACGGCTATTCTCTTATCATCCACTACCGTGGTTCTGCGGACGAAGCCGCGGACCTTGTCGAGAACATCCGGTCCTCTGGAGGTAACGCGCTCGCTATCCATGCTGATTTGTCCGATGCTGCATCGGCGGCCTCACTAATTCAACGAGCCGGCACAGACTCGCCTTTATGCGGTATCGTCAACAATGCCTCGTTGTTCATACACGATGACATAGATAGTATCGATACTGAGAGCTGGGATGCTCACATGGAGGTAAACGCCAGATCGCCGATGCTGTTGATTCGTGCGCTCAATCAGCAGCTTGGTGAAGACGACAGGGCATGTGTGGTGAACATCCTCGATCAGAAGATAGCCGAACCCAACCCCGACTATCTCTCATACACGGCCTCGCGCTATGCTATGCTTGGTCTGACCGATGCACTGGCACGTGGCCTCGCTCCTCGTATCCGAGTCAATGCCGTAGCGCCTGGGCATACTCTGCCAAGCGACGAGCAGAGCGATATCGGATTTGCAAGAGCGCAGTCCGAGACACCCTTGGGGCGTGGACCTTCTCCGGGGGATATCGCAGACGCAGTCTCCTATTTGATGGGCGCAGAGGCCGTCACGGGTCAGGTGTTATTTGTAGACTCAGGAGAGAGATTCCTGTCCCGGGCCAGAGATGTTCTGTTCGAAACGGAGTGATATCATGACTAGCCACAGTGAAGCGCTGATTCGAATGCTCAAGTATGGCAAGGCGGCCTCCTCGCTGTTCATGGAAGGCGTCGTCAGGGAGGTCGACGTTGGCATCCACCCTCATGAGATTGGCACACCGCAGCGAATTAAATTTGACATCCATGTTATTTTGGAAGATGCAGAAACTGGGGCCGACTCAATAGATGAGGTACTCGATTACGAGTATCTAATCGCCTCTCTTGACCGAGTACTGGAGATGGAAAGACCGGCCTTACTCGAGACTATCTCTGATAGAATCCTCGATGAGGTCATGGCCCCTGTTGAAATCGCTGCGGCCTCGGTAAGTGCGACCAAGTTGGATGTCCTAGAAGATGATGGCAGACTGGGCTGCACTATGACCCGTGTCAAGTGATTGGTGCAGAGGGCAGGATTTGAACCTGCGAAGCACTAAGCACCGGAGCTTAAGTCCGGCCCCTTTGACCAACTCGGGTACCTCTGCAACCCCTCAGCGGGGCCATCATCACTTGAACCGAGCGCTTGCAACTGTATCACAACTGACTCATCTCGTAACCTTGAGGCACGAACGCTTTAACGCCACTCTGATGGCGGAAATAGCGTGCAAGCGAGCAGTACACCGAATAGCGGATGC
>CBFHQW010000013.1:0-10370 GCA_965658085.1 Candidatus Thalassarchaeum sp.
TCTGAACCATCCAACTGCCCTGCTAGAATCTCACCCACATTCGTCGAGATTAGTGCGATTCCGAGAAGGACTCCGAGAAGGCTCCCGACAAATATCATCAGCGCCCCGGCCACCCTAGTAGCTGAGTCCACAGAGAGATCGTGTAGCCACAGTTCCATGGCACTGTAATCCTCGAACACGTCATCGTTCGCCTCGCTCACTGCCCCTCACCCGCCTCTTGCTCCTCCTCGCTGGGCATCGGCGGCTGTTCAGTCTGCCGCTTAACTACCATCAGTATGATGAATTGCATAATCACGCTCAGGAAGCGCATCGAACTCAGGAAGATTACCAGAGCGGTAACCAGCAGAACCGGCCAAATCGACTTCAGAATGGATTCGCCTAGGGATTCCAAGGACTCTTCATCCTGAGTATCTTGAGTATCTTGAGTATCTCCGAACGACACTAGATGCATGGATGTCCAGTTCTTGCCCGTGATGAGGAATGCATCTTGCTCTGGGACATGGGCAATCCCGTTCAGAACGTTGTTGTAGCCATCTGACTCGTTTTCGGCGAGCATCGAGACGTCGATAGTCAGCCCGACCTCGCCGTTGCTCTTGTCGATGGCGATGATGGAATCGCTGCCCCAAATATTGGCGTACACTGTCTGACCGACGCACTCAAGTTCGTTGAGTTGACTCACCTCGTTGCCTTGGTCTGTCACCCTCAGGGTCGAAGTCAATGTGAAGTCTTCCGGGTTCCTGAAAGCCAGTTCGGAAGTCCCGTTCGACATCACTAGATGAGTTCCATCATAGCACAGCCCCCAGCCCTCTCCCGCATAGGTATGATTAGCGACCACGGTCATCGATTCGATGTCGAATACCAGTGCTACGCCTTCCTTCCAAGTCAGCATCACGATATTGTCGCCGACGATCGTGATGCCTTCTGCGAACAGCGACTCGTCGAGCTCGGTCTGACGGATTACTTGGCCGCTCAAAGGATCGACCTCTCTGAGACTGGAGTGCCCGTACAGTCCGGTGCTCTCGTAGAGTAATCCATTATGCATCTCGAGCCCCTGTGTGAAAGCTTCCGAATCGTGCTGGTGCGAGGAAATCAGAGTTAATTCGACTGTTTCCGACTGCGCTTGGGCAGACGCTGGCATACTGCATATGAGGATGGTTAGTAGCATCGCGATAGCCAGCGCTGACGTTGTGACGTGCTGTTTCACGTACGAACGATGCTCCATCGATGTTAAAATAGGTCTTTGAGCAGATTGCGCCTGAAAACAACACGGAGTGTTGAACATGCCCCCCCACAATGCAGCAGCATCCCACAGAGTATCTGTCATGCTGGTTCTGACGATGCTGTTCGCCAGTCTTTCTCCTTTGACTCTCGCAGAGCCGCAATCCACTGAATCGGTAACTGAGGTCATGTCGGGTGGACTCTCGGAGTTCGACCCCTCTATTGAGGGCAAGCGGTATCTGTTCACAGATGAGGCTGAACCTGTATTCTCAGCTACCGGCCACCTGAAAATCGAATGGAGGGAAGCAGGTTATCCGGGATTGGTTCTACCATTCTCTCCAGGCTACCTAAACTCGAAATCCACGATACGTGCTTGTGAGAATGCATGGAGTCAAGGCGATACTGGTAACGTCTCCACGGCCAGCGGTAGCGTCTCTGTCACAGTGCAGAAGATATCTGCCAATTCTGCTATTCTGGTTGAGAACGGTCAGATTATCTCATCTACTACACTCAATGATATTGCCTCGACATGGGAATCGACGATTTACCCCACGGTCACGACCTATTTCGGCAATCCGCCCGATGTCGACAACAACTGCCAAATCGAGATTGTACTGATTGCCATTGACGGAGCAGGTGGGACCGGTGGATACTTCGCACCTGGTATCTCATCAGTTAGGGAGTCAGTGTTCGTCGACGTCGATGACATGAGTTGGAGGAACACCATCCTTGCTCATGAGTTTGAGCATCTGCTGCATAACTCGAGGGACCCTTATGAGTATCTGTGGATCGACGAGGGAGCAGCGGACATGGCAGCGTACCTAGCTTTCGGAGTCACCAGCACGCTGACAGGACACGCCAATGAATGGTCGCAGGACAGTAGCCTCAGCGTGCGATGGTGGAATGGCAGGATAGCTGACTACGGTGCCGGATTCATGTTCCTGATGTACCTAGCGGATAAGCTCGGAGGTGGTGCCGCAATCCAGAGGCTGGTTGCCGATACGGCTACCGGTGGAGCGGCTATCGAGAATCTGGCTCAAAATCCAGAGACAGGTGCGACCTACATCGGGACGACGATGAGTGAGATCTTTGCTAACTTCAGTGCGGCGGTGGCCCTCGACAGCGCCCAGGGGGCCTTCGGATTTACCAACCTCGATCTCACCTCAGGATGCATTGCCGCCTACATCTGCAAGGCCCAGATGAGTGGATACAACGACCAGTGGGTCAACGATTGGAACAGCTCCAGTCAGAACATAGAGGGTTGGGGCATGAGAGCATACAAGTTCGCCCAAGGTTCCGGCGCCCCCCTCAATATGATGGTGCAACCAACTCAGTTCGGCTTCGAAGGTGCCATAATGGCTCGCGATGCGGTTACTGGAACTTGGTCGATGAGTAGCCTGCGGATAGACTCCGGAACAGGGGCTGGAACAGGGTTGGTGCACGGTTTCGGAAACACCACTGACGAGGTCTGGCTGCTCACATGGTACGAATCCATGGTCACCGACTGCGACTACAACTACGTGTCCTGCGGCATCACTACTGGATCGTATCCAACGGCCTCGCTAACAGTACATGCTGGTCTGATTACCGACCCTGCGGAAGTATCGATAGACACGATTGACTCCTTCGACAGGGACGAAGATGGCTTGGACGACAGCGTTCGCATCGATCTCGAGGTGGAGTCCAATGCATTCTTCGAAATTCTTGAAGTGACTGTCGAGGCCTATGTCAACAACAGTGTGTCTGACTCATTGGTCTTTGACATCACCGCCGGCAACAGTGTCCCATCTCCGAGGAGCGTCTGGTTCACCCCTCCTTCATCGGGAGACTGGACCTATGGCATCCGAATCCGCGACGTTACAGGAGAGATTGTGGACCAAGCGTTCTCACTGCCCCTGACTCTGGCTAACATGGATCCTGTCGCATCCGGTTCGATGTCCACGCCAGTCACTCAGACGTGGCTGCCCGTGACCATGTTCGGTTCGGGGTACGACTCTTGGGGCTTCAGTCAGTTGAATGGTACATTCAGTCACAACGATACTCCTGTAGCTTATATTTGGGATCTCGGAGACAACAACTCATCTGGATTGAAGAATCCGACCCACTCATACCTCAATGCTGGAGAATATCAAATTGTTCTGGTGGTGCAAGATCAGGGAGGGTACTACTCAGATCCTCAATCGTGGAACATCTCGGTGAGCGATATCTCCGACCCAATCCCCGAGATCTCTGTGGATGGAGTCGTCATCACTGACGAACTGATGCTCCTCACTGATCAGAGAGTACAATTCTCAGCCAGAGGAACCTCGGACAACGTCCCTCTCAATGAATTGGTATTCACCTGGGATTGGGGCGACGGGCAGAGCGAGGGAGGACGAGGGGCAGCCGAGGCCGGGCACTCATGGGTAGATGGCAGCGCTGATGGAATCATCTACACCCTGATTTTGACAGTCGATGATGGAATTCATAATGTCGAGCACTCCATTTACATCAAGGTCCTGAATCGTTTACCGAAACAGATCTTTGACGAACCACTGCAGACATATACACTGACGCCACTGACCATGCCGACAGTCTTTGAGGACTCAGACGGGATGATTGTTGAGTATAGCTGGTTCTTTGAAGACGGGGTCAATCTGGATGGTTCTGGGATGACGCTGACTTCCGACTTTTCCTCGACCGAGTCCATCCTGCAGAACCCCAGCGCCGGATGGCTTGAGCCGGGGATCAAGAACGTCACTCTAGAAGTCACTGATGATGATGGTAACACCTCCGTAGCCCTGCTTCAGGTGCAGGTGCTTAACCAGAGACCAGTCGCAGTTTTCGCACGACCGCAGGATGGAGATGTGGATACGGCATACACATTCGTTAGCGAGTCATTCGATCCAGATGGTGATACGTCACTGCTGCAGACTATGTGGGAAATCTCGGACTTCGATGACGCTGTGTACAACGTCTCTTCAGTTAGCCATACCTTCCTTGAGCCCGGACTGTACACCATCAGTCTCACTGTAATCGACGACAGGGGGCTCTCCTCGGCCACCAAGTCATACTCGATTAGGATAGCCAATCCACTCCCCGTCCCAGAACTTGAATTCAGTTGCCCGAGCATCAACGGGTCTGTGATGAGTGAAATCCCTCAGACTGAAGACGGTGTAATCTGGCAAGTCCCTCATACTGCGGGAGGTGGCGCATTCGTGGCGCCCGGTGACCCAATCAGGTTCGATGGATCTGACAGTTACGATGCCGACCCACTGTTTGTGGGCCGGACATCAACGGATTCCGATTCATCGGAGTGGAACGGCATAGTCTCGTGGATATGGGACTTCGGCGACGCCAGTTCACCAGTCAGCGGACCGGTGGTGTGGCACGCCTATGAGATTCCCGGCACCTATGTCGTGACTCTGACTGTGGTTGACGGTTTTGAGGGTGGTGAGACGAACACGACCACTCTGACCGTTCACGTCTCTAGGGCTCCCGTGATTATCACCAATGATCCAATCTCTGCCGATTACGTCGCGATGGGTGATATCGTGCTGCTGAACTCTAGCGCCGAAGATGCGGATTTAGTCGACGGCATAGAGGCGTGGATGGATCTAGATCAGTCTGACGACAGTGATGGAGACGGCAATCCAGCCAATGACCGTGACCGGCCCCTAACAGGTCCACTGACAGTGAGATGGGACCTCAACGCGCTGCAAGACACTGACCTCGACGGCGACACGCGAAACGACTGGTTGTGGGGGAACCAGACTTGGAATCAAGCCGGTGAAATCAGAATCCTGATGCAGGTGTGCGACGGAGTAGACGTCTGCTCCTCCGAGGAGTACGTAATCACTGTCCTCTCAGTGCAAGAAGATGACAAACCAAAGTCGCTGGCTGACCTGACATGGAGTGACCTAGTTCCTAACAAGGAGAGTGGGGGTCTGCTAGCGTTGGTTGCGGCCGTCCTCCTACTTGGATGGTTGATTATGCGAGAGAAAGACGAGGATGAGTTGGATGCCGATGAGATGCTCGAGACCTACGACGTTGCTGAAGTTGAAGTCGAAGGAGGCCTGCCTGGCATGGACCAACACAAGCCACCTCCACAGCCGAAGTACCTGACCGTGCAAGAGCGAAGAAACAAGGAGTCTGGATACATCCGACCTATCCGGACGAGGAGGCGCTGAGCGTGGAGGACAGTCCTAGGAAACTCACTGCAGTCGCAATCAATCTATGCCTGCTCCTGCCCGTGGTCGTTGTGTTCGCTACAGCAATTGCGGCTCCGATTGCATCTGCAGAAGCCACCTGTGACGTTCCGGCCGGAAACCCTCCAGAGATAGGCCATTACTTCGAAGAATACTCAGTCGAAGATAGCGGATGGGGATTCTTTGAAGATTGGAATGATCAATCGGCGCTGAAGTCCCTGGATCGTGACTTCAGCACCGATATGACAGTTTACAACGACAGTGCGAATGCGATTAAAATGGAACTGGTGCCTGGCTACCAGTATACCTTCTGCCTCTATTTGAGTTCTGATTCACAGTCAGTGCCGACCATGGGGGCGATTGGCGATGTATACCTGCTGAATGAAGTCAACTGGGATCGTTACGCATCAAGTTACGACACCAGAGAGAGGGAGGATTTGGAGGAAATTATCGAGGAATTACCAGTGGAATGGAGAGACATGGCCATGTGGCTGCCTTTCAGGGATGTCCACGCATACGAGAGTGTCTCTAGTCAAGTGTTTTCGGTGGCAATAGACTCCGTAGGATCGGCGTGGTCCTCTGTAGGATTTTTCGAATCAGAATATCCTCATTACTACCTCGTCGTGGACGGTTGGGACAACGGAAGGGGTTCAGATAGAAAGGCCGCCGGAGGCAGTATGAATGTCGAGATATTGGTTGATGTTGAAGAGAGGACGACGCTTCCCAATTTCGTCGCCTACATCCTGATAGCAGCGCTACCGATAGCTTGCATCGTCGTCCCTCTTATTATCCACAGCAGATACATGTCGACCGGTCTGGGCGACGAAGAAGATTTGCGCCAGGTCCCTTACCTCGAAAGTGAGAACGATGAACGCGGTCAAGACGGTTAGGCGGTCTCGTACTCTAGCAGTTGCCATGCAGTCTGCAGGTCCGAGGCGTTGATTCTACCCTGTCGCGAGATGTGTAGGCCCTTGTCCATAGTAGTGTATACTAGGGCCTGTTCAAGCAATGGGGCATGAATCCTAGTCCAATCGCCACCCCATCCCAATCCCATGATAGCATAATGAGCCCCTGAGCCCCTGAGTCCCCACGCTGCCTCAAACAGACGTAGCCCGTCGTGACGGCCTGATGACCGATAGCAGATTTTGATGATGTCTCCGGCATCAGAGCTGTCCTCGACATCGTGGATTATCTCCGAAGCCGAAGGGGGATTCTCCGATGTGTGAAAGGAGGCGATGATCTTAGCCTTCCCTGAAGCATCATCCATCAGAGATTTACGCGCCTTCGGCTCGATGTCGACCTCGAGATCAATCCAACTGACGCCGCTCTTGATTCCCGCACTCAACACCTCGATACGTTGCTCCTCTTCTCCCGGATAATGGCCCTGCTGGCGCTCTGGGCGGCATGTAAGAACTACCGGTAGGTCAATGCCCTGCTTAAGTGAATCAAGTGCCTCCTGCACGTCAACCGAGTCAAGAGGTTGCGGGATTATATCAGGCTCGACGTATTTGGGTTTACGACTATCACTCTCCGCTTCCTCTTCTTTGGGATCGGGCTCAGGCATCTGCTCTACGACCCAGAGTTTGTCCAGACGTACTTCGACCATATCCGCCCCAGCAGCAGTCGCCATGGCTGCGTCCTTCAGCATCTCATCGACGGTGCACCCCCTCAGTGTCACGCAGATAAGTGGTCGAGGCATTCGGCCGCTCCACCTTGGCAGTCTGTATAACCGTGTCGTGCGATTTCACAGGCCTATAGGCCTGGTATGGAATTAGTGCTTTATTTTCAGTGATTTTTGGGGCCGCCATAAGGAGGGTTGATAACCCTCGACCTACACCAAATTATAGGTACGCTGAGGGTTCCCTAAGGGAACCCTCAAGAGAAAGTGGAAAAAATGGCTGAGAAGTACGACGCGAAGGCGATTCAGGTCCTTGAGGGACTAGAAGCAGTCAGGAAGCGTCCTGGGATGTATCTAGGAGACCCGCACGATGGTTCTGCCCTACACCACTGCATCTGGGAAGTCGTCGATAACGCCGTCGACGAGCACCTTGCTGGGTACAATACCACGGTAGAAGTAAATCTGGAAAAGGATGGGTCTGTCACAGTCATCGACCATGGCAGAGGGATTCCTGTGGGCAAGCACCCAGAGGAGAAGATCAGTGCTGCCGAGGTCATCATGACTAAGCTCCACGCAGGTGGCAAGTTCGACAACGAGGCGTACAAAGTAGCTGGTGGACTACACGGCGTCGGAGTGAGTGCTGTCAACGCCGTCTCGGAACGGCTGACGATGACCATTTACCGGGAAGGTAAGGAGTGGAGTCAGGAGTACGTCAGAGGAAAGCGCAAGGCCGCCCTAAAGGCAACTGGTAAATCCGACACCACTGGTACGACCATCAACTTCAAGCCCGATATGACCATCTTCAGCGACGTCGTCGAGTTCGATTTCGAGCAGATTAACACCAGGATGCGCAGGACTGCTTTCCTGAACGCTGGGCTGCAAATCTGGATGCGAGATTTCCGAGGCAAAGATACTGTTGAGATTGAGCACAAGTACGACGGCGGCCTGAAGGAATACGTCGTGGCGATGAACGAGAAGAAAGAGGTCGTCCATGACGAGGTCTTACACATCCTCGGTTCCAAGCAGGGTGACAAGGGCGAAGTGCATGTCGAGGTTGCCCTGCAGTGGACCGATGCCTACTCCGAAATTATCCACTGCTTCACAAACATCATCCACAACACCGACGGAGGAACTCATCTGTCAGGACTGAAGGGATCCCTGACAAGGACGATCAATTCCTACGCCCAATCGAGAAAGCTCCTGAAGAACGTCAGCAGTCTGTCGGGTGACGATGTCCGAGAAGGTTTGTCGGCAGTCATTTCAATCAAACACCCCGACCCTTCTTTCAACGCTCAGACCAAGTCCAAACTGGTGACCAGCGAGGTCACCGGTATCGTCGAACAGATAGTTAACGAAAAGCTCGGCGAGTATTTCGAAGAAAATCCCTCCGTGGCCCGCATCATAGTCGACAAGTCGGTCCTCGCGAGCAAGGCGAGGGACGCTGCACGCAAAGCCCGTGACCTGACCCGTAGGAAAGGCGTGCTCGAAGGCGGTGGCTTACCAGGTCAACTAGCCGACTGTCAGTCCAAGGACCCCTCTGAGTGTGAGGTCTACATCGTCGAGGGCGAGAGCGCAGGTGGTTCGGCCAAGACTGCTCGAGATAGGCGCACACAGGCCGTACTTCCTCTAAGGGGTAAGATTCTCAATGTTGAGAGACAGCAGCGTAACCTAACCAAGGTGTTCTCAAACGAACAAATCCAGCGCATGATTAGGGCCCTAGGGGCCGGAGTTGGTAACGAAGAGGAGGACGAGGGGGCCTTCGATCCTGAGAAACTGCGCTACGGGAAAATCATCATCATGACTGATGCTGACATCGACGGCGCTCATATCCGCGCCCTGATACTAACTTTCATGTGGCGTTTCATGCGAAGGGCGATTGCCAACGGCAATGTGTACATCGCAGCACCTCCTCTGTTTTCAGTATCAAGAGGTAAACACACCGAATGGGTGCACAGCGAAAAGGACCGAGATGCAGCAGTGAAGCGCCTGCACAAGGAGGCGCCTACCGCCAAGATAGACGTACAGCGATACAAGGGCCTGGGAGAGATGAACCCAGAGCAGTTATGGGAGACTACGATGGATCCCGATGCTCGCACTATGATGAGGGTAGAAATCAAGGATGCCGAGGAGGCTGATGCCCTGTTCACCATCCTGATGGGAGAAGACGTGCCTGACCGGAGGGCGTTCATCGAGAACAACGCCACGAAGGTAACAGCATTGGATGTTTGAGGTATTGGAATGGCTGAAGATTTGCTTCGAAGGGACATCTCCGATGAGATGAAGGAGAGTTACATCAATTACGCCATGAGTGTCATCATTGGGCGTGCCCTGCCTGACGTGAGAGATGGTTTGAAGCCCGTCCACCGCCGTATCCTATGGGGGATGCACCAAGCCGGGCATACTCACGAGAAGGGCTACAGCAAATCTGCTCGCTCGGTTGGCGAGGTGATGGGGAAGTTCCACCCACACGGAGACCAAGCACTGTATGACACCATGGTTAGAATGGCCCAAGATTTCTCTCTTAGGTACCCATTGATTGATGGTCAAGGAAACTTTGGCTCTATCGACGGCGACCCTCCAGCTGCGATGCGGTATACTGAGAGTCGTCTCGACCGGATGGCTCATCATATGCTAGATGACATCAACAAGAACACCATTGACATGGAACCCAATTTCGACGACACGGAGACTGAGCCGGCCGTGCTTCCATCTCGCCTGCCCAATCTGCTGCTCAACGGTAGCGACGGCATAGCCGTCGGTATGGCGACCAAGATTCCTCCTCACAACCTCAATGAGGTCGCCGCTGCAATCAAGTTCCATGTAGCGAAGGTCATCGAGCAGAATCGCAAGATTGGGCTTGACAACCCTCCCAAGATTGACGCACTGGAGTACATGGAGTTCCTAAAGGGGCCAGACTTCCCCACTGGGGCCACTATCCATGGGATTGATGGTATCGTCGACATGTACAGGACAGGTCACGGTCGCTTCCATATCCGCTCGGATGTCGAAGTCCAAGATGATTCATCGGGCAAGAAACTGATAGTCCACTCCATCCCTTATCAGGTAAAGAAAGCCGGGATGCTGCAAGGCATAGCCGAGCTCGTCCAGAAGGAGGTCATCAAGGGCATCAGGGACATCAGGGACGAATCCAGCAAGGAAGGAATCAGAGTGGTCATCGAGATTAAGCAGAATGCCGATCCTCACGCCGTACTGAATCAACTCTACCAATCCAGCAGGCTGCAGGAGTCTTACTCAGCGAACATGATGGGTATACTGAAGGGCGAGCCGGTACAACTAGACCTGTGCACTATCCTACACACACATGTCCGACATAGGGAGTCGGTCAT
>CBFHQW010000013.1:10380-19715 GCA_965658085.1 Candidatus Thalassarchaeum sp.
ATCGAGCGACGTACTCAGTTCAACCTCGAGAAGGCAGAGACTCGTGCGCACATCCTGGAGGGGCTGATGAAGGCTCAGAAGAGGATGACGGAAATTATCGAGGTCGGCCGGAACTCTGACTCCCGCGAACAATTTGAGCAGTATCTGAGGGGCGCCGAAAAATACCCCAAAATCAAGCGCTTCGGTTTCTCCGAGAAGCAGGCTAAGGCAATCGCCGAGAGGCGCCTGTATCAACTCACCAAAATGAATGTCCAGGAGGTTTCCGACGAACTGGAGAAACTGAAGCGGGCTATCAAGGAATTCAAGAGCATCCTCGATAGTCGTATCCAACGCCTTGGAATCATAATTACAGAGCTTGACGAGGTCGTAGACAGGCACGGTGACGAGCGGCGCTCTAACATCGACCCGATGCCACTGTCAATGGACCGCGAAGACCTCGTCGCCGAGCAGGCCATCGTCATCTCGCTTACCCAGGACAACTACATTCGCCACCTACCTGTAGAGTCATTCCGACTGCAGAACAGAGGCGGGAAGGGACTCAAGGGAGTGGCTACTAAGGAGGAAGATACTCCCTCCAAGATAATCACCTGCTTTTCCAAGGACAGGTTGCTGATTTTCACTGATATGGGGCGTGTCTACGGTCTCAGAGCATGGGAGACGCCGTCTGCCAGCCGCTACGGCAGGGGATCTCACATACGCAACCTGCTCGGTGGCATCCGCGATGAGGAGAAGGTAATCTCAATACTTCCTCTCAGCAGGGAGCTCATCGAGAGTCCTGAGAAGAACTACCTGATGTTTGCCACCACGAACGGTCGCATCAAGAAGAGTCGCCTCTCTGAGTACGTCAAAATCAACCGCAATGGAAAGTATGCGTTGCGATTCGCCGAGGGAGATGGTGATTCACTGGTCACCGTCAGACCCGCCACCGAAGCCGACCATGTCGTGTTGGTGTCATCGCAAGGCAACGCCTGTAGGTTCATGCCAGCCGAGGAGAAGTCCAGAGTTGATTCCAACTCAGGAGATATAGTGACCACACATGTAGTTCGAGTTCAAGGCAGAGTCAGCCAGGGAGTCTCCGGGATGAAACTCCGGAAGGGAGACAGTGTGATTGGGATGATTGTGACCGATGACTTCGATACCAGTGTTCTGACTATCTCGAGGTATGGAATGGCCAAGCGCAGCCGCCTCGGTTCAGGCGAGATGGTAACCGTAAAGGACGACGAGGGCATCGAAGCCTTCGACGAAGAAGGTGACGCCATCACAGAAAGGGATGGTTACAGGCGCACCAATAGGGGAACCAAAGGGGTGCGCACGATGTCACTGCGTGATGATGACCGCATCGTCAGCGTACGCCAGATTCCAGACCTTGAAGACCAGTTGTTCATGCTCACCGCAACCGGGATGATGATCAGGATGGTGTCTGGCCAGACCAAGGAGACTCTAGGTAAGGTGACCAAGGGTACTCGAATCATGGAGCTGCGTAACTCCGACAGGTCGGGCTACGTAGACGAGATCATCTTCGTTGCCAGACTGCCTGCCAATCTAGTGGACTCTTTGGATGCAGACGTGTCGCCCCTCGAAGAAGAGTGACACCGCTCGGCTTAAGCGAATGGAGCAGGTGGCCAGAGCACTGCGGCAGTCGCATAGCCTGGCCATTGCGCTGGATTGCTAATCCAGTGGTGTTTCACCTCGGGAGTTCGAATCTCCCCTGCCGCGCCACTCCCTCAAGGACAGTTTCATGCACTCAGTAGTTCCACGGCATACATGGACTGGGGGCAGTATGCCGGGCTCGCAGGGTTCGTCCTGCTCATCTTCCTAGTTCTCAGGTACCTGAGTCTGAGGCCATCAAACGAACGTGAATGGGTGATTGAGAACAGTAGGATGGCTTATGCCGATTTCGATAGCGATGAGGTAACCCTGCGGAACGTTAGAGACTTCACTTGGAGATCAACGAAGGACTACGATGAACACTGGACTGACTGGACGTTTCGCCCAAGCGAGGTGACTAGGATCTGGCTGGTGCTCGAGTACTTCGACCCGAAGCGCAAACCCATGGCCCATACGCTGATGAGTTTTGAATTCGGGGACGGGAGGAGACTGAGCTGTTCAATCGAGGTCAGGAGGGAGGTCGGTGAGAAATACCACCCAATCAAAGGCATGTTCAGACAATACGAACTAATCTACCTCTGGGCTACGGAGAGCGACTCGATAGGAGTTCGGGCGAGATGCAGGAGGAAATCAAAGACTCATCTCTTCGAGGGCGTTGTGCTCGGAGAAGACAGTCACCAGCGGCTGCTCGAGTCGTTTATCCATAGAACCAATGATCTGTATGAGATGCCGGAATGGTACCACAGTATCACCAATACATGCACTACTAACATTGTCAGACATGTCAATGAGATTTATCCAGGTAGGGTGCCCAAGGCGGTGGCTGTGCTCCTCCCTGGACTCAGCCCCAGACTGTTGAAACGCAATAATCTGATTAGAGTAGATGGCACACTGGAGCAGACTCTCGAGTCAAGCTTGATAGATCAGCGGTCCGCAGAATGGGACGGAGAAAGTGACTTCGGCGACTGGATAAGAACTTAGAATGGAATAAGAGGATTCAACACAATGGCGCCCTTGGCGTTGTCGTGCTGAGCATCGAGCCAATGGGACTCGAGGCGACCATAGAGTGGTCGCTACCACCCTCAAAGAGTCACATGATTCGCTGGTTGGCCCTAGCAGCACAGGCCGAAGGGGATACAGGACTCAGTTTCACCGGCAGCGCCGGGAAGGACATCCTGTCAATGGCGAACTGTCTGAGGGCGATTGGTGTCGTGATAGAACAGGATGAATCTAGATGGGTCATCAGCGGTGTCGGGTCGCAGGGATTCCAAACGCCAGAAGAGAGTCTCAACTGCGGTAACTCAGGCACAGCAGCCCGCTTCCTGATGGCGATAGCAGCAGGCATGTGTGAGCCGATCTCCTTTGACGGAGATCAATCTCTGAGGCGGCGCGACATGTCGGCTCTGACCGGTGCGCTAAGAGAACTCGGGTGTGAAGTCACTTCGGACACACTCCCTCTGACTGTCACTGGACCTGTAGTTCCGGGCCTGGCGCATCTCGATGTCAGCGATTCCAGCCAGCCTCTGTCTGCACTCCTGCTGGCTTCACCGAGCTACTCGGGGGTCATTCATCTCAAGACTTCATCGCACTCTGTGAGCAGAGGTTACTCGGAACTATCGTACAAGTTGGCAGCCAGATGTGGATCCTCTAATGAGATGGTGGCGGACGGCGCAATCATCGAGCCATGGCGACCCATCACGCCCAGTGAGGCGGAGATCCCGGGTGAACTAAGTCTACTCCCTCTCGCTATGCTGCTCGCAGAACTGCACGACGTCGATGTCGAGATCACGGGGGACGACTTGGAACTGTCTGGCTCACTGATGGAACTGGCTGAGCGCGCCGGGGAACTGGATTTGCGTGACGAGAGCGATATCATAGCCCCCGCTGCAGCGTTGATGGCCCTAGGCAATGGTGGCAGGATCCGAGGAGTTGCTCATGCCAGGGGAAAGGAGTCTGACAGGATTAGCAGCACTGTTGGCCTGCTCGAATGCTTTGGAATGGAGGCTACGGAAACCAATGACGGGATTGAGGTAGCGGGTGGCCAGACCCTAGTCAGGCCAATTCTGCCGGTCGACTCGCAAGGGGACCATCGCCTTGCGATGACTGCGATGGTTCTGGCTAGCAAGTGCGGGGGAAGTGTGGCAGGAGCCGAGGTGTGTGCCGTTACCGACCCCGACTTCATCGAGAAACTGATGATGTTGGAGGACTAGGATGTCGCGAATCGAGGGGAATCTAGGTACGCACCTTCTGCTACTACTAGTGGCTATCATATGGGGGTCAACTTGGGCTGTAGGCAGATTCCTCAGCTACGGGATGGACGAATCCACAGGAGCCAATCTTGGACCGGCAACCGCCGCTTGGATGAGATACTTGGTAGCCGTAATAGCCTTCGTGGCTTGGTGCTGGATATACAGGAATCGCAATGGCCCTAGGATGTTGCCGCACGACTCACGATCTTGGCGCTACACCGTGTGGCTGGGACTACTTGGAACGATGGCATACCAACTTCTCTTCATGCATGGCATGAAGTGGACAGCAGCTGGCGACGCTTCTCTAATCATCCCCATCAATCCCGTCTTCACCGTCCTCTTAGCGGCACCTATGCTGGGCCAGAAAGTGACGAAGAGAATGGCCTTTGGGCTGCTACTTGGGATAGTTGGAGTTGGTGCGGTAGTCGGCTGGAGTCCGAACACCGATATTCCATTCGAGCATCGACTGCTGGGAGATACGATGATTGTTCTCGCCGCCCTCGCTTGGGCGACGAATAGCAACCTGACCAAGATAGCTCTCGAAGAAGATGGCATTGGAACTACCGAGGAACTGGTGATTTGGTACTCGATTGTCGGCTGGATTATGCTCACTCCTTGGATGTTGGCTGAGATATGGGGCTCGGGCATCCCCAGTCCCAATACGGCGGAGTTGGGTTCGATTGCTTATCTGGGACTATTCTCTACTGTCCTGACTTATATCTGGTTCGCGAGAGGGATTGATAGAATCGGTCCGACAGCATCTGCCTCCTATGTATTCCTAGTCCCAATTTTCGGAGTCCTAAGCGGATGGGTGCTTCTGGACGAGAGCATTGGGGCCTCGATGCTCGTGGGCTTTGTGCTGATAGTAATGGGTGTCAGAGAGGTCCAGAGAGAGAGTGAGCGGCTAAGGGTCGATTGAGGGCGGACCTGAGGGTGTTGCCTCATCGTTAAATAGAGAGGGTCAGTGGGGCGCCAACGAGGTAGTCACATGGCACGCAAGCCAGCGAAGATGTATCGCCAGATTAAGGGTCAGGCTTACACTAGGAGAGAGTACTCTGGAGGAGTCCCCAACAACCGCATACTGCGCTTCTTCATGGGCAATCGGAAGGTCGCAGAAGCAGGCCAGTTCAAGGTCATCGTCGAGCTAACTGCCGACAATCCATGTCAGGTCCGCGACTCGGCTCTGGAATCAGCTCGACAGGTGGCCAATGCCACCATCAGGAAGAGTGCGGGAGAAATGGGATACGCGCTTCGAATGCACACCTATCCTCATCAGATTCTGCGTGAGAATAAGCAGGCCACCGGTGCAGGGGCAGATCGTGTCTCACTAGGAATGCGGCAGTCGTTCGGTAAGAACGTCGGTACCGCAGCTCGCGTCCAGCGCGATCAGACGCTGGTCTCGATTCAGACTGACCCAGAGAACTACCTCGTAGCGCGGGACGCCCTCAGGAAGGCGTGCTGCAAATTCCCGACCCCCTGTACGATTAGGCTCGTCGCTGGCGCCGAGCATTTGAAGGGGCTAGTGTGAGGGCATAGGGCTATGACGCCCTCAGACCCGTTGAGCGTGCTACAGGATTCTCTTCGTGGCTCTCCCATCATCTGGAAGGGTGAATATCCATACTTCATCCATCCAATATCCGACGGCATCCCACGGATGGATGCAGACGTGCTGCGTGCCACGCGCGACCTCATCGTAGAGATGGTAGAGTGGTCGAAGGTCGATCTCGTGGTCAGCGTCGAGGCGATGGGGTTGCCACTTCTAGCAGCCGTAGGAGATGCCACTGGAAAGCCGACAGTGGTGATTCGTAAACGCCAGTATGGGATGGAGGGCGAGGTCCGAGTCGATGTTGCGACCGGGTACTCTCAATCCTCCACCTACATCAACGACATTAAGCCTGGAGAAAGAATACTGATTGTCGATGATGTAATCTCAACTGGCGGCACGCTTGAGCCGATACTGGAAACACTTGAGAAGATGGGTGTGATTCTGCAGGACATCGTCATCGCCATTGAGAAAGGCGAGGGGCGCGAGAGGCTCGCGAGGGAACGGCCGGACTGGCCAATCAGGACGCTTGCCCACATAGACATAATCGACGGTAAAGTCGAAATTCTTGAGTGATTGTATGGATTTGGACAGGCACGATTTCGAACTCGACGATTTAGTCGAGAGGATTAGGGCTAACGATAACCGACTTGTCGCGCTGCAGGTTCCTGAGGGACTGAAGATGCAGGCCCTGGAGATGATGGACTCAATTGAAGATGAATCTGATGCCAAGGTCATCTTGGCTGCCGACCCGTGCTACGGGGCGTGCGACCTAGTTCATGACAAGATGAAGATGATGGGGGTCGAGCTGGTTGCACACATGGGTCACAGCCAGATGAACATCGACTCGGGCATGCCGACTCATTTCATCCCAGTCACCTACGATGGCGACCCTGAGTTGGCAGCGGTCCTGCCTCTGCTCGAGAGTCATCGTGCAGTCGCTCAGTCGCGGCTGGAGTCAGCCGGCGAGGATGCTGATATTGACAAAGAGGCTGCCAAGGAGCGTTTTCTCGACGCTGTTGGGCGGGTTTCACCTCTGACCGGAACGAGGCTTGGCCTAGTGGGATCCATACAGCACCTCCATCTGCTTGAGGACTTCAAGAGTAGACTTGAGATGGCGGGCTTCGACGTAGAGATACCTGTCGGCGGCGACAGGCTAACCTTTCCCGGACAAGTACTCGGCTGCAACTACTCGGGTGACGATCCGTCGATAGGGCACTACATGTTCCTCGGATCGGGCGACTTCCACCCCATTGGCCTAGTGCTGCATACCGGCAAACCGTTGGCGATGCTCGACCCTTACTCAGGGGATGCCACCGAAATGTCCCTAGAACGAATCGAGAGGATACTGCGCCAGCGCTTTGGCCTCATAAATTCGGTCGACGAGGCCCAGACGTTCGGTATCCTGATTGGCGAGAAGCCGGGTCAAATGCGTCGTAACCTCGCAATACGCATGAAGCGCCTACTTGAGAAACACGGGCGCAAGGGATACCTGCTGGCACTAGACCATGTGAGCCCAGACCTCATCGACTTCTACCCTGTCGATGCCTACGTCAACACCGCCTGCCCCCGAATAGCAATCGACGACTCCGTAAGGTATGCCAAGCCGCTCATAACCCCGTACGAGCTTGAAGTTGCACTTGGAGAGAAGAAGTGGGAGACAGGTTACCAGTTCGACGAGATACCCTGACCCTCTCTCGCACTAAAGACGGGCATATGCGCGTGCGCTGCTCCAAATATGTCTAATAACGATGTGAGCACGAGTCACATGATGGTCGACTACCTTGACAGAATAGGGGCGGGCAAGGTCCTGCTGGACAAGAGGTCTTTCTCATTCGATTGGACGCCCCCTCTACTAGTCGGTCGCGACGAGGAGCTCAGTGAGCTCGCTTCAATGTTCATTGGGATGGAGGGGCACGGAGTCAGTGGCAGGGCAGTCATTACAGGACCAGTAGGTTCAGGCAAAACGGTGATGACACATCGTTTCGGAGAGGATCTTCGGCGGATTCTGGAGGGGCGCCGGAAGATAGTTCTCGCTCATGTAAACTGCCGTAACCACCCAACTGCCTCGCAGGTGTTGCAGGAAATCGCTCGCTCGCTCGACTCTGGTCACCCAGAACGGGGTTTCAGCTCGAGCGAGATTATCCAGTCTATCCGTCGCAACCTCAAGGTGCACGAGACTCATCTCCTGCTGACTCTCGACGAAGTCGATGTGCTAATTCGCAACGACAAGGGCGATTTAATCTACAAACTTCTCCGAATCGATGAGGGTCAAGGTCAGCAGGGCTCGCTCTCGATGATGCTAGTGAGTCAGGATGTTTCTCTAATCAGGCTATTCGAGCCAGCCATCATCTCTCGCCTTGGTGAGAGCAGTATGTTGACGCTGGGCGGATATGATGAGCGCGCGCTCACGGGAATCGCTAGGCAGCGCTACGAAGAGGCCTGTAGACCGGGGTCGGTAGGCGATGACACTCTGTCCAAAATCGGTAGGTTCGCCGCCGAGACAGGTGACGCTCGTCACGCCATTGAACTACTGGAGGCTGCGGTTCGACGTGCCGAGAAGGCAGGTAGAGGAGATGTCCTAGTTGAGGATGTAAGACCCAGCACCTTACGGAGCGCTTCGGTCGAACCGAGTCAGGTCGACAATCTGGGCAAGCATCAGAAACTGGTCCTTCTCGGCATATGCAGACGTCTCAAGAAAGCGGACGAAATCTCTAGCGGCGACGCCCAGAAGTTGTACAATCTAGTCTGCGAGGAGTACGGGACCAAACCCCGCAGCTACACCACCTTCTGGAAGCACCTCAAGGAGCTTGAGACACAGGGGCTGATTGAGTCACGGACCGCGAACGCGACAGTGGGCAGAGGGAGGACGCAGCACATCACCATGACCAATACTGCACCTGCAGCTCTGGAGAGTCGCATCGAGAGTGAAATCTGTTGATTCAACAAGCGCCTTTGGCGCTTCCGAACCGCTCTTATAGGGGCCTTTAGTCGGGAGGCCGTCCGAGGTGATGAGATGGCAGCGGAGCAGGCATTCAAAGCGGTAATCAACGATACTAATCCCACATCAGGCGGTCGGGCCTTCGGGATTGAGATTACGGGCTCAAACTACAATCACTTCCTAGGCAAGAGAATCGGAGATTCTGTGGACGGTATGTTCGTCGGCGAGGGTGACGGATCTCTATCTGGATACAAGCTGGAAATTACTGGTGGATCCGATTTAACAGGGCGGCCCATGAGGCCAGAACTGGCCGGCAGTGGCATCAAGCCAGTCCTTATCACTTCGGGAATCGGCTACAAGGGCAAACGCTACGTCAAGAAGAGAGGCAAGGTGTACCGATACAAGTACGACGGCCTCAGAAGGCGACGTAAGCTGAGAGGCAATGTAATCAGCCAGGACACCCGTCAGATTAACCTGAAAATCACCGAGGCGGGCAATCGCTCCCTCGACGCCATTTTCGGTCTCGTTGAGGAGGCCGCACCTGTCGAGGAGCCCTCTGGAGAAGAGGAGTGAGTCGGCGGGGGAATTGAACTGGTTCAGAGTCTCCCCAGTCAACCTGTAGTCAACATCGGCATGGTCGGTCACGTCGACCACGGCAAGACCACCCTCACTCAAGCGCTCTCCGGAGTCTGGACCGATACTCACTCGGAGGAGAGGAAACGAGGCATCAGCATCAAATTGGGCTACGCCGACACAGCGTTCTACAAGACCTCTGACGGTAGGTACTACGCTAGAGGCAAGCATCCCGATGGCAACGAAGACTCAGATAGCGATCTTTTACGTGTGGTCTCGTTTGTTGACGCCCCGGGTCACGAGACCCTGATGGCTGTGATGATTTCAGGTGCCTCGATTATGGATGGAGCGATGCTACTCATTTCAGCTACTGAGAAGTGCCCACAGCCTCAGACCCGTGAACATCTGGCCGCATTGCAGA
>CBFHQW010000014.1:0-19119 GCA_965658085.1 Candidatus Thalassarchaeum sp.
CTCGGCGGATTTGAGAACTTCAATTTCTACCCATGATGGAGAATCGAGGTCGTTCCACTTTCGGCGGCCCAAGGGAATTGTCGATCCAGTTGTGGAAAACCAACCTCCATTGTACCAGTCCCTAGCGCCGGTTTCTTGTCTGTCATCGATAGACCATCCGGAGTTGCCTCCCTCGTTTGCAGCGTAATAATACAGACGATGATTGCTATCGACCATCCGGTACCAGTCCCTCCCATTGACAATCTCGGACTGCCGCACATATTCTCCCCGATACTCGGGAAATGGGTGCTCGGTGATTGCTATTCTCTCGGGTCCGATCTTTCCGAGTCTTGGGGCGAGGGCGGGATCCGTGGACGCCACGAGGGACCATCTAATCATACCCAGTCCCATGAGATTCAATGTCAGACCGGCCAATAAGAATGGGAGTGAGAATGCGATCATGAAGACAGTGAATACTGGATCCTCGAGTTCGAATCCGTCGCTGAACATCATGAATGGGACTAGAGTGAAAGGCAACCCGAAGCAGAAGAAGAAGAGTCCTCCGACAATCGGGCCGATTCTTTGAGCTATATTCATGATATCACTCGATTCGTTAACTATGTCCACTCGGTTGGCTCGTCCTTCTTGGCCTTCTTCCAAGCCCTGTAGCATGACTTGCATACTGTGACACGCTTCGAATCCTTGGTGAGTCCCGACTCGCCCCAAACGTCAACTGCTCTGTCGAAGGCCAGTTTGCGGCCGCCAATCTTCTTGTCGGACCAGTTGTCACATCCTGCGACGTCGCACTTTATTTCGCCTACGTATTCCTCGGCTTCCTTCTCCTGGGGGCCAGCGGCGGCTGACGCTGCATCACGCCTCTTACGTGCATTGGCCTTGAATCCCATATGGCGCTCGCCAAAGTGGTCTGATTAGAAGGTTGCCTCATCTGCAGGGAAGTCGAACGGACCTCCCCTACTTGCAACTGATGCACGACGGTCAGGACCGACGCCAACACTGACGATGGGGACTCCTGCTAGGTGTTCGATTCGAGCGATATACTTCTTGATGACTTCTGGGAAGGAGTCGAACCCACTGTCCTCTGACCTAGAAGCGTCAGCCATAGCTAACCACTCCTCTAAAGAAATCGCTGGGAACCCTGGATGAGTCTCGTATATCGGAGTGCATCTCGCAAGATCCTCGCTGGTGGTCGGCATCACATGGAGTGTCCTCCCATCCATCTCGTAGCCAATACATATCTTCAGTTCGTCAAGCCCCCCAAGTACGTCCAACTTGGTGACTACCAAGCCAGTGTAGCCATTGATGCGATTGCTCTCACGTAGTGCCACCATGTCCAGCCATCCAGTACGTCTGGGTCGGCCGGTGGTGGTTCCGTACTCATTGCCCACCTGCGCCATATGCATTCCAGGCCCCCCTTCCAAAGAGAGTTCGGAAGGGAACGGGCCATTGCCAACTCTCGTCGTGTAGGCCTTGGTGATTCCGAAACACTGGTCTACGTGCCCAGGGTGGATTCCTGCACCGTGACTGGCGTTGGCTCTACTGGTCACCGACGAGGTAACGAAGGGGTAAGTACCCTGGTCTATGTCAAGCATAGCCCCTTGGGCTCCCTCCAGTAGTACCCTCTCCCCATTCCTCAGGGCCATGTCAACCATCAGTCCAGTTGGCCTGATTGCATCCGAATAGCGCTCAAATATCCACTTGAGGTCTGAATGCAGGGCATCAGCCTCAATGCCATCGCTCACTCCTACAGTCTCAAGTTGCTTACTCATCCGTTCTGCCTGAATTTGGATTGCCTCTTCATCAGCAACCAGATTAGCGAGGTCGGCGAATCTGATACCTACTCTCTCTATGCGGTCTCGGTAGGTTGGGCCGATGCCACGACCGGTCGTGCCAACGACACGATCCGCGCTGTCGTACAGTCTGTGGAAGGGGAGGATGATTGAAGCCCGCTCACTGATGAATAATCGCTTGCCTTCGGGCCTCTCGCCGGTTAGGTCGTGCCACTTGTCGAGTTCTTCCTCGAGGACCCAAGGATCGATGACCATGCCATCACCAAGGACGAGATTGCAGTGCTCGTAAGAAACTCCCGAAGGTATCTGATGGAGTTTGAGAGTGGTGTCGCCAACTACGATTGTGTGGCCAGCATTGTTGCCTCCTTGGAAGCGGACGGTCCATGTCGAATGGTTGGCTAGTTGATCTATGGCTTTGCCCTTACCCTCATCGCCCCACTGGGCTCCAAGCACGACGCTGGCAGGCACCGTAGCCTCGGGCGGTATGAACTGTGGATGAATGCTTTGGCGGTAAGCGAACCGTATATCCTAGAGATTTGACGGTGGGAAGCGATTATGAAGGGTTGTCAGGTCGGCCGGACTGCATGGCTCAGAGGCACCCCGAGGCAGAGGCTCGTCTACTCAAAAAGTGGATATGTATGCGTTGCTCTGCGACCCACAGGGGGCGAAAGCCGAGAGCATGCCGTAAGTGCGGATACACGGGTCTGCGAATGAAGGCTTCCGAGCGCAGGAAGACATGAGCATGAGCGTCGGGTCTGCGGGACTCGAAGGCTTCGCTCTGAGCATAGGACTCATACTCGCTCTAGGCCCACAAAACGTGTTCGTCCTCAGGCAGGGCTTGCTGCGCTCGCACGTCTTCGCAGTATGCTTGGTCTGTTCCCTTGCCGATGCCAGTCTGATAGCAGCGGGAGTGCTTGGAATGGGCTCAGTGCTATCGGGTATCGAGGGAGCAGAGTTTTGGATTGCTGTTGCTGCGGCTGTGTTCCTAACTGGATACGGCCTGTTGCGCATCAGATCTGCGATGAATCCGGTTGGAATGTCCACAGAAGGAGAGGGAGAAAGCGAACTGGGCCCCACCATAGGGGCAGCTCTTGCGTTTACCTTCCTCAACCCACACGTCTACGTCGACACGTTTCTCCTAATCGGAGGTGCATCAAGCAGGTACCTCGGTGATGACCGCCTGGCATTTGGAATCGGTGCTGCTACTGCCTCGTTCGTGTTCTTCTTCTCTCTCGGTTACGGCGCTAGGGGTCTCTCCGAAGTTCTGAACAAGCCAGAGTCTTGGAGATTCATAGATCTTGGAATTGCTTGCATAATGTTCGTGATTGCAGGGGCGATTCTGTTGCCGCACCTATGATAGTAGATGCTTGAGCGCCTCAAGCAGAGACTGTACATCTGCCTGTGAGTTATCGATGTGAGGAGATACTCTGAGCAGTCCGGCCCGACTTGTCACCAAGATGGAGTATTCGTCCTGAAGCCTGCAGGATATGTCCTCGCTGTTGACTCCTTCCGGGAGTCTCAAACTGACTATGGCGCTGCGCTCTGAATCCGAAAGCGGTGAGACCACCTCGATGCCGAGGCGCTGTGCACCATCTATGACAGAGTCAGCAAGTGCTAGATCATGCATCCAGACCTCTTCAATCCCCATCTCGTTAATTTCTCCCACTGCAGCGGCAAGCCCGAGCGCTGCGCCAAAGTGGATTGTGGTGTACTCGAATCGGCTGGCATCCTCTGGTAGCTCCATACGGTCAGCCCTGAGGTCCCAAATGTCAACATGACTTCGGAATCCCAGCAAACCTGGATTCAAGTCCCCTCTAATTTCTGGAGAAATATATGCGACTGCGGCACCGTAGGTGCCACGAAGCCATTTGTATCCAGAGGACACTATGGCATCGGCCCTCGACAAGCCAGCATCGATTGGCACCATTCCCATCGACTGGGTCGCGTCAACTACCAATAACGCCCCCACCGAATGCGCTGCATCTGCAAACCTCCTGATGTCGTAACGCTGACCATTGGAGTACTCGACGTGGGACAAAGTGACCACTGAGGTGGCATCGTCTATCAAATCCAAGATGTCATCTGGATTGGTATAGAGTGTCTCATCATGATCTGCGAGTCTAATTTCTGCGCCGTTTGCCTCAGCTACCCTGCTCCAAGGATAAACCGTGGATGGGAAAGCAGTTCTGGTGGATACGATGTTGCTACCTCCTGAGGGAGAAACTGCCCATGCCAGAGAGCATAGAAGTTCGGTCGCGCTCGAGCCCACACAAACATCTGCGACCTCACAGGAAAGCAGCCTTGCGGTGGCTCTACGAAGCGGCATCATTCCGTTCTTCTCTGCCTCTCCGCCGAATTCTGCCGCACCGCCGCGTGCAAGAGCATCGGACCATTTCATGGAGGCTTTGTGTGCTGCAGGCGAGGTAGTCGCCACATTGGCGTAAGAGAGGTTTGTCCAACTCTTCATGCGAGCCCCTAGATGGCAAGCGACAGGTGTTACGCACTTCAAGGCTCAGGAGCGTTTAACTTCGTTCAGAAGGGTCTCTAGAACTGTCTGAATCTGTAGACACAGGGGGCCATAGTGAATTGGCAGGTTAGCATCATTGAAGATGTCATCTAGGATTGAGGCGGTCATGCCCAACCTGAGGTCCATCTCCTTGTCTTTGTTGAGTAGCCACTTCTCAACCGCGTCCTTCGCAGATGCCCTGATGTTGCGAGGCACCTGTGTGTCATCGAGTTGACCGAGGACTTGGGCAATCTGCTCTATCCTTTCTTCGATGTCGGTCACGCATATCCCTCTGACGCGGCCACCTAAGGGGGGTCCTTAAGCGCATCCCCGGAACTTCCCTAGGGTGACTCACCCATCCATGCTGCCCATGGCATTTCGGTGTTAGAGTGACCCGCCCCCTCGCCCTCCGAAGCAAGGGAGATTAGTCCGACAGATACGTCGTCGTCGATGAGTTCATCGATACCCCACCGCAACGCTGATTCTATCGCCGACTCAGTCGAGATTATCTTGTCATGTACTTTGTAACTAAGCAGCGATCTGGTGATAGCCTCGCCGACCCCGGTTGCAGCAACTGCGAGGTCGTGATCGGCCCAGAAACCAGATCCTGGCAGAGGTACATCTCCCACTCTGCCTGCTGGACGGTAGCTGGTCCCTCCCGTACTGGTAGCACAAGCCAGAGCCCCTGTAGAGTCCCTAGTGATGATGCCCACGGTGTCTCCAGCCCCTACACGTGGAGGCCTCCCCTCGACGGCTGCCTTGGGATGGCCTTTGGAATCTGCCCAGACCCTTGCACCGTCACCGGCTAGTCCGTTAATCTCCTCGTCCAGTAGGTCGGCTGCGACTCGTATCGGGTTGGGCGTGTCTCTCATAGCTATCACGAAACCCATGCGACCGTCCGAAGTATGCAACGAGGCATCCAATAGAACTGAACCATCAGTCCTGTATACAGCTCCGGTACCGGCGTTGAACACGGGGTCATCCTCCAGTATTACGCATGCCTCTACTGCTGCCTCAACAGCGGACCCGCCGGTCTCAAGGATATTTGCTGCGCGGGCGATTGCAGTCTCCACATTTCTCTGTCTAGGAGGGCCTGGACCCGCGCCGCCATGAGCAACTGCTGCTGGGACTGCCATACTACCACTACACCATTCTAGACTCATTCACAGACTCGTCATTCAATCTCAATCGGAGTTGGAGCAGTATGGCTAGGACGAATATGATTCCTGCTACTCTGAAGCAGGTGTGGTAGGTCCATAGGCCTGTTCCCTGAACCGTAAGAGACCACAGGTAGGCGGCAAACAGCGGGCCAATGATGCGTGCTAGGGCCCCAAAGCCTTCCTGCGCTCCCATCACCATACCAAGTTCATAACCTCGCGACTTAGTCTCGAAAGTCAGCAGCGAGGACTGGGTCGGCGAGAATAGTCCGTTGCCTATAGCTAGGCCAGCAGATGATGCGAAAATCAACCAACTTACATCATTCTGGACATACGGAATACTGGCTATCCCTACACCGCACAGGAGTGTTCCTGCAATCATCAGACGGGGCATGCTGAACCTGTCAGTCAGCGGACCGATGAGTCCCCCTTGGATAATGACACCCAGTAGTCCAATGAAGGCGAATATCCAGCCATTGTCAAGTTCGCTCCAGCCAAGACCGCCATCAACAGGAGTCATCGATGTGTACAGGATGAATGTTCCGTGCATCATGCTGAATCCCATCAGAAATAGGAAGTTGATAGAAACCAATATGGATACTGTTGGGAACTTCATGACCTTGACGATGTTGGTCATCATCCCGCCCATTCCGCTGAACAGCGAACCATCAGAGGGGGTTCGGGACTCGGGTGGCAGGGTTTCGGGGAGTCTCGTAACAGCGAGAACCAGTGAGACCAATGAAAGAGCACTGGAGAACAAGCACGGGAGCAAATAGGGGTGGTCTACCCAGAGCTGTCCATCGAACGGCGCTCCGATACTGTTGGCCGGATCGGAAAGAATCCCTCCGATGAACGGGCCAATCATGAAACCTAGTCCGAAGGCGGCCCCTATCATGCCCATTCTGCGAGCTATCATCTCGGGCTCGCTGATGTCACCAATGTAGGCCCGGGCAACGGCGATGTTGCCGTTACCGGCGCCTGCTAGGAAGCGTGCTACGAGCGCCATGGCCAGACTTCCAGAAAGACCGAATACGGTGAAGAAGACGGTGTTTGATAACAGTCCGAACATCAGGATAGGTCTGCGCCCCATCCTGTCGCTGAGGGAACCCAGCACGGGAGTGAAGATGAACTGGGCTAGAGAATAGATGGCGATGACGATCCCCACCCAGAGGTCGCGGCTACCAACATCCGCGATGCCTTCCGCGGCAGCGAGATCCTGAACGAAGTAAGTCAGGAACGGGATTACTATGGTGAAGCCGATCATGTCGACCAGGACAACGAGGAACAGTATGCCCATAGGGGACTTCTGCTGCTCAGTCATGGACATCCCCGCTTTGCGGGGATGATACGGGACTTGAAGCATTACGGCGAGCAGTTGCTCAAGCCGATGGTTGAGTGTCGGTGCCCTTCGAGATGGTGTCTATGACCTTGGAGAGACGCTCGACCAAACTGACCTTCTCTTCGGCCCCGACGAGCGCGTGCTCGAGAACCTCGTCCAGAGAGTCCACGGGCAGTACCTCGATCTCCTTCTCCCACTTCTCATCCATCAGAACGTCCTGCAGGTTGGAGCGGGGAATGATTACTTTCTGAATGCCGGATTTAGCGGCAGCCTCAATCTTCGCTGTGACTCCACCCACAGGTAGAATCTCCCCTCTAACAGAAAGTGAACCTGTCATAGCTAGGTTCTGCTCAATCGGCACGCCCTCAAAAGCACTGATTATAGCGGTGGCCATAGTGATTGATGCACTGTCGCCATCGACATTGTGAGTCCCTGGAAACTGGACGTGGAGATCGAAGTCCTTGATGTCCTTGCCAGTGAGTTTCTTCACGACTGCGCTGATGTTAGTCACGCTCTCGTTAGCGAGGTCTGAGAGGCCACCAGTAGCGATGACTCGCCCCGACATCCCCTGAGCCGGCGTAACCATGGCCTCGACAGGCAGTACGACCCCAGAGTAGTCAGAGAGGCCACTATCGGCCCCTAAAACAGCGAGGCCGTTGACCCGCCCTACACGATTGCCGCGGTTAACCAGCATGGCATACTCAGCTTGGCGGTCTAGGTGGCGATCGGCCACCTGCTGCTCTAGAGGCTTGGCAATCATCCTCGCTCTGGTGACGTGTTCGGCACGGGTCAGTTCCACTTCCTCTTCGGCGGCTAAATCGCCGGCGATGCGCACAAGCCCACCGAGTTCCCTCAGACGTAGTGACAGTTTGCCACGTCGGCCGCTGCGTCTCTGTGCCTCTTTCAGAATAAGAGATATCGAGCTTCGGTCGAAGTGAGGTATCGGCCTGCCGGAGCCTTTCTTGAGCTCATTGCGGACCTCCTGAGCGATGAATCGAATCAAACGACGACGGTTGCGCTCAGTGTCACGCATATCGGTGTTGACGTAGACTTCGTAGCCGTATCCTCGGATACGACTGCGCAGAGCAGGATGCATGTTCTGTACGCTGTCGAGGTTTCCTGCGGCGATGAGTATGAAATCAGTTGGGACTGGTTCTGACTTGGTAAGGGCTCCCGAGGAGCGCTCGGATCGACCACTGATGGAGAGTTCTTTCTCTTGCATGGCAACCAGCAGTGCCTGCTGCTCTTCCATTCTGAGCATACGAATCTCATCGATGTACAGAACGCCCTTGTTGGCCCTGTGCACGGCCCCAGGTTCAACTCTCTCGTGAGCAGGGGTGGCGAGGTCAGCGCCCGACTGAAACGGGTCGTGGCGGACATCGCCCAGAAGAGCTCCGGCTAGAGTCCCGGTGGCATCAACGAATGGGGGCTCGTCTTCGCGCTCGTGCTTAATCAGCAGTTTCGGAATGTTAGCATCGTCGCCCGCTGTCAGACGAGTCCTGAGGAAGAAGTATCCAAAGACGAGGATAAAAGAGCCGAAGATGAATGTCAGTATCTCACCGCTGGAGATGGTTGCAAGCAGTAGAGCAGCGCCGATTACTAGGGCCACGAATAATAGGGTGCGGTTGGTCCTTTCTCGCTGAAGTCTAATTTGCGCCTTCCTCTCTGAGATGATACGCGAGCCTCGACCAGCGGGTACGGTCCTCACCTTGGGTTCATTCTCGTCCTCGTGGTTGCGGAACACAAGGATGTCCTCGAGTTGCTCCCTAGGCAGGAATTCGGTCATAGAGCGGGCAAGCATCGACTTACCCGTCCCAGGCTCACCGACCATGATTACGTGCCGCCTCTGTTGGGCGGCCTTCCTGACCACTATCGAAGCAGCCTCTTGGCCAATCACCTGATCTACCAGCTTCTCCGGAATCGGCACATCAGCCGTCGATGTGATATCAATCCCCTTAATCCAATCCTCCACAGGATCTTCGCATACCGGATCCTTGTCCTCAGAGACGCCGAAAGCCGGTCCGTCCTCCCATGATTCCAGAGCGTCCTCTTCGATCTCAGTTACGTCCTGCGTGTGCTCGGACTCTCTCGACATAGTGCTCCCCCGGGGTAACTCCTGATGCTGGCACCTTCTTGAAGGTGCGTTATAGGCAATAAATCGCAATGAGGCGATTATTCGCGTCGGCGGAGGTACTCTGCACCGTAGTAGTGCCACTGTTCCATGGTCCAACCCGGAGGTAGTCCCTCGGGTGGCAGCGGAGGGGTCATCGGAGGAGGGGGAGGTGCTTCTCCAGTCAGATCAGTAGAGTAGGAGTTGCTCCCCTCATGCGCCTCAATCTCAGAAGCGAAATCAATAGCAGACTCCGAGTCGAGTCCTTGTCGGCGCAGGACGATGGCCAGTGCCATTACAAGAGCGATTGACAACATTAGTCCCAGAGTTAGGAGGCCTGCTGACATCATCGAACTCATACCGCCGGTCTTGATATTGGCCTCTTCCTCATCGGGCTCTTCAATGACCTCTTCGACCTCAGTCGCATATACTCGGAGCTGTTCCTCTGTGACTCGGTCGAATCCGTTCTCGTCTTCGCCCTCAGCAGAGAGCGTGACATAGTCTCCTACTCCAAGTCCTTCGCCACTCACTGGATAGACAATGAATGGCCCGTAGTTGTGCGAAACTCCAGAGGAGTGACAGATTCCAGTTATACTGTTGCATACCGTCCAAGTAATCCTGATATCACTGAGCTCGTGCTGACCAACATTGTTGAGAGTAACAGAGGGATTTGAGCCATACTCGGTGGTGCTGAAAGTCGCAACTAGGTCCGTATCCCAGTATAGTGGCATATCGTCAACAACAGTGACCGTAATCATGTAGGCACTGGCGTCGCCATGCCTATCCTCTAGAGTGATGGTCACAATCTCAGTCCCGGCCTCTTCCCACGCCATGGTCAAGATGCCGGTAATCGGGTTGAACTGGGCAGCACCCGCAACGAAGGTCATTGCAGACGCCCAAATCTCCTCGTCGGGGTCATCGATGTCCGTCATTAGGCCAAGGAGTTCTAGGGTTATCCTGTCGCCAATTTCGACGGTGAATTCTTCAATTCCAGTCATTTCCATCCGTGGGGCGTCATTGACATTCAGTACATGGAATGTGATGACGGTGTCCGAGAATTTTACTCCGTCGCTGGCCCTCAATGTGAGGTCTACAACGCCAATGGAGTCGTCATCTATGGCACTGACGGAGAGAGTATGTCCCGAGACACTTGCATCTACTAGAGCTCCGTTAGATATCCCCAGCAACTCTAGAGTCAGTCCAGAAACCGGGACCGGATAGCCTTGGTCATCAGTGTCTGAAAGGTACTCAGACAGGCCGAAGCTGGCCGAGCCACCCTCGTTAAACGATTGCGAAGGGACCGGTGCCCACCTCGGGGCGCCATTCTCCACCACGTTGAACATCATCATGCCTGAGTTGCTGTCATCGCCGTCATTGATAGTGACGAATATACCCTGAGGAATAGGATTGCCTTCGCTGTCTCTGATGACCTCGCTAAACTCGACAACAATCTCAAGCGAAGATGAGTCCCACTCGATGAACTCGGGCGAGTTGCTGTCAATCTGTAGCATTGAAAGCGGGGTCTCAGCATCGTGCACTAGACCCATTATGGAGACTCTTTCCTGAGTCTCAACCTTGACAGTTGGCATTCCTGCATACTGGGGGTAATCGCTATTCAGCACCGCAGGCAGGGCGTTACGCAATTCAAAGGCCTCCTCAGATATCAGCCAGTCACCGTACTGGCCACCAGCATCCACCCAGCGGACCCTGAGATCGTAATCTCCCACCTCAGCATTGAGAGGTGCGTCGATGGTAAACACATAGCGAGCGTTTCCTCCGCTGCCGACCAAGTCGGAGGAAATTATCCATGAGTTATCCCACATGTCAGTTCCTGACTCAGCGTAATGCAGAGTCGGGGTCATTGATGACATGTCATCGACCATGTCATTAGACAGAGCCGTGGATTCGAACTGGATTGTACTGCCTCTCTCTATGGAGGTGGAAGCAATGGCAGTTGGTTGATTGGCAACCGGGGCCATGTCATGCAGGGCATTATCGTCTGTGTAGTCATTGGAGGAGACGCGGTCACCTGTCAGACCTGAGAGTTTTGCCCTGAAGGTCGTGGAGCCGGATGCGTAGGGCTCTATGTCGGAGGTGTCAAACTGGATTGTAAGAGTCTGAGTCCCTCCCGAAGCGAGATTGGTAATTGACGAGCCCCCGGCGTAGACCTCGTCGAGGCCGACGAGCTCGTATATCGATATCTCGCCACCATCATTGTAGGGGTCGACACCGAAGTTGGTGACCTCGATGGTTAGGTCTAGTGTGTCTCCGGGCACGAATCCAAGGTTGCCGTTCTGGTTGATCGCATCGAATTCAGATATGCCAACATCGATGAGCGGTGCCATGTCTAGATCCGCTGCAGTTAGGAAATCGTTGTAGGATGTGTGTGGGCCATCCATCAGAGCGACTACCGGCCAGAAGTTCTCGTACTGGGTGTTACCTGAAGTGGCCCTGACGGTGTTGAGTGGAACAGTCCAGGTCCTCTCAGCGACGTTATTAGGAGTCAAAGTCAGCTCCTCAAAACCGTCCCCGTTGCTGTTCAGCAGCCACTCTCTCCAGTTGTGGTGAGGTCGTACACCATTGTCGTAGGCGTCGCCGCCAATTTTCTCAGTCACTGCTGCGTAGAGGTAGACAGTCACGGATGACGATGAACCAAGGTATGTCGACTCTACGGTGATAGTGACCTCATTTGTCACTGAATCGAGAGCGACTGAGAGCTCGACAACGTAGTCAGCGACATCCGAACTCATGCAGCCACCGTTCGCATAGTCTGCATCGTAGTAGTTTGTTCCGGCCGCACCAACCTTGAAGCAAGGTCCACTCTGCTCATCGGCGAAAGAGAATGTAGGGTAACCACCTGAGGCCGCCATGACGTGGTCATGTCGGTTGATTGGACTGTCTGAAGGCCAGCCATCCGATTCGGACTCAAAGATTGAGATGAATGTGAAATCCTCTGGATTTGACGCCTTCAGATTGGAAAGAGAGGGTGATGCGCTGTCCATGCAAGGAGGGCACCAGTGTGCGCCGACATACTCGCCGAACACAGGATGACCTGGGCTGGTAGCGTAAAGTGGCGCTTCCTCCTGCATCAATTGCTCTCTTTCTTCGACCTTCTCGTCCATTGCCATGAAGCCAATGAATGACATCATGACCACCATGGTCGCCAGAGCCAGCGGTTGAACGATTGTTAGCATTCGCACTGTAGCCATCGAAATTTCCCCAACGCGGCGCCGTATAACCGTATTGTGCTCAGGATAGTTACTGAAGCGGCTCTTTAGAGAGCCGGAGAACTTGATTAGGCATAGTACGGCCCCGAAGTGTGAATCAGGACGGGGGCGACGAGTGGGTTGCTCTGAGAGAGGACGATGGTCGCGCCTACTTGCTACAGCGGACTCCTGGTGAAGTCAAAGTAAAGGGACTCGGGAGATTTGATGCCGAACAACTCCTGAACGGATACTCAATTGGAGATAGGATTACCGTTGGTCAGAAGTCCCTTTCCATCGTCGATCCAGCGCTCCCCGAAGCCCGTAGAAATATGGCTAGGAGGGCCCAGGTAATCGGTGCCAAGGATTCTGGATTCCTTGTCTCTTGGATGGGCATCGGCGTGGGCTCAAAGGTACTCGAGGGCGGTCATGGCTCGGCTGGTCTCGCCATGCATCTAGCCAACGTGCTTGGCTCAGCTGGCACCCTCATTTCAGTTGAATCCAGGCCCGAACACGCTGAGGTCGGACGAGCCAACATGGAGCGTTTGGCCGAGGTGCTACCTGAGTTCCCTGATTGGCACCTGATTGACGGTGATTTAATCGATGTTGGACAAGCTGTCTCAGTAATCTGCCAATCTCTCGATGCAGCAATCATCGATGTGGCAGAGCCTTGGCAGGTTGTCCCTGCTATCGAGCCACTACTGAGGGCTGGAGGCAGGCTGGCCTGCTACTGCCCCACCACCGTGCAGCTTGAGAAATCTTGGGAATCCGCTCAGAAACAAGGACTGATCATCGAATGGGCGGGCGAGATGATTGAGCGTAAGTGGGTCAAGGCGAGTAAAGGAGGAGTGAGGCCTGGAAACCAGCCCATGGGACATACGGCCTTCCTACTGATAGCAGCAAAGATTGTTCCTCATGAGGAAGAGTGAGCACCGTTCATAACCCAAATGCAGTACCGCGGGTCATGCGAGACAGCAGTGGATGGAGGCCTACGGCCTACCGCTCCCACACCATAGGACAGGTGGTGTCCAACGGCGCGGACATGGTTGGCTCCGAAGTAAGCGTTGCGGGCTATGCTGAGACAGTCCGGGGGCGCGGAGGAGTTTGCTTCCTGATGCTTCGTGACGGCACCGGCCACATACAGGCTTTCCTGAAGAAGGATAACATGGACGAGGCACTGTTCAGCGCCATCCAATCAGCGACTCGTGAGTCAACTATCCAAGTCACAGGAACGGTGGCTCAGAAACGCCCTCCGAAGCTCGCCGAGGGCGAGTCTGCGCCGCCTCCGGAATTTGAGGTCAATGTGACAGGCGCGAGAGTCCTTGCTGCTGCTGCTGCACCACTACCAGTAGGTGTAACTGATGATGTTCATGTGGGCCTCGATGTCAGACTGGATAACCGTCACCTCGACCTACGGCGAGCTCATGTGAACGCGATGTTTCAACTGCGCGGGAGAGTATTGCAGTACGGCCGTGACCATCTCATCTCCGAGGGTTTCCAAGAAATCAACACCCCGAAAATCATCGCTGCTGCTGCCGAAGGTGGCACTAACCTGTTCCCAATGAAGTATTTCGAGACAGATGCTTATCTCTCTCAAAGCCCTCAGTTGTACAAGCAACTCGCGGTCCTCGGCGGGCTTGAGCGTGTCTTTGAGATTGGTCCGGCCTTCCGAGCCGAGAAGCACGACACCTACCGTCACCTGAACGAGTTCATCTCCTTCGACATCGAGGGCGCTTGGATGAACGACGAGGACGTGATGGGAGTTCAGGAGAGGATGATTCACCATATCTGGAGTCAAGTTGTAGAAAACGACCAGGGTCTCATCGATGTAGTCAACGAATACCGTGCCAGCCAAGGCAAAGAGTCAGTAATGGTCGAGGTCCCGAGTGTGCCGTTCCCACGCATCTCCTACTGTGACGCCATCGAGATCGTCAAGGCGGGCGGTGGCGAGATAGAGTGGGGTGACGACATCGAGAGTCACCACTGTGACATCGTCGCAGCCCAGTATCCTGGTTTCCACTTTATTCCACGCTGGCCGATGTCGATGAAACCCTTCTACATCCACCATAAGGAAGATGAGAAGGGATCCTCGGGCGGCCAGTTGAGTCGCGGCTTTGACCTCAACTACGGGCGCGACGAGATGACCAGTGGTGGACAGCGTGAGCACCGAGTCGATGTGCTTGAGCAGAACTTGCGCAATATGGGTCTCGTGCCAGCAGACTTCACCTTCTATACAGACGGATTCCGCTATGGTGCGCCTCCGCACGCTGGATGGGGACTTGGTGTGGCCCGCCTACTGATGGTACTGACTGGAGCTGGTAATGTCCGCGAGGTCGTGCTTTTCCCGCGAGATAGGAGCAGGGTGACTCCTTAGAATAACAAGCCGACAGGGTGACCGAAAATAACGGGTATCTACGGCCCCTCCGCGTAACGGGGATTATGTCCAAGCCGCGTTTCGCCTATCTGCTCTTGAAGGAGCACCCATATGGTCGCGAGATGCTTCGCCAGATTCTCTCTGAAGGCTTCGTGCCCGAGATTATCATAGAAGAAGATTCAGTAGTCAGCAACGAGGAGCGTGAGAAGTTCCTCAAGCGAATAGAGGGCAACCCGATAGCTCCACCGATAGCCGAGCAGGCTGCTGAAAATGGGATTACTCTGGTAACTGTCCCTATTCACAAGTCACCCGAGGTCATGCCCCACTTAGAGGGGTTGGAGCTGGATCTCATCGTATTCGGAGGGACTCGAATAATCCGAGGCGAGATACTCGACTATCCCTCTGATGGAGTAATCAATGCCCATCCTGGGCTGCTACCTGAATGTAGGGGCTCAGCCTCACCTGCATGGTCGGTGTACCACGATATTCGCATCGGTTCGACCTGTCATTTCTGTGACAATGGTATTGACACAGGAGAGATGCTGATTAAGCGCGAAGTTGCGGTGATGAGAGGGATGACCTATGAGGATCTATGCTACGAAACTCTGGTTCTAGCTGGAGTCTTGATGAAGGAGGCATTGATGGCATACGAGGGCGGCCGCTGGCATGAGATGCGTCAACCACAAGGTGAAAGCGAATACCCGACCTTCCGCAATGCACCGGAAGAGGTGCTCAAGGTTGTCGAACAGAAACTGCGCGACCAGACGTACGCTCATTATGTGGATTAGGTGAGATGATGAACGATGGACTGCTCAATGATGGATTCCCTTTTGCCGATGGCGTATTGGATGGACAAACTGCTTTGGTTTGCGGCGCCTCGAAGGGCATCGGGCGCGCCTGTGCTCTAGTGCTCGCTCGCGCGGGAGCCCGCGTAGTTGCCTGCGCCCGTTCTGTAGCCAATCTCGACTCTCTGGTTGCAGAAATGCACGGAGATGGGCATGAGGCACTCGCCCTGGACCTTGAAGATCTGAGCGCCGTTCGTGATGCCATATCTGATATGGGCACCATACACATCCTAGTGAACAACTCAGGCGGACCTCCTGGCGGTCCACTGCTTGAGAATAACCTAGATGATTTTGAGGGGCCGTTTCGTCGCCACCTGCACGCTGCTCACACAATTACACAGGCCCTAGTGCCTAGCATGGAAACCGCTGGAACTGGGCGAATCGTGAACATCATCTCTACCTCTGTTCGCGAGCCGATTGACAACATCGGCTTGTCCAACACCCTGCGTGGAGCGATGGCTTCGTGGGCCAAATCGCTGTCTCGTGAACTGCCTGCATGTGTGACCATCAACAACATCATGCCCGGTTTCACCGATACCGACAGACTGGGTTCTCTAGCTGGCTCAATCTCCGAGCGCACCGGTAAGTCAGTCGAGGACGTGCGAGAGGAATGGATGAGTGGCGTCCCCATTCAACGCCTCGTCGACCCTCTCGAGACCGCCCTCGCTGTCACTTTCCTATGTCTTCCTTCAAGCGGGGCTATTCGCGGTGTCAGTCTAGCCGTTGATGGCGGAAGAATGAGGTCAATCTGATTGGTGATGCGCTTGCGCTTCGATATCTTCTTCTCAATCTCCCAGACACCGGATACTTCCGGGCACACTCCCTCCGAGAGAGTGATGTTAGCCAATTTCTTCAATCAAGTCAAGCTTGCCGACGAACTCGGTTTCGGAGTCGGCTGGGTCGCTCAGGCGCACCTGTCTACTGAAGTCCAGAAGCGCAACAGTAAGCCGGTTGTTCCGCACTACCCTGGTGAGGTCGGACTTTGTACTGATTTCTTCCAAGTCGCGAGTAAAATGTTCTCCCTAACCGAGCAGATGGAAGTCGGGAGTGCGGTGATGTCAATTCTTGGCTCTGGTGGACCGATAGCACAAGCAGAGCGAGTAGGGTCGTTTCTCGCCCTGCATGGGCTCGACCCTTCTGAGACCCGGCGTCTACACGTCGGTTTTTCTGCAGGTCGGTTTGAGTTCATGGCACGACCTTACGGCATCGTGCCGCGTGACGCTGTCGAGAAGGCTGCGTGGCCGGCCCTGCGGGGTCAGATCTTCGCCGAGGCCTCTGAGATATTCCTGCGGCTGTTGAATGGCGAGGTGGTGTCCTCGGACATGATTCGGCCCACTGTGCTATCTAGAGCCAGCTTCCGCTCCGACGAAGACTGGAAAGAGGTGCAGAATGCGGCTATATCGGCGAGAGGTCTCGATTCGCCTCCAGATTCGATTGATATCTCTAGGCGTTACGAGTTCGAGGAGATTAAGACCATTCCACAGGAGTGGCGCCGGGAGTTGCTGAACCTCGTCCTAGGCAGCCACGATCCAAAACTGCAGGTCGAAGTGAACAGATTGAGGCCTGTGCAGGTATTCAACCTCAGTATCACACCCCCTCACATCATCGAGGAGACACATGAAAGATTCCGTGAGCACTACCACTCCGATGGAGGGTCATGGGAACGCAGCATGATGCCGCGTACAATCATGATCTTTGTCAACGATGAGAAGGGACTCACCCCTGATGAGCAGAACGATGCTGCGATGGAGGAGGCGAGAGCTGCGCTATCGACATACTGGAATGCACTGGAAGGGACCATTGACCCGTCTAAGATTGAGCGTGCAACAGACAATGCAGTAATCGGCAATGTCGATAGGGTCTGTGAGCAGATACTCGAGAGGTTTCACCCCGAAGATCGTTTGATGTGCTGGTTCGACTTCTTCAACCACGACAGTGAGCGCGTGCAGAGAAACATGACGGCATTCATGACTAAGGTCGCACCGCGCGTCAACAGAGGTGTCTGAGATGAGTGAAGGCGGCAGCGGCAGACCATCGAGCGTGGCCTCTGGAAGACCTGGTTCCGCAATCTACCCGACCAACCCCCTCGGAGAGCAGTATGAGGGGATTGCGACAGGTCGTGATGTCGAGTGGGAACCTCTGGTCGACTTTCGTCGCATGGATGTCTCCGAGAACACCATCCACGGTGCAATTGCATGGGCCCACGGCACTGAGATAGTGCACTCCTTCGGGGGCAACGTGCTGGTCTACGGACGCTCGATGATGAAGCCGCTGATGATGAAGACGTTCCAAGAGGCACTGGCCTCCGAGAAACTGAGCAGCGAACAGATGGCCATAGCCTGCTCTTCGCACAACGGCGATACCGAGCACGTCGCAGCCGCGCAGTCGCTTCTTACCGAGTCCGAGTGGGGACTGATGCAGTGCCCACTGGATGTCCCACTCATTCAATTCGGCCGGCAAGTCAGACGCCCACGCCGCTGGTTCCACACCTGCTCGGGAGAGCATGCAGCGATGCTCAAGGCGTTGCGGAGCATGGGGATCAACCGAGCCGGCTACACCCTTCCGAGCTCACCCTGGTTCCCGATGTACCTCGATGTGCTCCGGCGCATGATGGGTAAGCCTGACTGGGAACCGCAGAGAGTCGCCAAAGACGGTTGCGGACTTCCTACAGTCTCCAACACCGTCGACGAGCTCGCAGTGATGTTTGCTGGGCTTGCCCGCGAGAAGGACGATGACTGGATCTGGAATGCCATGAACAGTCATCCTGACCTCGTAGGCGGCTTCAACCGGCTCGATTCGACCTGTCTAAAGGCAGGTGAGGGGAGAATCCTAGCTAAGGAGGGGGCCGATGGTTTGCTCGGTCTGTCTATTATCCACCCCGACTGGCCAAAGGGCTTAGGGATAGTGATTAAGATCGCTCACGGGTGGAACAGCCAAGCCACTTGGTACGTCGCCCGTGCCGTGCTCGGGGTGCTCGGAATCCGTCTGCGCAACCCGTATCCACTACATCGCCAGAAGGCGTTCATAGTGCCGGGGATGGTACCACCACAGTACCTTGAAGAGCTCGAGAGTGTCGTTACTTGGGACGAGTGGGATCCTGACAGGGACAGATTCACGCTGGACTGGAAGGAGTATTCAGAGGGGATAACACGTTCAGACCCGTTCGCCAATGAAGGTGAGAGGGGTTCGTAATGGAGCCGGACAAGTGTTGCGAATCGGGCTGCATCCCTTGCGAGCGCGATTCTGACGGACAAGAGCCTCTCGACCTGTGCAACTACATCGGAGGGGAGTTCGTGTGCCCCACAGGTGACGAATGGATGAATGTCCTCGAACCTGCCACTGGCCACCGCTTCGCGAGAGTGCCGCTTTCGGGAGAAGCGGATGTCGGAGATGCCGTGCACGCCGCCAGGCAGGCGCAGCCGGCTTGGGGAGCTCTGAGTCACTCAGAGCGGTCTGATTGGCTGGATCGTATCGCCGATGCTCTCGAGGCACGCTACGAGGAGATAGCAGCGCTTGAGAGTCGTGACACCGGCAAGCCAATCTCTCTGGCTCGAGACGTCGATGCGCAGCGCTCAGTGTCGAATTTTCGGTTCTTCGCGGGAATGCTGCGCGAGCACGAGCAGGAAGTCTTTGAGATGTCTAGTGCGACCAATTATGTAGTCAACAAGCCGGTTGGTGTCGGCGCTCTCATCACACCTTGGAACCTACCTCTCTACCTACTTTCATGGAAGGTCGCCCCGGCAATCGGAATGGGGAACACGGTGGTATGCAAGCCCAGTGAACTGACTCCAATGACTG
>CBFHQW010000015.1:0-18997 GCA_965658085.1 Candidatus Thalassarchaeum sp.
AAACGTCGCACTGCTAGACTATTGACCGACACCGCACTCTGCTTGAGAAGGATTGCTCACTACTCCTCCATCACCCTCGAACAGCGCATGGATTGGCAGAGGATGATGACTCGGACGAGAGCCGTTGACGAGCATCTAAAGGACTTGTTTGCAAATGGTATCGAGGCCCCCGATGGAGAGAGTTTTGGAGGTAAGGGCTTCCGTTCAACATGGCAAGAAGGAATAGTCGCCTGTGCCAGCGCAATGCGCAGGGCCGTCGACATCTCCTCTGACGAGCGTCACCGTGCTGACGTGATTGCCCCGATGATTCGCGATGTTGGCCTAGCTATTGCCATGGGGCAGACTGCAATAGAGGTCTTCTCCTCTCAGATGGGCAAGTCTGGATCATACATGAACGGCGGACATGAGGGTGCAGGAGGAAGAGACCTTCACATTGGTAACTGGGACAAGAGAATTCTCCCTCCGACTGCCCCACTGCCAATCGCCAGTGCTACAACAACAGGAGTAGCTCTGGCTGCATCTAGGCTCTCAGTAGACCGTTTTCATCTCGCTCCAGTAGGTGAGGGATGTAGTAGCAGTGGTGAGTTCTGGGAGGCCATGAACCTCGCCGGAGTGAGGGGGCTACCGATATCATTCATGATTCAGAACAACCAGATAGCACTCGATACCTTCGTCACCGGCCAGTCAGGGGTCGAGACATTTGGTGACAAGGGCCATGCCATGGGGATACCGGCATGGACCATCGATGGTTCTGATCCCGGGCTGTTCTACGCATCGACCGCGGCTGCGAGGGAATTCGCTCTGGACGGTTGTGGATCCACCCTGATTCATGTCGAGACGATGCGTGGATGCGGTCACGCTCACCACCATGATGACCTGTACCTCGGGGCTGCCTCGGGCAACCCGCCCGGATACGTCGACAGGGGATTGTTGACTTACTGGGCTGAGAAAGATCCTGTCCCTAACCACAGGGAATTGTTGGTTCAAACTGGCTGTGACGAGCAGATATTGGATGCCATGGAATCCGAGGAGCAGGATAAGGTGGATGCGGCCCGTGAGGAGATGGAGGACATGCCTTGGCCCGAAGGTTACACAGTGACAAAAGGGATTACCAGTCTGCATAACGCGGCCAGCCACACTGAGCAGTACGAGAGGTTTGAGCATGAGGTAGAACTCACCGAGTGCCCCCTGGAACTAGGAGAGGTGGATTTGGAGTTCTCTGACGCGTCTAACGCCAGAACCTACAGCAGAGCCATTCAGGATGCCATGGCCTCGATAGCCGACAAGCACGGTGACCAGGTCGTCTTCATGGGAGAAGACATGGAGGTCGCCGGTGCATTTGGACTAAATCTACCCCTGAAGGCGAGGGGGCACTCAGACAAGCTTCTCGACATGCCCTTGTCTGAGTCGGTGATAGTCCACTCAGCAATCGGTGCCGCTCTTGGGGGGTTGCGACCAGTGGCTGAAATTCAATTTGGTGGCTTCGCGGCACTGGCGATGAACGCATTGGTCAACAACGCCGCCCAATTGCGTTGGCGCTGGGGTGCGGAAGTCCCTGTTACAGTGCGTATTCCACTAGGAGGGAAGACTCGTAGTGGACCGTTTCATGCTAACATGATTGAATCATGGTTCATCAACGACCCGGGGCTGGTAATTGTATTCCCGAGCACCCCCCAAGACGCCTATGACCTCCTAATCGAATCGCATGAACTGGATGATCCAGTGATTTTTCTTGAGCACATAGGGCTCTATGGCCTCAGAGGAGGTCTAACGGGTTGGGGAGAATCGATCAGCCAATTGGTGGACAAGGATGCTGTTCACGAACGTCTTGCTGCAGGCGAGAGTTCGCTTGGGAAGGCGCGTGTAGTAAGAGGTGGCAGGGACCTTACCATTGTCACCTGGGGCGCCATGGTACACGTTGCCATGAGAGCCGCCTCGGAGGCCTCTAGGCGGGGTGTGGAGGTTGAGGTAGTAGATTTGAGAACTATCTCGCCCTTCGATGCACGGACCTGTGTGGAATCAGTTAGGAGGACTGGTCGACTGCTGGTCCTACAGGAAGCCCAGTGGACAGGCGGACTGGGAAATACAGTCAGCAGTCGCATTATGGAAGAGGCGTTCTGGTGCCTCGAGAGTCCTCCGGTCGTAATCGGCGCTCTCGACACTCCGGTGCCGTTCTCGCCTCCTCTAGAGGACCACACGGTTCCGACAGCTGAACTTGTCTCTAGGCACATCGACAGGATGTGTTCGTGAGTCCCTCTGCCATCCTACCAAATGGTCATGAGCGAAGTAACATCCGGCGAGTCAAATGACTACTCTGAGTATGGCCGATGGGCCCCTAGTATTGCTGGGTTTCGTGCTACTGATGCTTGGAGGGGAGTTTGTCGTCCAAGGAGCTGTCACGATTGCTGGCAGACTACGGGTGCCGCCGCTCTTAGTGGGTTTCACCATCGTCGCCGTTGGGACCTCGTTGCCAGAACTGGCTGTGGTCCTCGAAGCTGTCAACGAGGGAACTCATGAAATCGCCGTTGGCGGGGTGTTGGGCTCGAACGTTGCCAATGTGATGCTGGTTTTAGGTACGGCGTCTATGCTCGGAGCCGCGTCGGACCCGGGGCAGGGAATACGCCGCGATGCTACAGCGGTAGCAGCAGCTACGGTAATACTGCTTGCTGTAGTTTTGGTTGGTGAAATCCCATGGCAGTTCGGCGTCCTGATGCTGCTCGGTCTCGCTGCTTACTACTCCTATTCTTACCGCGTCTCTAAGGCAGAAGGGACCGATGTCGAGGACAGTGATACATGGCTCCCCGACCACATCCTGCTCGCCGTTCCAGTGACTGCTTTTGGTGGATACCTGATATGGACAGGGGCTGAGATGCTAGTAGAGGGGGCCACTGGACTGGCGGGCAGTTACGGTATTTCTGAGTCCGTCATCGGTTTATCTGTCGTAGCGCTGGGAACTTCTCTCCCTGAGCTCGCTGTTACCCTTGTCGCTGGACTCCGTGGCCAAGGTGGTGTCGCTGTGGGCAATGTACTTGGCTCCAATGTCATCAACATCATGGGGATACTAGGTGTCGCTGCGACATACTCTGGAGGACTCATAATCGCTCCCGAGTTCGCCTCGAGAGACATCTGGGTGGTCGTTCTGACCTCGGGCTTCATCGTGGCCATGCTGTTAGACGAGCGTCATATCGGCAAGCGAGTCGGGGCTGCGATGGTAGGTGGCTATCTGGCTTACATGGCCATGCTTTACCTCTGACTGCATGGCACACAGGGGTGCGAACCGCTAAGGCCGGGACCCCAGTCCTAGGGCCATGGTAGACTTCAGCCTGTCAGAGGAGCAAGCTATGCTCCAAGAGATGGCGCACGAGTTCGCTGCAGCAGAGGTGCAACCGAATGCAGCGAAGTGGGATCGTGACAGCAGCTTCCCACGCGAAGCCATACGGAAGGCGCACGAACTTGGTCTTCTCACAGTCAAGATACCCGAGGAGTACGGGGGATACGGTATGGGTTCATTCGAGGAGACACTTATCTGCGAAGAGATTGGTTGGGGTGACCCTGGTTTCGCCACCGCTTCGGGCAGCACGATGCTTGCCTCGTATCCTTTGATTACGGGTGGTACCGAAGACCAGAAACAGCGCTACTTGTCCAAAGTGGCCGACGGCTGCATCGCATCATATTGCGTCACTGAACCGGATGCGGGAAGCGACGTACAGTCGATTTCCACCCAAGCTGTGCGTGATGGCGATGACTACGTTATCAACGGCAGCAAAATGTGGATTACAGGTGCCGGTCACGCTGACTGGTTCTTCGTGCTGGCTTACACTGACAAGAAAGCAGGATACAAGGGGATGAGTGGATTCATCGTCGACGCTGACAGCTCCGGAATTTCTCTCGGAAAGAAGGAGGAGAATATGGGGCAGCGCTGCTCAGACACAAGATCAGTTGACTTCAACGATGTCCGGGTGCCTGCGGAGAACCTCATCGGTGGAGAAGAGAACGGAGGGTGGATGAATGCAATGAAGGCTTTCGACCTGTCTAGACCTACCATCTCTGCGCACGCCGTTGGTAATGCCCGTGGCGCCATGGAGGAGGCACTTCATTACGCCAACGAACGGAGTACCTTCGGCAAGCCAATCTACCGTCACCAAGCGATATCGTTCATGATTGCAGATATGGCAACCAAGGTTGAGGCTGCGAGGCTGCTGACCTGGAGGGCTGCGAAGAAGGCGGACTTGGGTGAGAGAAACACCCTAGAGGCTGCTCACGCCAAGCGCTTCTCTGCCGACATGGCGATGGAAGTCACCACTGATGCTGTGCAGGTCTTCGGCGGGTATGGTTACTCGGAGGAATACCCAGTAGCTCGAAGGATGCGTGGAGCAAAGGTTGTCCAGATTTTCGAGGGTTCCAGTCAGATTCAGCGTCTCATCATCAGCCGAGAGATGCTGAGTGATTCTTGAAGGTGGTCGCATGGCCGGTGACATCGGCTGCGTGGTCCTAGCAGCCGGATCGAGTGAGCGACTTGGTAGACCTAAGGCTCTGATTAGAGTCGGAGAGGGGAATCTAATCGGGTGGCTGGTAAGCAGATTACAAGCTAGGGGCCTCGAGCCGCTGGTGGTCACGAACGGGGACATAATCGAAGAAGTGACGGATTCAGTAGATTGTAGAGTAATCGTCAACCCTGAGCCTGAGGCAGGTAGGACGGGGACTTTGCAGGTTGGAATCAGTCACTTGGAATCAAACATAAGACAGAGAATCCTAGTCGTGCCCGTAGATCGACCAGGATTCTCAGATTCGACCCTAGAATCACTGATTTCCTCTGTGGTCACGAGTTGCCCCGTTGAGGGAGGCAGAGGGGGACATCCCATACTGCTCTCAGTTGAGGATGCTGTCAGAATCACCGAATCTCCGCCGTCAACACCACTGAGAGACCTAATAGATCCCAATCGCATTGAGGTTACTGATTCACACCTACACCTGAACGTAGACCGGCCAGAGAATCTGGGTGCTCTCGCAGATGCTTTCGTAGACCTGTGAAACAACTTATCAACGCGCCTGATTACGGGTGGTTAGATGGTCAGTTTCGAGTACCTCGAGGGCTTCGGGCCGGTGCAACAGGCCCTGTTAGCTGGACTCTTTACCTGGTTCATGACTGCGGCTGGTGCTGGAGTGGTTTTCTTCTTCTCTGAGATAAACCGCAAGGTGCTTGATGGGATGCTCGGCTTTGCTGCAGGTGTCATGATTGCGGCCAGTTGCTTCGGACTACTAGGCCCTGCCATAGAACAAACGTCCGGAGAGGGACTTGAGAAGGTCCTTCCTGCAGCCTTCGGTTTCATCCTAGGGGGAATCGGGATGCGGGTAATCGATGCTTATCTTCCACACCTCCATCCGGGGGCCCCTCCCGAGGAGGTAGAGGGAGTCAAGACCACTTGGCACAGAAGCAAGTTACTGATTTCAGCCATCACCCTGCATAACATCCCAGAGGGTTTGGCAGTAGGAGTTGCATTTGGAGCCGCAGCCTCGGGTGAAGGCATAGGGGCTGCAATCGCGCTTACTATTGGAATAGGAATCCAGAACTTCCCTGAGGGTGCCGCAGTTTCTGTTCCACTCAGGCGCGAAGGATTATCCAGAAAGGAGAGTTTCTGGTGGGGCCAGTTGTCTGCTCTAGTCGAACCTATCTCAGCAGTTATTGGGGCTGCAGCGATAATCTACATGACGCCGATTCTACCATACGCCCTAGCCTTCGCCGCTGGTGCGATGATTTTCGTAGTCGCTGAAGAGTTGGTCCCTGAAGCGCACAGGGGGAAGAACGGAGACATTGCAACCATGGGACTTATGCTTGGATTCACCATCATGATGGTTCTAGATGTAGCCCTTGGGTGAGCGTAACTCCAAAGGCTCGGTAGCCGCTCCCGGAATCGTGACAAAGGCCGTCCTGACTTGGGTTCTCGATATGCTCGAGCGTGGTCAGAGCGTAGCTATGGCCTCTGTAATCGAGGCCAGCGGCAGCGTCCCGGGTAAGCCAGGAGCTCGGATGGCGATTACCGAAAAAGGTGCGAGGTTTGGTACAGTTGGCGGGGCCGGTTTGGAGATGAAGGTCGAGAACGCCTTGCAAGGCATGCTGAACGGGGGACGCGAGGAAGTTCGTAAAAAGGGAGGCAGGGTAGAGACTTTCGTCCTCTACAAGGATGCGAAGGGAGAAGAGGCAATACCGCTTGACAGCCTGTGTGGAGGACGCGTGACTGTCGCGATGGAGGTCATGAATCCAATGCCACACATACTCATCGCAGGAGGAGGGCACGTTGGCCGTGCAGTTGCAATTGTGTGTGATACCCTCGGGTGGTCGCACAGTGTCTTCGACGTGCGCTCAGAATATGCTGATGGAGATCGGTTTCCGTTCGCTAGCGAGCTGCACGCCGGCTCGGTCTCCGAATTCCTCGATGGCGAGGACCCGGAATCTATGGCTAGGTTCTCCGATGTGCTCCTGCTCGGGCATGACTGGGCAATCGATCAAGAGATACTGCTGGGCCTATTGGGTATTCTCGATATTGGCAGGAGACCGAGGGTAGGGGCCATAGGATCCACCGTGAAGTGGAACGCCTTCAGAGATTCTGCCATAGCCGCAGGAGTATCAGAGGAGTCGGTGGACTCAGTCAGATGTCCAATTGGACTCGATATCGGGGCCGACTCACCAGAAGAGATTGCAGTGGCAGTATGCGCCGAGATAATGGCTCTTGAGAAGAAATCGGAATCACTCGACTAATTCTGCCTCGTCGTCATAAACAACCGCTGCTGGTTCTGTTTCACGGATCTGGACTACAGGAATGGGTTCTTCCTCGGCCTCAGGGGCGGTTTGGGAGGAATCCGTCTGCCTCTCCGCACTAGGAATGAATGTCGCGATTGAAATCCATATCAGAATCATCACCAGGACTCCGGATAGAGAATTCTGAGCCGTCTGCTGCAAATCTTCGGCAAGTAGAGAGGGAGCGATGTATCCCCATAGCAAACCCACTGCGAATGCGATAGTCAGACAGATTGAGCCGACAATTGCCAAACCCACTCTGACGGGCATCTTTCTGAAGGCACCAAAGACGAAAGATACGACAGATGACACTCCTCTGGCGAGCCAAGATAGTAGTGATGTTACGGCTCGCCTCAAATCAACACCCTTCGCCTACCGACAGTCAAGATGCGGTGCCACATAGGAGATGAATATGACTGAGCTGTAGCCACAACGACGCCGAAGGCTGAAATCTTCCGAGCGTCGCGGTAGGGCGTGCACAAACTCGCATTGATGCTCTCACTTCTTGTTTTGGCCGCCCCATTGAGCGGCTGCCTGTTATGGGGGGATGAAGAAGAGCCAGAGGTACTGCCCGAGGAAGAGTTGGGGTTCGGGGCCTTCAGTGTGGTTGCCCCTATTGACACTGGAATCAACGTCTACCACAACCACTTCCTGATGAACGAGTCCTATCCGCAATGGCTACTCGACGGACTCGGTGTGAACAAAATATGCGATGTCACGCTCACAGGAACCTGGCAGGAACGTTATGAGGCTGACAAGGAGATCTGCTGGGACAACATCACCTCACAGGACGTGGTCTGGTTCAGAGGCACTCGGATAATCGGCACGACGCCAGATGACAACACAGACATCCCGATTCTCGACGACCCCCAGGATGGTCACGGAACGGCCGTTACAGGGGCGGTCCTGAATGCCAATCCTGATGCTGTCATATTCTTCGTAGAGGGTTTCAGCGACGCTGCCGTGCTAGCCGCTGCAAACCAGCCGCTTGTTGATGTCATCACCACTAGCTTCGGGCCTATCCTCTCCGTCCCTGTACCTGGAATCGAAGATGCTACCAAAGTCGCAGTGGTGCATAACAAGAAATTGCACACCGGTGCTGCTGACAATTCGCCCTCACCAGCAGTGCAGGACTCCACTGCTGGCCCTCCTTGGAGCATCGGTATATCGGGATATGCCGAAGAAGGTGATGACCAGAAGGAGACGATGAGTGGCTCATATCCTGATGTCGCTGCCGACTGGACGCAAGTCCTTCCTAATCACGACGATATCGATGGTTACCACGAGACCTCGGGGACCTCATTCGCCACACCTAGGACCGCCGGATTACTCTCGAAGATTCTGATGAGCCTACGTTCAGAGTTTGGCGACATGTCATCTGGAGCAGATCCCGATACTCGCGGCGGGCTGATGGTGAACGGCACCAACTTCACCGTCACAAACGACGACCTGCGCGACGCGTTGAACCTATCCGGATGGTATCCCTCATTCAACACCTGGGATCCTCTTTCGGGCACCACTCCGATATCACCAATCGCTCCTTGTACACAAGTTGGTTGGGGAGTCGTCAACGAGAGTAATGTCCTGCCAATTATAGAGCATCTGAACGGGACATCGACCATGTCAAACCGTCCGAGCGATGTGGAGATGTGCATGGAAGCGAATCAGGAAATTCGCGAGGCTTACTGGAATTAGGTTAATCCGTTGAATTCAATACACAGCGCGCCTTCGATATGTTATGAGGAAGGTCATCCTGAGGTGGAAGATCCCTTCATTGAGGGGAGCCAAAGAACTCTCCAAATTCCTTGAGGTGGCAGAGAGGGTCGAAGTCCTAGGGCACTTGGCCGTCAGTTCTGAAGGAGTCACCCAGTTAGTTGAAATTAAGATGAGAGAAGGGCACTCAGTGGACGAGATCTCAAACTTTGACAGTTTCGAAGTCCTTGAACAGCATGAAGAGGATTCTGACGGAGTCCTCGTCAGCCTGTTGTGCACGCACCCTCTGGCTGTCTCCGCTATCGAGATGTCGAATATCCACGTGCAACCACCCTATGGAATAGATGCAGAGCGCGGAATGGAGCTCAGACTGTCTGGTCACTCCAAGTCTATTCGTAGGTTCCTAGCCCTTCTTAGGATGATACTCCCGCCCGACAAAGTCAGTGTTCAATCTCTTAGAGGAGAGGAAAAGAATGGGTGGTCAAAAACACTGACTAAAAGACAGCGTGAGGTCCTGTCACACACTGTACGAAGAGGTTACTACAAGCAGGATTCAAACATAACTCTGAGAGAGTTGGCTGAAGAACTTGGGATGGCCCGGAGCACCCTAGGGGAACACCTCCAGAGGGCAGAAGAAGAAATCATGAGAATGGTCGTCGATGACCTGAATTGACCCCGCAGGGGTCAAACCGAATACTCAAAGGTTGTAGCGGTGGTGTGCTCACTGTATGGTTCAGTTCCGACTGCCGATGCTGCCCGCGCCAGACGAGGTGCCTTGGTCAGCATTGGTGAATGGTAACGAGGTCTCAGTGCGGATAGAGAGCAATGCGATTTTGCTCGATGTGCTTCGCGACAAAGCGGGCAGCCTCGGCACCAAGCGGGGCTGTGACATGGGCACCTGTGGGTGTTGTAGTGTACTAATTGATGGAGTACCCCGGCTGTCATGCTTGACTCTGGCCCAGGAGGCATCCGGATGTGGAATTACCACGATTGAGGGACTAGCCGACGGCCATCATCTCCACCCGATTCAAAAAACATTCACTGAGTGCGGAGGGAGCCAGTGTGGCTTCTGTTCGCCCGGCTTCTTAGTAGTCATCTCAGCGCTTCTGGAGGAGAACCCCACTCCCAGCGACACTGAAATCAAGGATGCTATCGAGGGTAACCTCTGCAGATGCACCGGATACCAACAGATCGTTGATTCTGTCCGAGTTGCCTCCGAGATTCTGGCATCAGGGGATGGTGTCGAGGATTCCACTACGGCCAAGAGCGATCCTCATCCCAGCTATGGGGGGAATTGAGGTGACTCGATGAGCGAGGATAAAGACAGAGTAGAGGGTTATCGCCAGCAGAGCGGTAAGTTGCCATTCTCCCGTCCGGGATCTGGCGGCAGTCGCAAGATGAGCGAGCCTCGAGATGAGGATAAGATAGCGAACATCAGAGGGAACGGTGGGCACAAGCACGACGACGTGGTGACTGGTTCGGCCGTTGGCCGGCCCACTGCATTAATCGATGGTCGATGGAAGGTCACCGGGCAGGCTCAGTACGGGGACGATGTGCGACTTCCTGGTGAGTTGGTTGGCAGGATTGTTCGTTCAAAGCATCACTATGCCAGAGTGTTGTCCATCGACGTCTCTGCCGCCATGGAGTTGCCTGGCGTAGTCGCTGTGGCCACCGGGCAAGATGCCAGTGGAAGATTCGGTGTGCTTCCTGTGACCAAGGACGAACACGCGATGGCCCAAGAGAAAGTGCGTCACGTCGGAGATCTGATTGCCTGTGTTGCCGCGACCGATGAGGCCACAGCAAGAGAAGCAGTACGGCTCGTTGAGGTCGAGTACGAGGAACTCGAAGCGGTCCACGACATGAGACAGGGATTGGAAAACTCCGAAGAGCCCATTCATGATAGAGGCAAGTACCACATCGGTGCATCAAACGTCCAAAAGAGGGTGTTCCAGGAATTCGGTGATATCGAGGGTATGTCCGCCAATGCTGTAGTCAGTCACAACTCCAACTGGTTGTTCGCCGGTGCCAACCACGGATTCACGGAGCCTCATGCCGTAGTCGCTAATTGGGACCCATCTGGTAGACTGACACTGTACACTCCGCAACAGGTCCCGCACTATGTCCATAGGGCTCTGGCTGATGTCCTTGACATCCCGATGCACCAAATCAACGTCCACCGAACCTTTGTCGGCGGTGGATTTGGGGGCAAATCAGACCCGTTTCCGCACGAGATGTGTGCCGCCATACTGTCCCGCAAGACGGGTAGGCCAGTCAGAATTAACTTCGACCGCGAAGAGGTCTTCTGGGTGAATCGTGGACGGCACCCCTCCCGAATCGGAATGAATCTGCATGCCGATTCCAAAGGTAGGCTCTGCGGCATCGAAACTGATGCCCTAATCGATGGTGGGGCCTTCGCCTCCTTCGGACACGTTACCACTTACTACAACGGCGTGCTCCACACCGCTCCCTATGAAATCGGAGCCTTCCACTACACTGGAGCGAGGGTCTGGACCAACAAGCCTGCGAGCGGTGCGATGCGAGGACACGGTGCGGTCAACTCGCGGTGTGCAGTTGAAGTCGGGATGGATGATCTCGCCGAACAGTTGAATGTCGATCCAATCACTCTTAGGCTGGCCAATCTTCTGCCTCCCCACTCCGCAACCATCACTGGATTCAGGGTCACCAGTATCGGTATGCGCGAATGTCTTGAGCGCGTCAGACAGGCTTCAGGTTGGGACGACAAGTTCCGCAAACTACCCGACGGTCATGGAATTGGTATCGGTTGCGGCTTCTTCATCTCGGGTAGCGGACTGCCCATTCACTGGGAGCCGAACAAATTCCCTCATGCCACCGTCCACCTCAAGATCGACATGGACGGAGGAGTCACGGTCCACACCGGAGCCGCCGAAATCGGCCAGGGTTCTGACACTGTAATCGCTCAGTCGGTAGCCGAAGTTCTGGGCCTCCCTCTCGACATGATTAGGATTAGGAGTAGAGAGACTGACACCTCTCCGGTCGACCTCGGCTCGTACTCGTCTCGTGTGACTTTCATGAACGCTAACGCAGCCATCTCCGCTGCGATGGAAATACGGCAGGAACTTCTGGAAGCAGCAGCAGCAGCGACTGATGCGCCTATTGAGAGGCTGGTGATTGGCGATCGGCGTATCTACAGGAAGGACGATCCTGCAGTCGGAGTCTCATATCTTGAAGCGCTCCACAAGGCACAGGAGGACAAGGGGGCTCTAGTGTCATCTGGTGCCTACCGGACGCCTCCGATGGGACGGGTACACAAGGGAGCCGGTGCAGGAATTGCCCCCGCCTACTCGTTCTCTGCCTACGTAGCCGAGGTCAAGGTCGACATCGAGACTGGGCAGACCAAGGTGCTCAAGGTGTGGGCCGCTCACGATTGTGGTAAGGCACTCAACCCGCTGTCTGTGAAAGGTCAGATAATCGGCTCATGCCACATGGGCCTAGGACAGGTTCTCAGTGAAGAAATGAAGTATGGTAGAAACGGTCACCTGATCAACCCCGACCTCCTCGATTACAAGATTCCAACCATCCACGAGATGCCCGAGATAGTGCCCATCATCGTCGAGTCGAACGATTCCGAGGGCCCATTTGGTGCGAAGGAGGCGGGCGAGGGGCCCCTTCTGCCCATCCTACCTGCAGTTTGTAATGCCGTGTACGACGCGGTCGGAATCCGCACCAGCGAGTTACCAATCACCCCAGACAGGGTGCACAGAATGATCGAGGCTCGATGCAAGCAGGAGGGAGTTGCTCCGCTTGACCTAAGTTCGCCTGAATTGCATCATTCGGAACTACAAGAGGTTCTCGAGGCTCGCGCCTCTGAGCACGCTTCGCGAGATGCCGTGCGGGCGACGGACCCAGACCCTCCTGACTACAACAACGGAGCTCTCTTCGGTTTCGACCCTGAGATACCTGCTGATGAGCAAGATGAACGTTGGGTCGTCAGCGTCACCCCGAGCAGTGACTACATGGAGAGTCCTCGCCTAGCAGGGAGTGCTTGGAAGCACACCGAGAGGCGGCATGGGGGTGATTCCTGATGCGCATGCCACCATTCGAACTCCATACGCCCAGTTCACTCGATAAGGCGCTCTCGCTGGCCGGAGACTTACAGCAGTCGAATCAGGAATTCGACTGGGTCGCCGGTGGAACAGATTTGTTGCCCAATTACAAGTGGCATCTCAATGCCAAGCCGCACGTCATCTCCCTAGCCGGCGTCCCTGAACTCTCTGAATTGTCCGAGACTCACATCGGCGCGATGGTGAGGCTGCAAGATCTGGCTGATTCAGAAGTGGTACACCCACTAGTAGCGAAGGTTTCCAGTATGGTCGCCAGTGTGATGATACGACGTTCGGGCACGGTTGGCGGGAACATTTGCCTTGACACGAGGTGCTTCTGGTTCAACCAGTCTGAGGAATGGCGGGAGTCGATTGAATGGTGTTACAAGTGCGACTGTGGAACTGGTGCCGACTGTAGGGTTATTCCAAACCAAAATACTCAGTGCGTAGCCACCTACCAAGCTGATTTGGCTCCGGTTCTGATGTGCCTTGGTGCAACGATTCACCTAGCCGGGCCTTCGCAAAGCAGGTCGATGCCCCTAACCGAGTTCTTCGAGTTAGATGGAATTACTCGCAATGTTCTCACACCGGGAGAGTTGGTGACTCACCTCACCCTACCTGATGACGTATCGGAGTGGAGAGGTGATTATCAAAAACTGCGGCAGAGGGAATCTTGGGATTTTCCCGAAGCTGGGGTCGCTGTGCTCTGGAAGTCGGGGCCGGATGGCTCTCCGAGTGACCTCAGGGTCGCGACCACAGGACTGGAGTCGATTCCAGGATTCCACTCCGCCGAGGCAATCGCGGCACTAACGGGATGGAACGGAGGTCCTAGTGTTGACGAACTGGCTGAGGCAGTCAGAAAAGCGGTCAAACCGGTATTGAACACGTGGTACCCTCCGTCATACAGGCGCAAAATGGTCAAGGTCTTAACAAAGCGAGCGAGCAGCGGCCTATTGGAAGTCTAGTATGAAATGGGTTCTGAGCGCAGGAGTCGCCCTATTTCTCCTGACCTGTGCTGCACCGGTTCAGGGGCAACTAGGATCTTGGGAATTAGGAATTGACTACCCACAGGATAACGAAGATGTACCCTTCAGCGTCGGCACCAATGGAGGCGTCTCGATACAGTTCTTCATCAACAACGAGGAGCTCCTCGACATTGGCGTCGAGTTCGGCTACGAGATTCCATTTGGGGGCGAAGCGGATGGCCCCGAATCGGAGATTATCGAGGCAGGGGAGAATAAGTCGTTCACACTCATAATCTCGGGTATCGACGTCTGGAGTTACGCTGCTGACTCCAAGGAGGAGTTCACAATCTCAGCCACACTGATGACTCGTCAAGGAATACCCATCGGCCTGCCAGGCGAGGGACAAGAGTCAGTGGGTGACCTGAAGATACCAACCATCTACTCGCTTGAGGTCGACATCTCCGACCCTGTCGGGGCTATGAACGCGGGCTCTGACGTCATTCTCACGGTTACCGTAACCAACAAGGGAAATGTTCAGGACAAGGTTGGAGAGGTCGAAGCGAGTGACAACTGTCCCCTCCTAACCACCGACAACGGTCTAGACTCTCTGATGACCAGCAACATCGGGGCAGGACAGTCCGCCGAGGCGAATCTGATTGCAACGGCATCAGAGAGTCATCCCCGTAGGAACTGCAAGATTGAAGTCTCTGTATCCTCCAACGGAGCGATGAATTCCGGAGGCTCTGTGATAGCCGATGACGACACCACGGTAACTGTGGAGCCTCCTCTCGTTGCCGACGAGGAGAATAATGATCCAGAAGATACTAGCAATCCGGTAGAAATTGTCAGTTCTGGCCTTCCAGCACCCGGAATTGCAACTCTGATTTGTGTCTTGGCTATCGCTTCACTAGCGGCCCCTAGAAGATTGTAATAATTTTCCTCTTTGCACCCAATAAGAGAGGATAGAGAGGGTGCAGAAACAGCACTGAGCGGACAGAAATTAGGTCAGCGACATGAACTACGGTGAGCAACATATAACTGTGAAATGATGCTCGGGCAAGCACCGTAGGTGCTGTCTAGGTATTTCAATAGATAAAATGGAGGTTTCTTGATGGCTGATGAAGATAAACAGGAAGTTCAATTTGCCACCTACATCATCGGCGCCATTACCACTACTGTAGTACTGCTGCTCCTGCTGCCGATGCTCTTTGTCATGGGCAAATCCACCGCCTACTCTGCGTATGAGGAGGAGGAGCTCTACCAACTCTCAGCTATGCGCAACAGCCTCGATGACAGTGGTGATGGCTATTTCATTGCCAACACCATGTCAACACCCATGCTTGTCAATGACTGGAAGGACCCGCACAGGACCATGCTCCTAATCATAGCCCCAGAGAAGCCGATAGACGAGACCGAGGCTGATGCTATCTACGATTTTGTCACCGAGAAAGGGGGCAAAGTTATCGTAGCAGCCGATGGAACCAACGCCAACAGACTGGCTACCAAGTTCGGTGTGACCTTCTTCGGTAATCCGTTGAACGACGAGAATCAGCACTGGCTTGAATACGACTGCGAGCCGAGCCCATGCTACCCTTCGTGGCAGAACGTGTGGAGCGTCGCAGCCGTCGAAGAGGATGTCAACGATATGCAGGCTGGAGCCGCGAGCAAGGGCTGTTCTGATTTTCAGATAGTCAACCAAAACCCGGACTCCTGTAGGATTCCCGTGATGTTTCGCTCGCCTACCGGAATGAAGTTTGAGCCTTCCCTCAGGGACGATACACACCCCGACGAGCGAGATGTCAGTATTCTCTCTAGGGCATCCTCTTCCGCGTTTATCGACCTGATAGGGGACGGAGATGCGAGCAATCCTCTGAATCCAGCTCCTGGGGATCTCTCACTGATGATCCGTTTCGACTATCCCAATATCAGCGCCTACGACCAGGTACGTGTAGGACAGGGCGGACTGGTCGGAGGAGATATAGGCGAGATTAAGGTCACTGGGAGCATAGTCTTCGTATCGGACGAGGAAGCTTTCTCTAATCGCCTATGGACTCTTCCAGTGGCTGTAGAAGAGGGTTCAAGTCCTACCTGTGAGGGCGTTATAGGGAGTTGCTGGATGCAGGAAATTCACGACAACAATGAGTGGCGAGGCAACGAGGTGTACTACAAATTGCTAATTCACTCAATGATGGAGCACGACAATCTCGAGCTCTCAGGAGAGATTAGGAATGATGTCTCGAACTTCCAAGTCGTGTTCGACGAGAGTCGCCATATCACTGGACTCGTATCTGCGCCTTTCGTGGAAAGCATGGGAACAGTCGTCCTACTTACTTCTAACAACTTCCTGAAGTGGCTGGTGGTCCTGAACGTAGGCCTTCTCCTACTGGTCGCAATGATGGTGGTGCCCGAGAAGGAGAACTGGCGGCATGTCTTCGATTTGACTAGATTCAACCAGCGACCCACAAAACTTGACCCCGGTACCTATCGCCTGCGAGTCCAGCAAGCTCTATTCACCAAGGTTAGGGTGCATCACGATTTCACCAGGGATCAGATGGCGTCGAAACCACCATCGGAAATTCAATCGATGATTGGCGATCCACGACTCGTCGAACTGGCATACAGTAAGAGTAAGACCTATTCCCCCCAAGAACTGCGAAAGCTAATGCAAGCAATTAGACGGTGGGGCAAGAGCAATTAAAAAAAAGGAGAGATGAAAAATGAATGCAACACCACCAGCCGAGAAGAAAAAGGAAGACCCGCCTCCAGACAATGTCGAGAAGGGTTACGCGGATAAGGCCGAAAAGGCCCGCGGGAAGAAGAAGATGAGTGCCAAGTTGACTGCTGTCGGCGCAATCGGAGGAGCCATTAGCACTGAGGTGCAGAAGGTAATCATCGGGAAGGCGCACGTTATCGACAACGTCCTGGTAAACATCCTCTCGAACGGCAACCTGCTGTTCGAAGACTACCCTGGACTTGCCAAGACCTTGATGACGAATACTTTCGCTGACGCATTGGGATGTGACTTCAAGCGTGTTCAATTCACGCCTGACCTGCTCCCTGCGGACATCACTGGAACTAACATCTACGACGCCAAGAAGGGCGAGTTCTCGTTCAAGCCAGGACCGATCTTCTGTAACCTGCTGCTCTCTGACGAGATTAACAGAGCGCCCCCGAAGACCCAAGCGGCTCTTCTGGAGGCAATGCAGGAGTTGCAAGTCACGGTCGGTGTGGTTACTCACAAGTTGCCCGCGCCATTCCTGACTATGGCGACCCAGAACCCTGTGGAACAAGAGGGTACATACCCACTACCCGAGGCTCAACTCGACCGTTTCATGATGAAGATGAGTGTCGGTTATCCCGACCGAGCTGATGAGGTTGAGATTCTCAACCGACGTATCGCCCGGAAGAAGGACGCAGTGGAAGTGGAGGTCATCACCGACCCAGCCCGAGTTGTCGCAATGCAGCAGGCTATTGAGGAAGTCTACGTTGACCCCGCAGTCAGACTGTACATGGTCGAAATTGTAGCCCGGACTCGCGAGGACCCACGGGTCCTAGTTGGTTCATCACCGAGAGGTTCTCAGGCGCTGCTAAAGACTGGTCGAGCCGCTGCAGCTATGCGCGGTCGTGACTTCGTTACTCCTGATGACGTGAAATCAATTGCAGAGCTGGCTATCGCTCACAGACTGATTCTGAAGCCTGAGCATCAAATCAAGGGTCTGGAAAGTGGAGAAGTCGTCCAAGACATTCTCCGCCAGGTCCAGGTCCCGACTGTCTGAGTAAGACGTACAGGTATCCTGAGTAGGAGGTGAGTAGGCGTGGCATGGAGCAGGAAGTCAGCGATGTTCGCAGCGCTGGCCATCGCTCTGTATCTGCTTGGCCTCGTCCTGCGCAACACACAGTTGGTGACAGTGGCTGTGGTGCTACTATCATTCCTGACGTGGGCGGCATTCCGCACCTCACATGCCGATGTGGCTTCATCTGGCAGAAGGATGGATGATGCCGATGCAGACGAGGGAATCCAACTGCATACAATTTCGGCACTTCGTCGGGTATCCTCTGTGAGGATTTTTGAAGATGGTGAAATCGATGTCACCTTGCGAATCCAGAATCGCTCTAATCTCTCCAAGGTTCTGGAGGTCAGGGACCGAGTACCAGAAGTAATGCGCATCAAGCAGGGTGCGAACTACGTACTTATGGAACTCGGACCTCAGCGTGAGACCGAGATCTCATACACGATTGAGACCCCTCTCAGGGGATTCTACACAATTGGACCCGTATGTATCCGGGTTCAGGATGCCTTCGGGTTGTTCCATAACGAACGCGAGATTCACCTGTATGATGACTTCCTAGTCTTCCCCAAGATGGAGGACATCAAGGATGCTATGATCAAGAGCAGGGTGCCAAAGATCTTCACCGGCGCTGTGAACATACGAAATCCTGGCGAGGGTTCAAACTTCTACAACCTGAGAGAGTACGTCCCGGGAGATCCGATGAAGAAGGTCAACTGGAATGCAACCGCTCGCAGTGCCGGCAAGATGATGGTCAACGAGTTCGAGCGCGACGCGGTCAGCGACATCATACTAATTGTCGACAGCAGGGGCATTAGCGAGACTGGTCCGGTGAGCCGTAACTCTCTCGTCTACAGCACTAGGGCTGCCGCTAGTCTCTCTCAGTACTTCCTGTCTCGGCGTGACTCAGTAGGACTGGTGACCTATGGTGACGAAATTGTATCAGTCGATCGGGACACTGGCAAGAAGCAGTTGTATGTGCTGCTCACCAAACTAGCGGGCGCCATGGCAAAGGGAAACACCCCTCTGAAAGTGGTGACTGATCGTATCATGCCTCACATCAATCGAGGTAGCCCGGTGATTATCATGAGTCCTCTTGAGGATGATCCGACGGTAGTCAATGCAGTCCGCGACTTAAGGTCGAGGAACTTTGACGTGACTATACTCTCTCCGAGTAGTCTCGAGTTTGAGTTCGATGCGCGTCGTCTCGATCGCACTGGATATGAAGTCCTCAAGACCGAGCGAGACATCCTGCTCAGCGAGCTGCGAGGCCTTGGTGCCAATGTGATGGATTGGGAGCCTGACATGCTACTCAACACAGCCCTGACAGGAGCGAGGGGCTTCTAGGAGGATTTTGAATGGCTGACGATAATGCTACAGAAGACGGGGGTAGCGACACCGCACACCTGTATGAGGGGAAGACCGTAAGTTCTGCCCCTCCAAGCCGCAGGAAAGCAGCTGGTAGTCTGAAGTCCAGTACTGAAATACCAAAGGATGCGGTTCCTGACGTCCACGTGCCTACCATCATCGAGTCCTTCTTCGGAGGACCGATTGTCAACACAACAAAATTCCTACCTCCTGACAGGATGGTCGCATCGCTGCAGATGGGCGCTGCTGGCACACTGCTGATTCTGTGCCTGCTTACATTCATGG
>CBFHQW010000016.1:0-18887 GCA_965658085.1 Candidatus Thalassarchaeum sp.
CATAGGACAGGGGGAGGTGGTGGCTCTAGCTGGGGCCAACGGTTCAGGCAAGACCACACTCCTTGAGGCGTGTGCAGGGATACTCCCACTAACTTCGGGAAGCGTCATCTGGCGCACGGACGCCGATGAGGAGAGAGTGGTGCGCGATTCCGATGGACGCAGGAGCGAACTCCCTCCGATGGGTCTGACCCTGCAGAGCGACGGGATGTGTGGCGAGGAGACTGTTGAGGAGAGACTTCGAGTCTCGCTCAGTGTATCTGGACAAAGTCCTGATGAAAACGCCGTCTCACAGGTGCTCTCGGAGTGGAGATTGGAGCACCGGCGTGCTGACCGCGTCTCCCAGCTATCTGGGGGTCAACGCCGCCGTCTGGCAGTTCTTTGCGGACTTGTCCCGGCGGCCTTCAGTAAGGATCCGAGAGTCGTTTTGTTGGATGAGCCCTCGGAAGGCCTCGATGAATCTGGAAGGGCCCTTCTAACGGGCTGGTTGCGAGCTATCGCCCGAGATGGTCACAGTGTGCTAGTAGCGACACATGACGAGGGCGTAGTCAGGTGCGCGGACAGAGTGCTAGTAGTACAGGATAGTCTTCTAATGGAATCTCCCGGATTATCTGAGGGTAAGCCTTCGAAGCTACCCAAGCCTAGCCAATCGATTGAACCGAGTACACATGGTTCGTTGATACGCTGGGCCATCAGGATGGAGGCACGCAATCCCGTAGACACAATCGGCCGTGCAACTCCAGCCCTAGTCGCCCTACTTCTTGCATACGCACTGGTGGGAGAGGCTGACTTGGGTCACGCTGGCAGCGACCTGCTAGCAGCGCTCATACTCGTTCCAGCCTTCATTACGGTCGTGGTCTCCCCTGCTTTGGTCCGACGCCTCGCCGAAGATGACTGTGGGAGGTGGTGGAATGCTATGGTCGGCCCGGCTGCAAGGCCCACATACTCGCTGATTGGCGCCTCTATCCTTCTGCCTCTACCTCTGACTTACCTGTCTTGGTTTGTCCTCACTGGTTCCATTGACAGCACTTCGGAATCAGAGGTTCTTCTCTGGCTCTGGCTTCCCGCAGTCGTCATGATTGATGTCGCTGCTGCCGCTGCTGCCCTGCATCTTCTGGTGGCCGACCTCCGTCGAGCCAGCGCAGCAGCCGCATCACTGCTTCTGCTGGTGCTGGTCTGGCCGTTTCTGCAACTGACCGACGCTCTCTCAGTCATCATGACAGATGGCATGTCCTTTGGACTCGGGATGGGTGAACCATTGATGTCCTGCGTTATAGCGAGCTTGATCTCCATCCTAGTCTGGGCAGTCGCAATTTACCTCCCAGACGCATGAAGACCAGCATTGATGATGAGTAGCAGTCTCGGCGTACCATGACATCAGTCAGAGCGACTGGAGCAGCGCTTACCGCACTGGGCCTGACTGGGGCCGCTACGACATTGCTTCTCGGCCTACTCTGGGCGCCCCCGGTCGACCCTGAGGCTTGGAATGCTCCTGAAGCATATCGAATTCTGTTCTGGCACGTCCCATTCGCATGGTCATCATTCTTAGCATTCTGCGTTCTGTTCTGCGGCTCTGTGGCTTGGTACTCTCGTCGCTCGGAGTTCGGTTGGAGACTCATCTGCACTGGCTCCGACCTCGGTCTATTGTTTGGTCTCGGCGTGGTGATTTCCGGACCGATTTGGGGCTCTGCAGAATGGGGGGTCCCATGGGACTGGAGTGATTTGAGGTTGAACACCTACGGACTGCTCACCGCCGTAGCCCTGTTCCTCGTCCTCGCTCGTAATTCGCAGCCCGAGGGTCACGACACTCGGGACACCATCGCTTCAGTCGGCTTGTTTGGATTCGCCCTAGTTCCAATTACTGCACTAGCGACTACATGGTACCAGGAACGCCACCCTGGAATCATAATCGTGGAGAGCGAGGAGGCAGGACTCGCTCCAGAGATTATGACAGTCTTACTCCTTGGTTTCGCATCGTTCTTCATACTGTTCGCCGGCTTCGCTCTGCTCAGCGACACCCTGCATCAGATGGAGTCAAGACTGAGTCAACTACAGCGCCTGTTAGACAAGGAGGTGGTGCGCTGACTGGGATGACCGAACTCGCTGTAGCGTATCTTGCCTTCATCGGACTAATCGGTGCCTACGTCTACAGGCTGCTGAGCAGACTGGCTGATGTCGATAGTCGTCTGGCAGCCGCCGAAAACGCCCTCCCATCCGATGAAAATGAGTGATTTGGCCTTTTTTCCCTTCGGGAATCCTTGAAACGGAGCGGTAAGGCGGAGGTAGGGAGAACTATGTCAGCCGGGGCCTTTTGTATCGCCTGCGGAGCACCACCTCCGCTGACTTCTGAGAGGATGTGCGAGGATTGTCTGAGGCAGCGCGCCACACTATCGAAGATTCCAGAGAGGATTCAGCAGTTCCGCTGCGCCAAGTGTGACTCGTTCGAGGTAAGGGGACGTTGGTCCGAGATGGACCCGGACGCTGTCGCCGATCTGCGTATACGCGAGAATCTCATCGCCGAGGAGCGTGCCAAGCAGGTCGATGTATCATTTTCAGTGGAGTCCATCGATGACAGGACCAGCCGTCTCCACGTCGAGGTCTCTGGCACCATCGAGGGTTATGGCTTCGAGGACCAGCACGAAGTATTGTTGCAGACCAGCATCGCTGTTTGCCCCCCTTGCGCGCGCAAGGCCGGCTCATATTTTGAGGCCACTATGCAACTCCGCTCCGCCGGCCGTCGATTAGATGACACCGAGTTGAAGCAACTCAGGAAAACACTCGATGATATGCTTGAAAACATGGAGTCTGACTCCATGTTTTTCGTCACCAAGGAGGGGCCGGTGACCGGAGGATGGGACCTCCAGTTGGGCTCCAAGGCGATGGCCAAGAACTGGGGAAGGAGGCTCGTGAGAAGTTTCGGAGGAACCATCAAGGAAACATCGACAGTGGTCGGCGCGAACGATGGAATCGACGTGACCAGACTGACACTCAGTTATCGCAAGCCGGCATACGGGCTTCGTGATGTAATCCGATTCAGGAAGCAGTTGTGGCTGGTCGACGGCTGGCAGAAGGACGGACCTAGTCTGCGTAGAATGGACAGGTTTGAGCGAACTGGAGTTAGCTGGAGGGATATGGAAAAGTCGACAGTGGTCTGCCCCATTGCGGAGCAGCACCTCGTGGAGGTAATGAATCGCGACAGCTCAGCTGTCGAGGTAATGGATCCAACCGACTTCAGGATGGTGACGGTGGCACTGCCCTACGATGATGATGGCCAGTCCTCACGCCTGCGCATCGGCTTCATAGATGGAGTATGGCTGGCGTTGCCAGGAGCAACAGGAGAGTAGTAGCATGGCTGAGTCCGATATGTCTTCTCTGCTTTCCAAGCTTGATATCGGCGACATGGCCGGATTCACCCGTCGCTTTGTGGACGACCTCGAAGCGGCGATGGCCATGGATGTAGACATCGAGGTAGATTCAGACTGGAGCGGAGTCATCTGTCTCGGAATGGGGGGCTCGGGCGCCGGAGGGAGATTCCTCAAGTCATTAGCTGATGCTGAGGCTGGTCTGCCTTTCGCAGTCTGGAACGACTACGGACTGCCGAGCTGGTGGGGCCCTGATTGGTTGGTTCTCGCAACTTCCTACTCGGGTGACACAGAGGAGACCCTTGACGGGGTTCGCGAGGCTCTCGAGTCCGGAGGGACTGTCATTGGAATATCCTCAGGAGGGCAGATGGCCGAGATGCTCGAGGGGAGTGATGATTGTATCTTACTCTCGGTACCTGGTGGTCAGGCACCCCGCTCGGCGTTTGGGCACATCTTCGGAACTCAGCTTGCTGCCTGCTGGGCCATGGGGCTCCTACCTGTGCCCAATGCTGGCGAGATGTCCGGTATGCTAGGTCGTCTCAGAACCACTTCTTCGGGAGCGGATCTGATTGGAGGTGACGGCATGTCTGAGATGATGGCGAGATCGATGCAAGGCAGAGAGATTGGAATCATCTCTCCTACCGAACTCGGCCCGGCAGGATACCGCTTTTCTTGCCAGATTAACGAGAACTCCGACAGCTTCGCCAATTCCTCCGATGTTCCTGAGATGAATCACAACGAGATTGTAGCATGGTCGTCTGAAGGGGCTTCACGCGCTCTCATAGTACTCACATCAGAGGGAATGCATCCGCGTACGCAAGCGCGCATAGGATGGATGCTGGACAATATTGAGAGTGAGGTGGTATGGCGAATCGAGTGCGAGGGAGAGAGTCTACTGGAGCGTCTACTTTACGCTGCTCATATCACTGACTGGGCCTCAATCTCTCTTGCATTGGTCAATGGAACCAATCCTTCTGAGATGGCCGCGATTGACTCACTAAAGGCGCATCTAGCTAGCATTCAGTAGAGCGGCCCTAGAACGAGTCTTGGATCAGGGTAGTCCAACAGGGCCTGCACTCTATCCTCGGGCGCTACTACTCCAGGCAGGTCGTGAGTCTCAGGCTCGATCAGAGAGAGTTGGAAGTGCAGGTGCGGCTCCCAGCCGCCGTTCTCGTGCTTATCTCCCATCCAACAGATTACCTCGCCCGCGGAGACTGATTGACCGACTTGTTTACCAGCAATCGAGGCTGCATTGAGGTGCCCATAGAGGGCCCAGACAGGAACACCGTCGAGCAAGTGCTTGGTAATCACCACATTGCCGTAATCGCCATCGGCCGGATTGTAACCGAAGTGTGATATTTCTCCATCGGCGAAAGCCATGCACTGCGTACCGACAGGCGCACCGATGTCGATTCCGACATGGAGGAACCGACTGCCTTCGAAGAGGTCGGTCGAATACATCCCGGGGCGCAGTTCATCGTATCGGCCGATATCATATTCGTACTTCGAGGGCGAGTCGTCGCCCGATGTGAAGTCTCGCACTTCGTACTCATCAGGAAGATGTACTACGGGGTGATACTCATGAGCCGACCAGTCAACCATGGATTCGCGAAGAAGGAGGACTAAATCACTCCTCTTCTGCTTCTTCAGCCAGTTTCCTGACACCACTCTTCTCTCGGAGGTCCTTCTTGACCTTGGCACCGAGTTCGGCCATTTTCTCAGTTTGTCGTATGACATTTCCTCTCCCGTCGGTCAGTCGATCCCGAGCCTTATCATAGGCATCTCGTGCTTGACCGAGTTCAAATCCAACCTCGGTGAACGATTCGAGGAACAAGGTGACTTTGTCATGGATAGAGCCTGCTCTCTGCAACAACTCCATCTGATTGCGTGACTGGTTCTCACGCTTCCAAAGTTCTTGGATGAGAAGCAGGGTGACCATGAATGAAGAACCGCTGACTACCTTGACCCTACGATTTCCGACTAAATCCTCGTATAGGCCAGAATCGAATCTCATTGCATCGATGAATGCGCCCTCCAATGGGACAACCATTAGGACGAAATCAGGAGTGTTGAATCCCTCCATTCGCTCATAGTTCTTTGAGGCTAGTTTCTCAGCATGGTTCCTGATGGATCTGCAGTGGGCCTTCATGGCACTGATGGAGGAATCCTCATCTCCCGCGTTAACATACTCAGTGTAAGCAGTAAGAGAGACCTTGGAATCGATGACTACCTGGCGGTTGTCGGGAAGTTTCAATATGAAGTCAGCAATCTTTCGCCTCCTGTCCTCGCCGGTTTCTGACTCCTGCTTGAAATAATCCTGATCTTTGACAAATCCCATGCTCTGTAGGAGGTTCTCAACAACCACTTCTCCCCATGCTCCTTGTGCTTGAGAGTCCCCCCTGAGCGCAAGAGTGAGTTCCTTGGTCTCATTAGCAAGGGACATTCCGAGTTCACTTACTCTGTCGACTCTTTCGCCGAGTGCTGTTGCCCTCTCAATATCTTGCTCCTTGGCTGTCTGAATGGCAGCCATGTATCCAACCATGCTTTCTGAAAGTATTCTAGTGGCCTCGGAGAAAGAACTCTCCTTCTCCCCCTCAGCATTCTCAACAGCCGCTCTGAAAGCCTCTGCAGCAGCTAACTCAAACGCATTTTGCATCTGCCTTTGCATCGTTTCTTTCTCATCTGTGAGTGCCCCCAAACGTGCTTCAGTAGCCGCGACTTTGACCTCGCTCAGAGACCTAGTCTCTTCCACCATCCTAGCTGCTCGCTCGGACATAATTTTCCATACAACGCCTGCAGTAATCAGCACGGCAATGGTGATGAATATCGGCTCTGACAGTTCTGCCATGTCGATGAACCATACTTCGGGGTACTTGAACTCTACAGAATCGATAAGGGGGCATTGGAAATATGGAACATATTTTCTTAGGTGTTCGGAACCCCATGGCCATGAGGGTCCGAAGGCTAGCTATGCTTCTGTCCGGACTTGAGCCGCATTCCTCTAACTCAGTCGAACTTGAGCAGTACACCACCGACGGTGATCTAGCGGCCCGCTGGCTGGCTGATATCGCCGCATTCGGTGATATTTCAGGAGGGTGCAAGGTCGCTGACCTCGGAGCAGGCAACGGAGTTCTCGGACTGGGTGCTCTGGCGATGGGCGCTGGAAGGGCGATGTTAGTTGAGACCGATCCAGTGGCATGCGATGTCGCGAAATCAAACGCCGAGTCAATGGGGTTCGCTGACTCGGTGGAGGTAATCCAGGCCACTCTCGGCCAGGACCCAGTCGACTTCGGCTCTGCTGATGTGGTGATCAGCAACCCGCCATGGGGTAGGCAGACGCCTAGGGCTGACCGCCCCTTCATTGAGGCCATGATTGCCGCGGAGACTCCGGCCCATCTGCTACACAGTGCTGAGGCCACTCACATTCAACCTCTGTTCGAGGATGGGGGTTGGTCGGCCGAGAGATATGGCGAAGCTGACTTCGCACTGCCGGCGGCGTATTCGCACCACAGTAGGCAGAGAGGGAGAACCAGAGCTGCTTTCTGGCGACTCACCCCTCCCTGAGCCTACGGCTCATTCTGGCCGGACCGTTCATAGGGGGTTGGCCGGTCGGCGGGCCGATGACCGCTGCAGCAGGAGACTTCGTCACCCCTGGTTCCCCAGTTGCAGTTCCAGACGGAGTAGGAGTGGGAGATGGAATCCACAGCGATGACTCAGGTTCTATGGCAGTTGTTACTGGAACACTAGTCCAGAGTGACGGCATGATATCGGTTGACCCCTCGCGACCATCAGTCAACTCGCCTCAGATTGGAGACACCATAATCGCCGAGGTGAACCGACTCAATCCCAAGACGGCCGAAGTACGCCTGCTCCACATTGAGGGTAAGGATGGTGGCCACAGAACCGTCCCCGCCGAGGAACTGTTCGCAGACATCTTCGTTACCAACTTCGTCGATCGCTTCCTGCCCTCTGCAGGGGATGCGATGCGCAAGAGGGACATCGTCCGCGCGCGTATAGTCGAACTAGACCCCATGCTCAAGGCAACAACCCGCGACAACCCTGAACTCGGCGTCCTGCACGCCCTGTGCCCGCAGTGCGGAGAGGATCTCGAGGCGAGCAGCGAGACTCCTGACTTCAACGTCGCATGCCCACGCTGCGACTACACTGGCTACAGAGTCTTGTCCAACGGCTTTGGGCACGGTCACATTCTCGGAGAGGACATACAATCTCTGAATCGACCCGGGGCCCGATGGTCATCAGAGGCTGAGTCGATGCTCGGTCACGACGGCGCCCGCCCCTATCTCTCACCTGTTGCAGACCACCGTCGTGGCATGTCGCACGAGATGCCAGATTCCGTCCGTCGCCAGAGGGCGGCTCAGTCACGAGGCGGAGGCGGAGGCGGAAGGGGAGGGCCTAGGCGTGAGATGCACCCAACCATATGCACCCTATGTGGGACCAAGACCAAAGTCCCGTTCAAGCCCACTCCAGGAAAACCAATCCGCTGTAGAGACTGCATGGACAAGGTCAAAGATGGCAAGGCCTCGAAAGATGAACTCGCAAAGGAGCGCAAGGTCCTGAACTCTGCACGAGCTGGGGCTGAGGAGACAATGGGGCTCAAGTTGTTCATTGGAGGCGTTTCCTACGACGCCACCGAGGACGATCTCCGCGAGGCCTTTTCCGCACACGGCGAACTCAAGGAGGTCCACATCGCCACAGACAGGGAGACCGGGCGCTCAAAGGGCTTCGCTTTCATCACCTTTTCAAGTAAGAAAGACGGACTTGCAGCAATCAAGGCACTCCACGAGAGCAAGATTCACGGCCGCAAAATTAGCGTCCAAGAGTCGAACCCAGGCGGTCGTGACCGCAAGCGTCGTCCACGTCGAAACTAGCGAAGCCGTGAATACCCAGAAACCGACCGTCCTAACTGGGTTGCTATGGAAGGATGGCTTGTTCTCGACGGCTATGAAGATGAGCCCGCCGCATTTGGAGTCCCTAACTATCTTGGGTTCCACATCCGTTACATCTGCGGGGTGCTGGAATCTCGGGGTGTGCCGTACACATACATGACCATCGACCAGTGGAGGATGCACCAGAAGACACGGCTGGACGACCCCAGTGAGAGGGCGGCACTGCGCAGGGAACTGTCAGACTTGGACGGCACTGTCATTCTAGCAGGGGCTGTAGTTCCAGGCAAGTACGTCAGGGGAACTCCAATCAGTCGCCGTGAGATGGACAACCTACTCTCAATTCTGCCGAGCGAGCAGCCTGTGCTGTGCGGCGGCTGGGCAATCCGCAATTGGCGTTACGACGGCTGGATGCCCCTCCGATCGAGTCTGTTCTGCGCAGTCCAGGACACCGATGCCTCACTCCATCACTATCTGTCGACGGGGCAGTGGGGACACAGAAAGAGGACACCCGAGCAATGGTTTGAGTGGGCACTGGCGGGGGCATCTTCGAAAGCAGTCACCGAACACCCCGATCTCGCATCTCCCGAAGGCTCTCCCGGACCGCTAACCTACGAAATCGAGCTCTACCAAGGATGCGTCCGCTTCAAGCGTGGATGTAAATTCTGCATCGAACCGAAGAAAGGGCTGCCGCTGTGGCGTGACGAGAAAGACGTCCTCACAGAGATATCCACGGCCCTTGACTCAGGAGTTAGGAACGTCCGCATAGGAGGTGCTACGGACATCTACACCTACCGTGCCGAAGGTGTGGAGGATCTCGAGTATCCAGTCCCCGACCCCGAGCCTATAGCCAAGGTGCTGCACGGTGCGCGCGAGGACGAGAGACTAACAATTCTCCATGTCGATAATGCCAATCCATCGATTGTCGCCGAGAGTATCGGGCCGGCCACTGAGATAACGAAGACTCTTGTCGAGACTCTCTCCGACGGTGCAGTGCTCTCGTTTGGACTAGAGTCGGCAGATCCCACCGTGCACGAGCAGAACTGGTTGAACTGCGACCCAAATCAGCTCAGAACCGCAGTCAGACTGGTCAACGAATACGGCAGAGAACGCGGAGAAAGGGGCCTTCCCAAGTTACTACCCGGACTCAATTTCATCGCTGGCTTGAATGGAGAGACAGCGGAGAGCTACCGGATGAATCTTGAACTCCTCAAGAGTATGCGGGAGGAGGGATTGTGGCTCAGGAGAATTAACATCCGACAGGTTGAGGGGCAGGGCTTTCAGGAAATTCCAGAGCAGGCCTTCAGCGAATTCAAGCGTGAGGTCCGTGAGGGCATCGACCGACCTCTACTGGAGGAGATGCTGCCGATTGGCACGACCCTCAAAGGAGTCTGGTGGGAGGCCCATGATGACCGTATCCGCAGACCTGAGCAGGTATTGGAACCAAAGCATCGCGATGAATCCATCAGAGGGACAGCTGGCATAACCTTCGGTCGGCAGATAGGAGCGTATCCTATCCTTGTAGGGGTCCCGTACAAGATACCACTAGAGAGTGCCTCGGAAATTATAGTCACGAGCCACGGGATGCGCAGCATCACCGGTGTCGAGACAGGTCTGGATGTAAACTCGGCAACTCAGCACCAGTTAGAGGCCATACCTGGAATCGGCACTAGAGGTGCTTGGAGGCTGGTAAGCGCTTGTGCAAGGGCTTCGTCAAAGGGGAACTCCTACTCTCTGAGTGAGGCTTTTGAGGCCGCCGGACTGGATGTACCAGACCTCGCGAAAGCCGTTCTGAACGCTGATGCAAGGCCGGACGTGGCGCAGGAATAGTGATATTGCGAACTGCATCGGTTTCTCCTATAATGGGCACTAGTCGGACTGGTCCGACAAACCTCTTTGACCAAGATACAATGAGAAGACAAGGTGGGCATGAGGATGGACAATGGCTATTCAAGGAAAATCGCACTTCTAATTCTACTACTGCTGGTTTTCGCTGTCCCCCAAGAGGCGTTTGCCTACAGTTCAGGTAAGACTGGATCGTCCAGCACAGGCTGCGGAGGAGGCTCCTGTCATGGAGGAGCAAACACTGTTACTCCATCCTTGGCTGGTCAGCCTAGTTCTGGTTACGTGCCCGGGACAGTTTACTCCCTAACTATCGGCGGCAGTGGCGGGACCTCTGGAACGAAGGGAGGATTCAACCTAGACGCGACCCAAGGCACCTTGTCCAATGCTGGAACCAACGCTCAGGTAGCGACTAATGGAGAAGCGACTCACTCCAATTTCAATTCGCGCTCGTGGACAATCGACTGGACAGCTCCTTCCAGCGGTTCTGGCGATACAACCTTCAATCTAGCAGTGAACTTCGTAGATGGGACAGGAACAACTTCCGGCGACTCATGGGGGACTGCCTCATGGACCATTTCCGAGGCTACCTCATCACCTCCTTCTTCACCTTACAATCAGCCCGGCTCGCAGAGGAACTCGGTGTTCTCTCATTCAGCGTTTGAGCTCAACTCGGGTTCGCCCACCCTAGTCCTCGACAACGGTACTCTAGTGACCTTCACCTCCGGTACCGGAGGTGGGGCCCCTGTCTACACCAACGATGATGTGGTATCAGTCGCAGGATCCTGCGCTCTTCTGGACAATTACAGCCTCAGATGCACAGGGCCCAACAACTACGGCCAGCTCGGCCTCGGCTCCTTCTCTCTCAGCAACGGGACAGTCGACTTCGGCACCCGTATGTCCGCTGCTATATCTGATGGGAACAACCACAACTGCGCCATTCTCACCGACGGCTCTGTCAACTGCTGGGGCAGGAACAACGTCGGACAGCTTGGAGACGGGTCCAACGCGAATAGGAACTCGCCCGTGAGCGTTGATCTGGGAGTCAACACCACCGCGGTGGCAATATCCGCTGGAGTCGACTCCACGTGCGCGATAACGAATACTGGGGCGGTGAAGTGCTGGGGAGGGAACTTCTACGGAGTTCTTGGAGACGGCACTACTACTCACAGCAATGAGCCAGTCGAGGTCAATCACTTGACAGGAATGCGAGCCGTCGCTATAGCTACTCCTAGTTATGGGGCCTGCGCTATCTTCGAGAACGGCTCTGTATACTGCTGGGGTCAATCCTACACAGTCACCTCGATGTTTGGAGCAGTCACAAACGGTTCTGTCCATATCGATTTTGCCGCCGGCAGGACTGCAGTCGCTATCGACGGGACTTCAGACCACATGTGTGCAATCCTTGACAACGGCTCGATGAACTGCTGGGGCGTCAACACCTATGGCCAGTGGGGCGACGGTTCGTGTAGCTCGGTCATCCCTTCCAGTGGGTGCAACGGTGTGAATGGAAACGCCCCAGTGCACGTCAATCTGAGCACTGGCAGCAGTGCCATAGCCATCTCGGCTGGAGCCGGTGCGACATGCGCAATACTCAATGACTACTCACTGCAATGTTGGGGTCAGCAATCCGGCGAGTTTGATGGAACCACAGACCCGCTGCTTAATCCCCATACAATGAATTTCACACTCGGGGCTGAGGTGGCCTACTCGGACCAGGATATGGATGGTGATGGTACTGTTAACGCACTCGACACTCACATGGCGGGCGACGACGATGGCGACGGTGTGGCGGTTCCGGACGATCCCTACCCGAGCAACCCCTCCAGATGGATGAACTGCAATCCTGGTTCATGGGGGAGAATCGCATGCAGTCCGGCAGAGGCCGGGCACTACGCAGAGTCTGGTGATCTCTATCACACATCTTGCTCAGTTGGTTCCTACCAGCCCGAGGCCGGATATCCGTTGTGTTACGATGCATCAGCTGGTAACTTCGTGAGTGCCGGCCAAGCAATCACGCAGTCTCTGTGTCCAACCGGCACCTATCAGCCGGACCTCGGACAGTCTTCTTGCGTCAACAGCGCGGCCGGCAATTACACCAGCCCGAGCTTCGGCGATGCCGGCTCATACTTTTCCTCGGCGTTCAACATCTCAGCTATGAGCGCGGAGTACAACGGCTCGATACATTCCTCCAGCGACGCACAAGATCTGTACATGATGGCGGTCCCAAAGGACCATGGCGTCACAGTGGGCCTGGTGTCTCCCTCGGGAGCCGACTTCGACCTCGCCATCTACGACGAGGCCCTGAACCTGCTCAACTCAAGCTACTCGACCTCCTACGATGAGACCTCGACCAACAACACGAACTTCTCGGCGGAAACCAACCTGTACATCCTCGTCTCCCCGTGGAACGGAACAGGTCAGTACACGTTACAGGTTTGGCTGTTCGACATCGCTGATGGAACCTTAGTGGGTAACCCATCGATGTCCGTTAATGTCGAGATTGGAGCTGGCCAATACCAGTGCTCTCCAGGGACCTATCAACCAGACACTGGGCAATCCTCGTGCACCGGTGCCTCGCCTGGGCATTACGTCTCAGGTAGCGGCTCGACCACCCAGACGCCATGTAGCCCCGGCTCGTTCCAGTCAGGAACAGCCCAGACTTCGTGTCTGTTAGCTACTCTAGGCAATTTTGTCAATATCTACGCTGCAATTGATCAGACTCCCGCTTCTCCTGGTCACTATGTTAACACCACGGGAGCGACCGAAGAGGTTGCGTGCACCATTGGCACCTATCAGCCAAACATAGGGCAGACCTCGTGCCTCGACGCAGATGCAGGATACTATGTTCCATCCTCCGGTTCGGACTTCCAAACGGCCTGTTCCCCAGGGACCTATCAGCCAAGTACCGGACAGTCATCGTGCATCGATGCATCTGCTGGATATTACGTGCTGTACTACAACTCAACCAATCAAACGGCCTGCCCCGTAGGAACCTATCAGCCAAGTACCGGCCAATCGTTCTGCTTGGACGCATCACCCGGTCACTACGTGAACTCAGTGGCATCTACCTCGCAGACTCCGTGTGACATCGGTTCCTACCAGTCTCTTTATGGTCAAGACAGGTGTGATTCTGCAGATCCTGGTTACTACGTGCCAACCACTGGGTCCACTAACCAAACCGCTTGCGACCCGGGCACATTTCAGCCGAACTCAGGATCCTCGTCATGCATAGAATCGCCAGCTGGATACTATGTGAGCACAAGTGCTGCGACATCACCTACTCCTTGTTTGCCTGGGACCTACAATCCATCGATGGGCTCATCCAGTGCCGACGCATGCCAGCAGGCAGACCCTGGAAACTCGGTTCCTATGGGGGGCTCTTCCTACCAGACTCCTTGCACTCCAGGTCACTATCAACCGTCATCCGGTCAGTCGTCCTGTCTCGATGCTGATGCCGGCTACTTCGTCGCAGTTCACGGCGCCAACTCGCAGACCACTTGCGGCTTAGGTAATTTCAATCCTGACACCGCCCAGCCATCATGCACAGACGCAACCCCCGGACACTACGTCGACACACCAGCATCTACATCTCAGATTGCCTGTACTCCGGGCACCTACAATCCAAGCACGGGTTCGTCTTCTGCATCCGACTGCCTACCTACTGACGCGGGCAACTATGTTCCGATGGCTGGGGCAGCCGAGCAGATTCCGTGTTCAGCCGGCTCATACCAACCCTCCTTCGGACAGGCCTCATGCATCCTCTCCGACCCTGGTCATTATGTTCCTGCAACAAATTATCAGAACCAGTTGAAATGTCTGTTAGGTACCTTCCAGCCGTATTCTGGCGCATCTTCGTGCTCGGACGCGGAGCCTGGACACTACGTCGACAGCAATGGCTCAGCCTCACAAACAGACTGCCCTCCGACTACCTACAATCCTGCTACTGGCTCGGACGACCGTGATGACTGCATCGATGTCGAGCCCGGGCACTATTCAGCTGAATGGGGCACTGCTGAACATCTCGAGTGTGCCCCTGGTACATACCAGCCAAATTCTGGTCAGATGTCGTGCATCGGTGCTGATTCCGGACACTTTGTATCATCTAGTGGTGCGATTTCCCAATCAGCCTGCCCGGCAGGAACCTACAACCCGTCCGAAGCCTCTGGGAGCGCAGCAGACTGCATCCCTGCAGACCTCGGCCATTACGTGGGCAACCAAGCCAGCTCCACACAGACCCCCTGTAGTCCGGGTACCTACCAGGATTCACCGGGTCAACTATCTTGTATCGATGCCACGCCCGGCCACTACGTTTCCGTGGCAGGGCTTGACCATCAGACCCCTGCTCCGCTGGACACCTATGCATCAGGAACAGCCAGTACCAGCACGGAGGGCTGCCCGGAGAACTACATCACTCTGCAAGAGGGGGCCGATTCCCAGGACGATTGCTTCATCGACAGTGACGGCGACCGGATACACGACACGGCAGATTCAGATGATGACAACGACGGAGTCGTCGATGGCACTGATATGTGTCCACTGGGCATGATGGGATGGTCAAGTAGTCCTGGATCAGACAACGATGCGGATGGCTGTAAGGACACTGAGGAGGATGCGGATGATGACAATGACGGATTCCCAGACGACGACGACGCGCTACCACTGAACCCATCCGAGCATTTGGATAACGATGGCGACGGACTTGGCGACAACGAGGATCCAGATGACGACAACGATGGTCTAACTGATTCCGACGAGGCAACCGCAGATACAGATCCAAAGGACACAGACACTGATGACGATGGCTTCGGTGACGCCGTGGACGCATTCCCTAAGGACCCGACTGAGTGGGCCGATACTGACGGTGACGGCTATGGTGACAACGGTGACGCCTTCCCTAGTGATGCATCCAAGCACCTTGAGGAGGACCTGTTTGGAAAGTACGGCTTTGTCATCGCTATCTTCGGCTCTATACTAGTCTTCGGTCTTGGCGGTTGGATGGTTATGCGGCGCAAGGAGGAGGCAACAGTGGCCGAGGCCGCCGAACATACACACAGTGTCGAGACGCCGACCCAGCCTGCCTACGAGCCAGAGCCTGAACCGGAGATTAACGCCGGGCAGTTCCTAGAAGAGCTCGAAGCGGACCTTAGCCACCCCACTCCTCCTCCTCATGCTAAGATGAACGAGCAGGGCCAGCTCGTGTGGGTTGACGATGCGGGTACCGTATATGCCCAGAATCCCGACGGCAGCATGGTCACGTTCAATGTCTCGACTGGATTGTGGGAGTCTCTTGAGTAAACCGAATCCAGTAATTTCGCCTCACTCCTCGAATTCTGCGAGATCCCCGACGGACTCAAACAGACTGGGTCCACTACCGAGGAAATACATCGACCCCAGTCTAGTTCGGGAGTCCTCTGGAGTAGAGTTGTTGCCGGTGGCACACGAACCAGTGCAGCCGTCAGCGAAGGCCACATACACCCGCCCCTCGAGATCGATATGCAGGTCGTTGAAGTCCAGCAGGTTGCGGTTCGAGCCCCCAATGTCCCGGCAGTCGCCGCTGTTCAGGCAGATACTCCCTATCTGTACGGGGTCGGGAGAGACCCTGACGGTGTGGAACACCGGCACAGGATCCAGTGCGTTGAGGCTGTAAGTGATGTATAGGTAGTAGCTGACATTGGCAGATGCATAGTGCGCATTACCATCCCACGGTTCACCGTCGATGTCGGATTGGTTCAATTCACTCGCGTTCTCACTCCCAAGGTAAGTAATCGCAATCCTTCCTGGATCGCCTGCATCAATCTGAGGGAATACTGACGAGATGACCGCGCTCGGACTAATTCGAATACTGGTCTGTTCCCATGTCTCCCCTGAATTAGTACTTCTCGACATGTAGACGCCTTCATCTGCCCCCGTCCAGATGTGATATGCATTGGATTCAGTGTCGGTCGCAACCTCCGAATTCTTGCGAGGATTGGGTGTTCCTACATCTTCACCCATTGAACGATCAAACCAGGTCAAACCATTGTCATCGGAGACGATGACGGTTGGCGTTTCAACTCGAGGCGTGACATAGACTGTACCATCTGGTGCAGAAGTGATGGCACCATGTAGTCCACCATTGGTGGTGGCTAATCCGAAGATTAGTCCACCCGTGTTAAATGTGGCACCTCCATCAAAACTGGTGAAGCAGAAGATGCCTGCGAGTTTGTTGTAACAATAGTACACAGCTGTCTCGTAGTAAGCTTGAGTAAATTGGCCGCCAATTCCATACCCACTGCTCGTCCAAGGACCAGTTGCTAGTTTGATGTGGTCATTAATTGGAGTCGTACCGGAGTCGTGAGGATTCCCTACCCATGTTTGTCCATCATCATCGCTCCAGCATATCCAAGACGTCTCCAAACCCTGCATTTGCACGTTGAATATTCGATCCGTCACAGGGTCGACCCAACCCCACGGGTCATTGGTTTGGAATGCGCACATGGGACCCGCAACATCCTCCCATGATTGGCCGTGATCACATGAACGCATGACCTTCTCAAAAGCGATGAAGAAAATGCAACCACTTGACGTGACACCAAGGCTCGGCTCGGCCCCTTCCTCGCCGACGCTACTGAACACGAAGTTGAGGTTCAGCGGTTGGTAGAGGTCCAGTGAGAGGCTCTCGCCGTCTGGCCCAGTGAGGAATACCCCGTCAGGCAGAGCCGGTTCGGGAGGAAGAGGAGGAGGGGCATCATCCTTGAAGCAACCAGCGAGCGATGCCGACAGCATCAGAATCCCGACTAGTAGGACCGTCACTCGCATGTTCGCGCCGAAGGAGCATCAGCGAATTATCTTGCCCTCACATTCTCTCAGAGAATTATTGCGTTAGCGCCCCATGCGAGTCCACCGCCAAAGGCCACGGTGACCACAAGGTCGCCCGGTTCTATCAGTCCCTCATCACGCGCCTCGCGCAGGGCGATGGGCACACTCGCTCCAGCTGTGTTTCCGTACTTCTGCAAGTTGGTAAACGTCTTGTCCATCGGCAGTCCAAGATTCTCCATACCTGCCTTGATGATGTTCAGATTGGCCTGATGAGGAATTATCAAGGACACGTCTTCCAGCGAGTGATTAGTCTTCTCTAGAACGGCCCTGACCGCTTGTGGAAAAGCCTCAGTGGCGAAGTCCCACACAGCGGGGCCGTCCATGTGGAAGTACTGGTCGCCTTCCTCGAAGCCTGGAGATGGAATCGGCTTCTTGACTCCACCTGCCGGGATCTCGATGACCCCGGCTCCGGCGCCGTCGGACATCATCCAGCTTCCAAGTAGGCCCCTGCCCTCACCTACCTGCTGCAGGACGGCTGCCCCGGCGCCGTCGCCGAAGAGGACGCACGTGGTGCGGTCCTCCCAGTTGAGAATGCGGCTGTATACCTCAGCACCTACGACCAGAACGTTGTCGTATCCTGGGGTGCCGACAAATCGCGCTCCGACATCAAGAGCATGGACCCAGCCGGCACACACTGCATTGATATCGAATGCGGCTGCCTTGGTGCAGCCCAGCTTGTGTTGTGTGATTCCGGCGGTGGAGGAGAGGGGGACGTCAGGAGAGGAGGTGGCGAGGATGAGCATGTCAACATCTCCGGGATTAATGCCGGCCTCACCCATGGCTTGCTGGCAGGCGATGACAGCCAAGTCACTCGTGCAGACATCGTCAGCGGCGATTCTACGCTCTTTGATTCCGGTCTTGGTGGTTATCCACTCGTCGCTAGTGTCGACTATCTCGGCCCAGTCGTCGTTGGTCATGACATCTGGCGGGACATATGCACCCAACCCTGCGATACCCACTGGCGCCATATTGCTCCGCATCGCCCAAGAGCGGACTTTCACTGTTGCTGCATTAGTCGTGCTTGACACAGACGTTCATGGCCTCTGAGAAGAAGCCCAAACTCCACTTGCCACCTTCTCGACCCACTCCACTATCCTTGACACCACCGAACGGAACTCGAAGGTCCCTGTGCAGCCAGGTGTTGACCCACACCATCCCGGTATCGATGGCTTCGGAGACTCGCTTGCCCTTCTCGAGATTACCCGTCCATACGCTTCCGGCTAGTCCGTAGCGGGTGTTGTTGGCGATGGCCACGGCCTCCTCTTCACTACTGAATGGGTGGAGCGTGACCACGGGTCCGAAGATTTCCTCAGTCGAGCACCTCGAGTTGGGACTCAACCCTTCGATGACCGTGGGTGCCATCCAGTTGCCATGCTCGAATTCCGCGGGCATGCACGGCATCCCTCCGGAGAGTAGACTCCCTCCTTCTTGCTTGGCCAGCTCGACATAACCCTGAACCTTCTCGAGGTGCTGCCTAGAAATCAACGCCCCTAGGTCGGTGGCTTCGTCTGAGGGGTCACCCACTCGCATTGCCTCGACCGCGTCAACGAAGCGGTCGCGAAACTCGTCGTAGATTGATTCCTCGACTAGAACCCTAGAACCGCACAGACAGACCTGACCCTGGTTGAGGAAGCCAGCGCGCACTACTCCGGCCACAGTCGCGTCCATGTCGCAGTCGGCGAAAACTATGCTCGCGTTCTTACCGCCGAGTTCGAGGCTGAGCTTCTTGAATACAGGGGCGGCTGATGCCGCCACCTTCTCGCCTGTTGCAGTACCTCCGGTAAATGATACTAAGTCGACATCTGAATGGGCCACCAGTGGGGCCCCCGCTCCAACTCCGTCTCCGTGCACCAGATTGACCACACCAGCCGGCAGGCCGACCTCGTCGATGACCCGCATTAGTAGGTCTGCAGTCATTGGA
>CBFHQW010000017.1:0-18654 GCA_965658085.1 Candidatus Thalassarchaeum sp.
TGCAGCAAAGAATCCTGAGCCCAGAGCCAGCAACGCGTCGGGCTCGACCTTACCCAGCTCGGGAGAGACGATTAGGACGATGCCTGCGAAAGCAGTGATGACTAGGAAAGCAACACCTGCAGATACTCTCTCTGCCAGCACCTTACCCGATAACAACGCAACGAACAAGGGTGCAGTGTACTGCAGTGTGACTGCCTGGCCTATCGGAATCCTCCCTAAAGCGGTGAAGTAGAGAATCATCGCTGTCAAGCCCACAGCACAGCGTAGAAACATCGTCTTCCGGTTGTTCACCCTTAGACTGATACCGCGGCTGGCTGCGAAAGCAGCCACTGCGAATGCTATTACCGCCGAACGCACCATGATGATCATCCAGACGTCAGCGTGCACGCTGGTCCACTTGACTAAGGCGTTCATCGTACCGAAGCAGAGGCTACCGAAAATCATCCACAAGACAGCAGCTCTGGGTGAGTCAGAGGAGAGTTCGTGCTCCGGCATCCTACACGAGGCCCCAGCGACGCTCTAGAACAGTTGCTATCGCTTGGTAGTCTTGGCCCCCTGCACTGGTGGGGTCGTGCAGATGTATCGGTATGCCGTGACTGGGTGCCTCGGCGAGCCTGATGTTGCGACGAATCGCTGGCTCGACGATGAGTTCGGGGAAGGCTTCTCTGACCTCGCTCGCGACCTGTTGGTTGAGTAGTGTAGGCGCGTGCATTGTCAACATCACGCCATCGACTCCTAACTTGGGGTTGAGAAGTCCTCTGACCTCCCTGATGGTGCCAGCAAGCATGGCCAGTCCTTCAAGAGCGAAGTACTCGGTCTGGACCGGGATGAGGATGCCGTCGCTGGCTACCAGTGCATTGACTGATACTATACCTAACGATGGCGGAGTGTCGATGATTACGATATCGTAGTGCTGCAAAAGCGGCTCTAGGGCTTCGGTGAGTCTACGTTCTCGACCCAACTGTCTGAGCATCTCCTGCTCGAGTCCTATCAGGCTCCTGTCGCCGACCACCATGTGCAGTCCGTCCACCGCTGTGGCGTGCCTCGCGTTTACTGCAGTCTCAGGATTCAGGATTAGGTCTCTCGTAGTCGCGCGCACCTTACTCTTGTCGACGCCTAAACCCGTGGCGCAGTTGCCCTGTGAATCTGCATCGATAACCAGCACCTTGTGCCCGCGCAGTGCCAACTGGGCTGCGATGTTGATCACGGTGGTAGTCTTGCCAACACCTCCCTTCTGGTTGATTACGGTGACAACTCGGGCCCTACCTTCGGGAGTCGGCAAACCGGGTGGGAGGTCGAGAGGTGGACGGGGTCGAGCCGTGCTAATCTCGTCGACCGCATCCAGCATCGGTGCTGCGGTCTCCTCCTCAATCTCGGTGAATTCGACATCGATTACCAGTGGTGCCTTCTGCACTTCAGGTAAGTCGTCGCCATCATCCTCAGCGTTCATACGAGCGCCTTTGGCGCTCGTATGGCTGTTCAACATGCCGCCGATAAATTACCGGAACGAGTTGATTTGGCGCTAGTTTGAGGAAAGCGAGGTGTGGTACCAGCCGACCATGCTACCAGTCTCCGCATCGATTACGAAGCCTACCGTGTTGTCCCGGCCAGAGTCCTCCCACGCGCGCATTCCTGCTACCGTAACCATGTCCAGTGACAGTAAATCAACAGATGTGGTAGCCAGTAGGTAGCCGTAACTGACTGAGGTTTCCCAACCGGACCCGTCGCTGATGAACTGGTTGAGCTCGAGGTATCTCAACGGGTCCAGTACGCGCTCCTCCATCAGACCCAGTGTGAGGGTTTCAGGAATCTCGTTTCGATCCCAGGACACGGTGCCCTCGTCGTATTCCGACTCCTCGGCCAGTATACACCCTGAGTCCTTGGCTCGTAGCACCACCCAGCCAGCGTTTTCGTCGTCATCGACCCATGACATATTCCACTCATTGGTCGAATACGTTGCCTGCCAAATGTAGCCAGCAGATTCCAGTGCCTCAGCTGCATCGCTTGAGGAGTGGTTAGTCATCAGGCAGTCAATCGCGGCCTCTAAGTCGAACTCCCTGAGGCTAGATTCGTCCGGCATCGCCTCCTCCCAGTGCTGTTGGCTGTTGGGTATGTCCTCTCCACTGCCGGGGCTGCCGGCGTAGACTGTATCCCAGTGCACGGGAGTGGAGCCAAAGTTGCTCGAAGTCTCGGTTATCACCGCATTAACTGCGAGTGTTCCATCGGGAAGGTCGAGCAAGTAGTTGGAAATCAACCCCTCGAGACTACAGTCGTCGCCCCCTTCCTTATCGAGCAAGATGTCAACCATCTGCTTGACTGGCCATGGGTTTCCACGTTTTACGTGAATATCGATGTTGACGTGCCCCACACACCCAGCGAGTCCATCCTCCGAGATGCTCACATGAGTGACGAGGCCGTGCATCTGAGTGTTGATTTCTCCCTGCACGGTCCAAGTCCAGTCCATCAGGCCTGAGGCCTTCACTGAGGAGAGGCCTTCGGTGAGGGGCGTGTCACCAAAGAATTCGTGTAGCTCAATCGGAGTCAGAGGGAAAATCAACAGGGGAGAGAGAGTACCCAGTGAACCGAAGCCGCCGGAGCCGAATGCGACTGCCCTAGCATCCGTCCGGATGTTGTCTGGATCGGTGAAGCTGAGGTCAGTATCCGTCCGAATGGTAGATTTGCTGGTTATATCTCTCCATGACTTAGATTCCGAAACAAGAGAGTTGTCCTCCTTAATCCAGCCAGTATTAGTGCATGTCCCTTCGTTCCTGACCTTTCCCTGCAGGTCGATTGCGAGGTTGTGTGTCACCGTCTGCTCGGCAGTCAGGTGCTCTCTACCATGGTCATCATGAGCGTTCACCGCACCGATGAGTTCGGCGTCCAGAGGATGGGAGATATCACCTATACCACCATTACGAATCGATATCGAGCCTGTCCCCCCACTGACGGTCGCTCGGAGTTCGTCGCAGACCTCGTCTAAGGTTGGCGTGGTGATATCCCTCAGAATTCCAATCATCTCGTCCCCAGTGATTTCTATCGTGGTCTCAGTGACGGTGAAGTCCATGTGGTCACCATAACGCAGGGGTCGGGCAGTGAAGGCTGGGTCCTGCTGTACTAGGTAGAATGCGATGGCACCGACTAGCAGGACTACCACAGTGATTGCTGAAATCGCCTGCCAGTTTTCCTTCAGACCGTCGACCGAAGGTAGCGTGATGATCATTGAGGGTTCTTCGTCATCGTCCTCATCTAGGAACACCTCATCGGTCGCCTCGCTGGGTATCACCCCGGAGAACCAAGGGTCCTCATCTACCGTTTCTGGCTCCTCTTTGACTTCCGCCTCAGGTTCCTCAGGCTCTGGCTCTACGAGATCAGCTTCGACAATCTCCGCCTCAATGACCTCTTCCTCGGGCTCTTCCCGCCGGCTCGGTTCGGCCTCAGGCCTCGGCTCTGGCTCGGTCGCCTCATCCCCACTTACCCTAGCAATCAGCTTGTCGATGGCGTCGTCGATGTCCTCAGATTTGCTCTCCGCGACGACTTTTGGAGTCTCAACAGAGGGTGTCTCGAGGCCGAGCAACCTGTCCACCAAATCGTGCTTCTTGCCAGACACCAGAAATCCGTGATCGCTGCACAACTGGCGCAGCTCGCTGACCTTCATCGCGGACAGGATGTCGCGGTCAGGAATACCCTCGGAGGCCATTCTGCTCACTCTCAGCCCAATGAGGAGGCTTTCAACCCCTTCGGCGTCCTGCCTTGCAGGACGCGCACTCGCGAGACTGTGCAACGAGGTCGATGAAAGGACTCAAGAAGTGCAGCCGGTCGGCGCAAGACATGGACCCCCGCCTAGTCATACTGTCCCGAGGGCCCGGTCTGTATAGCACCAAGCAACTCGTCAAGGAGGCCGAGAACGAGGGTTGGGCGGTCAGGGTCGTGGACCCAATGAAGCTCACTGTGCTCATCGATGATGGAGGTGGCAGAATCTACTACAGGGGCTGGCCACTCGAGTGTGAGGCTGTCATTCCACGAATCGGCCACTCAATCACCCGCAGAGGTGTCAGTATCGTCAAGCAGTTCGAGAGGATGGGTGTCATCGTAATCAACGAAAGTGAGGGTATCGCCAACAGTCGCGACAAACTGGTAGCCTGCCAGCTGATGGCGGAAGCCGGTGTCCCCGTTCCCATCACCGCGAATGTCGGGGCTTGGGAGGACACGGTTCGCGCTGTTAATCAGGTCGGAGGTACTCCGTGCGTAATCAAGAGCAATGAGGGTACACACGGCTCAGGAGTGTTCCTCGCTCACACCGAGCAACAGGCTCGCCAACTGGTCTACCAGATGCTCGAGCGTGACATGCGTCCGCTGGTTCAGGAATATATCCAGGAATCACACGGGCAGGACGTCAGAGCGCTCGTAGTCGGTGGCAAGGTCGTTGCTGCTATGCGTCGCAAGGCACATGGCTCCGAGTTCCGCTCCAACTTCCACCTCGGGGGCAGTGTAGAGCCAGTAGAGATCACTGATAAATTTGCCAAGATAGCCTGCACCGCTGCAAACAAGCTCGGTCTAGACCTCGCTGGCGTGGACATGCTAGAATCGCGCAACGGACCACTGGTCCTTGAGGTCAACTCAAGTCCTGGTCTCGAAGGAATCGAATCTGTGGTCGGCAAGGGATTTGTGGCCGCTGAGGTGGCTCGCCTGCTCAACAGGAGGCTTGAGGAGTCCCGCATGGACTCCGAGGTATCAGACAGCACGGAGATGACGGGGGCCGGAAGTGAGGCTTCAGGAATCTACGACTGACGGCATTTCCTAAGGCTGTGTCAAACGGCGGTTCTCACCCCTTTGGAGAGAGAAGCATTCAAGTCTGATTACGATAACTTGGACCTGTCCGTAGGGACAGGGATGCACGGCCGTTCGCGGCCTTGAGGCGAGATAGTTGACTGAACAGAGGGAAAGAATTGCTAGTTCTTGGGCCAATGGTGGCCTAGTGGAACGCGAGCGAGCGAGGTTCGCGAATTTCGCTATTGAAGGGGATACTCCCCTCCCTTCGCGCCTCCAGAGCCTCTCTGAACTGCCTTGGTTCGACTGCTGGATGCAGAGGCTGCGGACCGAGAAGAAGAGTGAACACACAATCAGGGCATACACCGTAGCTGCACGCACCCTGAGTATCACTTCACTGCCAAGGGAGGCTTCGCTCGACTGGGAAGAGGCGAAGACACTCAGTGTTCGAGAATTCCACACAAGAGTCGATCCCAACAAGGGAAGAATGGATGCTTGGCTGAATAGTATCGGAGGGCTGAAGCCTGCCACCGTCAACGCCCGCATCGCAGCCGCTTCGCATCTCCTACAGTGGGTCGGGCACTCCATACCTGATTGGATTCAGAGGCCGAATCGCAGCCGCTCGCTACCTCGCACCCTTGGACGCAATGAGCTCGGTCGGGTGCGCACTGCGGCCACTCGGTCAGAGGATCCGCTAGCGCAGCCCGTAGTCACCATACTACTCGACACCGGACTGCGTGTCTCGGAGTTGTGCTCTCTCGACATCGACGACGTTGACACTGAGGACATGTCCGCGCTGGTCATCGGAGGAAAAGGAGAGAAAGACCGGACTGTGCTGTTCACCAAGGCCACCGTAGACGCCATCGAGGCTTGGGGCCCAATTCGGAACAGTCGGATTCAGATGTGTAACATAGAGAATGAGATGCGTTCTCTGCTGCTATCGAGTCGTGGACGTAGGATGAACCCCCGTTCGGTGCAGAAACTAATCGACAGGTTGGCCGATGCAGCAGAGATCCCTCGCTCGCGATTAAGTCCACACACCCTACGCCACACCTTTGCCACCGGATTGTTGGAACGCGGTGCCGACCTAGTCACGATTCAACGTCTTCTCGGTCACGCTAGTATCGCCACCACTCGAGTCTATCTCGAGATAGGTGATCAGACACTAAGAGAAATCTATCACCGCGCCCAACGGGAGCTCCCGGAGGCCGAGGTCATTGAAACTTCAGAAGAACTTCCTGCAATAGGCGAAGCGCCGTATCAAAGGCCGCGCTGACTACTTCTTGGCCGGGTTCTTCTTGTTGCCCCTCTTGTCCACTGTCTCCGGGCCCTGCCATTCACGCTCTGCTGGGATGACGTAGCCCGGATGAGAGGAGATTGGGCAATGCTTGCCCGCCCTACACCTGCTACAATTGTCTGAAGGTGGCGACTCGACTGTCTTCTGCAGTCTTCCGTACTTCCTACGCGGCACACGTAGTGCTTGATTCGGAGGGACTTAGCGGTTCCCACGTGCGCGCAACGTTCAACCCGTCTCGCGCACGCAGGGGAATTGTGAGTGCAGAGGATGAGGAGTGGGTCGGCTCGGATGCGAGTCGTACCGTGTTGTACGCACAAGTGCGCGACGGGCAACCGAAGATGGCCATCGACGAGGATGGATATCTGCGCCCCGAGGGCTGGCCGGACTCTGGAGGCAAAGTGTTCCTCGGTGACATCGCGCAGGCTGCGCTCAGGGCACTTGGTCCGCACGATCCTCCAAAATTCGCTGAGCAGCCCGGCTTCGACGAGCAACAGTGGACGCTCGGCTCCCGCGCCAACGAACTGGAAATGAAGATTTCAAGCAGCCCATACTGGGGCTTTGGGCTGCTGCCCAACTGCTTCCTTAACCGGATTGAGTTATCTGGTCCATTGGGCCTTCGTGCGAGGTGCGTGCATGACCTCGTCGCCTTGCTGGGAAGGAACCCCTGGGAACCAAGTCGGTTGCGTCAGTTCGAGAAGGTCACCGGATGCGAAGCAGCTCGACATAGGAGCGCATGGAAAGATCTCATCACGCGCGCCAGTGAGGACATGAGTGAAGAGATTGACCGGCTTGAAGACTCACTCAGAAGGCTCAGGGGATTGGATGCAGCAGTCTCAGGCATACTCGACGCTGCTGAGATGGCTATCAGTGAAGCCCGTGCAGCTCTCGCTGACCGTAACGCACCCGCAGTGGAGCGTGCGTTGGGAAGGGCTACAAGCGCGCTCATCGAGGCAGACCCAGACACTGAGGTTCGCTCGTCGGAGACCAGTGCACAGCGCGCGTCCCCTCGTACCAATACAGGGAATCAGGATGAAGTCGAAGCAGGGCACCTTCTCGATGAGGTTCCGTTCGTGGACCTCTCTGATGAGGATTAATCACAGGCCGAGTGTCGACCACATCCACGACCAGACGCCGTGATTCGCTAGGTAGATGCTCACTGAAAAGATTACACAGGCTGCGTAAATCATGCCCTTGGATATCTGTATGGCATCCTCAGACTCCTCATCGAAGTAACGAATCAGTCCAGCTGCCTGCTGGATCCCACTGCCCTTCTTCTCCTTGGCCATCGGGCGTCGCACCTGCCTGCACTATTTCAATTCCGCGAGATGTCTAGATGCGACCCCTAAGGGGTCGATTAGGGGTCCAGTGTCTCGATGAGGACACAGCCACCGTCCAATTCCACTATCTTCGAGGCGGCGCTCATGGCAGTGTCTATCGAAGTGGTCATCAGAATCTCCCTGCGCTTGCCATTGTTGGACTCAAACACCAGTCTGTGACTAAGAGTGTCGAGGACCTCGCGGTCGACAATCTGCCATATCCAACTGTCTCGCTCGATGGTCACTAGAGCCTCGACCGGCACTAGGGGGCCCTGCTCCCTCCCCACTGCTCTGGCTCGTTCGACCAATTCGACTAATTTTCTAGTCGCACCGTTCAAATCGGTCTTCATTGGTTCCTCTGATTTACTAGCTATTCTCCTACGCAATCCTGTCATGTGCATCCCACGCGGCTCTCACCGCAGGAGTCGAGTGTTTCGCTGAGGGTTTAACCGTTTACGGTGCTGCTCACTCTGAAATCCGCAATACAGGATGGACGGTGCTCCGCCGGAGGAAAGAATCGCGCAGTTGATTGCTGTCGCTTTCACCCGCGGGTCGTGGGTCAGAGTGATGTACCTTGGAGTCTGATGGCTCAGAACAGTGTCCTGCTGCGTGCTGTCTCCCACTGGAGAAAGGATGCCGCGGGCTGGTTGAGTGGTTCCTTCGACAGGTTACCAGAGACGGTGCGGGTGAATCCGCTCAGAGCCGACTGCGACTGGACTGAGGACTGGCTCGAAAGCATAGGCTCGCAGCGAATCACTTGGTTCAGTGGGCCCGGCAGCGCATGGGCGATGCCGTTCGATCGAGGCTCTGCCCAAGGTGAGATCAAGGAGATTCTCAAAGCGCTGCACGAAACTGGACGACTGACTCGTCAGGAGGCATCCTCGATGCTGCCGGTGCTGGCGCTTGGGGCCAAGCAGGGTGACGTCGTGCTCGACATGTGTGCCTCTCCCGGCTCCAAAACCACTCAGATTGCCGAGCATATGGGAGAGCGTGGACTTGTTCTCGCTAACGAAGTCGTAAACTCTAGAGTCAACATGCTGGTTACCAACGTCCAGAGGCATGGCTCAAGGACTGTGGCGGTGGTTCACCACGACGGCCGACACATCCCACGTGTTCCGGAGTCCGGATTCGATAGGATTCTAGTTGATGCGCCATGCACCGGCTCGGGTACAACTAGAAAGAATCCAGATGTTTGGGGCAAGTGGTTGCCTTCTGGAGGACGATCGTTGCATGACTTGCAACTCGCCCTCCTGAACAAGGCCTCAGCGCTGGTCAAACCCGGAGGTCGCGTGGTCTATTCGACCTGTTCACTCGACCCGGTCGAGGACGAAGCCGTCGTCGCTGAGATTTTACGCTCTAGCGATGTGATGAGTCTGCTTCCTGTCTCGCCACTCCTTGAGGGCGTCCCAGGGGAGAAAGGCCGCATGGACTGGCCTAACCTAAACGATGACGGAGAGCCTTCTGATGAGGATTTTCCCGAGTCTATGATGCCGCCGAAAGAGTCTGAAATCTCCGAGCAGCTCGCTCACTGTATGAGGGTCTGGAACGATAGCATCGATGGAGGTGGCTTCTTCCTCGCTGTGCTTGAGAAGTCCGCGGATGCTCCTCAGCGCCCTACTCCTGAGGTACATACGTTCCTCAGCCCGGAGGATGTAAAGCCTGATCCTGGAAACTCCCCTCAACCACTTTCTGAATCGATGGCATCCTCTATCGAATCGACCTGGGGTGCGCTACCAGACGATCTGTGGCTGCGCGGTAAACGCCTACTGCTTTCGACGCCTGAGGCGAGGGTGGTCTGGGAGTCGGGACGCAGTCGCCGAGGTGGCAGGGTGAGAATTCCTGGTAACCGCTGGCGACCCCTCAAAGTGATGCATCTCGGACTCAATGCCGCCCAACTCCGTGCCGGCGAGGTGGAACGAGTGGTCGCAGGTGCGTCCCAGGTTCTGGGCCCCCATTTGCCCGGAGCATCCTGTGAAGTCGACAGTGCTCTCATCGACAGTCTGCTTGAGGATGGAGATGCCTTGATTGAGGAAAGACATGGGCTCGAAGGGATGAGGGGCGGGCGGATTCTTATTGACACTCAGAACGGTGACTGTGTTCCTGTATGGGTCGGTGGGAGAATCAGTCTGATGCTTGGCAGCGCCGAGCGTTTGTTGCTCACTCTACAGCGTGGCTTAACGATTAATCAGAATAACAACGAATAATTCGCTAATGATGAACGAACGAACAGGAAGTGTTTCGGGGCGCTAGCATATGTTCAATAGCCGGTTCGATAAATCCGTAACTCCCGGTGGAACTCATGTTGGATGACACGGACCGTCGCATACTCTCTGTGCTACAACGCGACGCTAGGGCATCGATGCGCAGGATATCCGAAGAGGCCGGGGTCTCTTTAGGGACAGTGAGTAATCGAGTGCGCCGCCTAGAAGAGTCGGGTGCCATCCGAGGTTACACTGTCATGCTCGACCCTGAGAAGGCTGGGTGGGAGTTGACTGTAGTCATCGGTCTGCGCATACAGAAGGGCCGCCTGATTGAAATTCAGGAGAAGATAGCGAAGGACTCCAGAGTGTACGGTGTCTACGACGTGACTGGGGACTTCGATTCCATGGTGATAGCGCGAGCACGGGATCGCAGCGATCTCGACGACCTTTCGAAGAACGTAATGTCGGTCGACGGCGTGGAGCGTTCGGTCACCCACCTCGTTCTAAACACGGTCAAAGAGAGTTTTACGGTGCTACCTGAGTAGTTTTCAATTCGCTTCACGGAGAATCTCGTCAATCATCGGTACGAGTGTTCTTGAGTGAGGAGTTAGAGACTCGACGGTCCTGCCTTCAGGCTTCATCACCTTGAGCAGGGTCTGTCGAAGCGCTTCGTCAACAGGGATATCAAGTGCCATCAACCTGTCTCTGAACCCGGTTTGAAGTCTCCCCCCAGTCCTGTCCCAGTCCATTAGAAGAATCAGGGAGGGGCCTCCGTCGACGATGTTTCGAGTGCCGTAGGTATCATGCAGATAGGCGACCATCCGAGAGCGATCCCATCCTCTGTTCACTTTCTCTATCACTCCGGAGAATCCGAGTGCCCTGAGGGCCTTCACGTCCTTGGTCCCCTCCACCAGCACCGGACAGTTCGGGGAATCTAGTGTGGGACGATTCCTGATTATGCTCTGTGCTATCGCCTTAGCAGCGGCTCGAAAGCGAATCTCGCGGTCCGACGGACCCTCCTTGCGGGCATTCCGGTCCACCCAATCTGGAGGCATCTCAAAGTGCCTATGGAGAGCCTTGCCTTGAAGTCGTTTCTCGACTCTTCATAGCAGGCCTTACTGATATCCATTCCGCGATACTTATGAGGGTGTTTCGTGCGCATGTGAGTGAGAGATAGCGATGGCTGGAGTGACCCCGCTATACGATACCATCTGGGATGACTACATCCTGTGGTCGCTATTCGTCGGAGCCATCGCTTTCGGATGGCTCTACCATCATTCGTACTTCTACCGTTCAGAAGATGGTGAGAGCCCCAATATCGACAATCTGGAAGTGGGGGTTTTCCCCAAGGATTACGACAACCTGAGACTAGAGGTCACCTGGACTGTTCTGCCATTCATTCTCATCGTTTGGCTAACCTACATTTCGTGGGCTCCTCTCGATGCAGTTTGGAGTGAGACTGGTCCTGATGGATACCATGGGAGTGTGTGTGAGGATGGCGAATCATCCAACAACTGGATTGATCACGATGGATCTGAAGGCGCGCCCGACGCTGTTCGCTCCTCATGCTATCACGATATCGGCATTACTGGACAGCAATGGTTCTGGGAATTCGACTGTTACGAACTGTCAGAGGATATTTGCTCAACTGGTTACTCTACTGTTGAGGGTGAGTTGAAACCACTGTTGATGCTAAAGACGGGTGAGACTTATCTGGCTACGATGACTTCTATCGATGTCACTCACGCCGTGAAGAACCCGGGATTCGGGATGATGGAGGATGTGCAACCCGGCCAAATTACCTATCTCTGGATGCCGGCTGTCGAGGATACCTCATTCCTGATGTTGTGTGCCGAGTACTGTGGAGATAACCACGCCTACATGACGGCACAAATTCTCGTGGAGTGATTCGAAATGGAGAGGAGTACTGTCCCACGAAGGCTCGTCCTGATTTCTCTGCTAGCCATGGCCATGATTGTCGTTCCCGCCGTCACATCCCTGCCCTCCGGAATCTCTGGTGTCAAGGACACGGGGTGCAACTGTCACGGCACCGAAGCCAGTCCTTCTGTAACCGCATCAATCTCAGGGCTTCCTGGAACCTACAACGCCTCGGAGACCTATGCTGTGACTGTTTCATTTACTGGTGGACCAGCTACGGATGGGAATGCGAATCTAGGCGGATTCAACCTATGGGCCAGTGATGGCACGTTGACTACTTTGGATTCATCAGCGCAGGTCTGGGGCCCTAACGAAGCGAGTCATACAACCGAAGGTAACGATCAGCGCTCATGGGACCTTGAGTGGACTGCACCCGACAGTGGGAGTGATGTCGAGTTCATCCTCCACACAAACTCCGTGAATGGGAACGAGGGTGACAGTGGTTCCAGTGGCGACATGTGGGACCGAGCGCAGACGACGGTCTTGGGCTTCGGTCCGGAGGCCCTCCCCGAAGCGGATCCATTCAAGGTGCTCGCCACTCTGATTATTGTCTCCGCGGTGCTTCTGAGCATCGTCGTGTTATATGTCTTCTACCGCAATAATCCTGATGGTTTCGAGTGGAGTCGTTTCGCTCCTTGGATTACGGAGTGGCTCACCAGTACCGACCACAAGAAGATCGGGACACTGTACTTCGTGCAGGGGTTGTTCTTCCTAGGTGTGGGCGGGATAATGGCGCTGATGATTAGGGTCCAACTGTCGTCTCCTGGCAATGACTTCATCTCACAGGATTACTACAACCAGTTCTTCACGTTGCATGGCACTACCATGATCTTCCTCGCTGCGATGCCGTTGATTGCCGGCTTCGCAAACTGGATTGTACCTCTACAGATAGGAGCGCCGGACCTCGCTTTCCCACGCCTCAACGCACTCTCCTTTTGGCTACAGCCAGTGGCGGCTCTGCTGATATTCACGGGAGTATTTAGTGGGGCGGGAGCGGACACCGGATGGACCGGTTACGCGCCCTATGTCGTCTCTGAGAATACTCACGCTGGTGTGAGCATGTGGGCCGCCGGCCAGATTATGCTGGTAGCTTCGTCAACTCTGACAGGAATTAATTTCCTGACCACAATGGCAGTAATGCGGGCCCCTGGAATGGGTTGGTTCCAGATGCCGCTGTTTACCTGGTCGATACTAGTTGCCAACCTGATGCTCTTCCTATCTATTCCAGCCTTCGGCGTCGGTCTGATTCAAGTCTACCTAGATCGTACCATAGGGACCGCTTTCTACGATGTTGCAGCCGGGGGGGATCCTTTGCTGTGGAGTCACCTGTTCTGGTACTTCGGACACCCCGAGGTGTACGTTGTCATCGTCCCGGCCTTCGGTGTGATATCTGAAGTGATAGCGACCAGTGCGAGGCGTTCCATCTTCGGCTACAAATCAATGGTCTACGCTATGGCAGGAATCGGTCTCGTGTCTTTCATCGTCTACGGGCACCACATGTTCACTTCAGGCATGTCTCCGACATTGAGATTCGTCACCATGTTGACTACGATGCTGGTGGCAGTACCTACAGGAATCAAGATCTTCAACTGGCTCAAGACGATGCATGGCGGCTCGTTGGTCTATCGCACTCACACGCTGTGGACACTGGGTTTCCTAGTGACCTTCACACTGGGTGGGATCTCGGGGATGTTCTTCCCATCGATGGCAATGGATGTTCACCTGCACGAGACTTACTTCGTGGTTGCACACTTCCACTATGTACTGGTCGGCGGGACCGTTTTCGGTTTCTTCGCTGCTATCTACTACTGGTACCCAAAGATGACCGGCAGGATGCTGGACGAGAGGCTCGGAGTCTTGCATTTCCTAACAGCCTTCATCTCATACAATGCACTGTTCTGGCCGATGCACAGGCTCGGAGTCGTGGGAATGATTAGGAGAACTCACACTTACTACATCACTACAGATGATATCCAAGCCTTACCAGAATGGGCGGCTGACTGGAACATGCTGATCTCGGTATCCGCCTTCTTGTTCTTCGCCAGTAACCTTCTGATGGTAGTGAATATGGTCAAATCATTGGTACGGGGAGAGAAAGCTCCTGCCGATCCGTGGGGCGGCTGGTCCTTTGAGTGGATGACCAGTTCTCCTCCACCAACGCCAAGTTTCGATCCCCACAACCTACCTGAACTGAAGGACGCTAACGAGCATGTCGCAAACGAACCTGGAAGATTTGGACAGATGTTTCGCAGGCTGATGGTGGATGATGATGCACCAGAGGAGGGATCGCATTGAGTGACGATTACGGTCATGATGACCACCCGAGTCCGTGGGGTCCGCACGACTGGGGTCACGGTGCCCCTCACAACTCGTACGCCCCGCTCATCCTATCGATAGGGTCTGGTCTTTTCCTGCTAATGCTAGGTGGTCTGTTCACGTTTGGAGAGTACGACGGAAGATATCTTCCAATGGTGTTCGTCGCTCTTGCGGTCATCGCTGTCTCAATCATCGTTTGGTGGCGCCAAGATATGTCGTTCGACGGCTCTTACGAGCCACTCTCTCGTGGAGTACCGTTCAAAAAAATCCAGATCCGTAAGGTCGGGGTGTGGGTCTTCCTGATGTCTGAGATGATGATTTTCAGTTCGTTGTTCTCGACCTACATCCGGTACCGGCAAGGCATACCACGTTGCGACACTATATTCGAGTCCGGAGACTGGGTTGAGGGGGTCGCAGTGACATGCTTCGAGCCCGCGAGCAAGCTCATTGCGTCGAGCTGGTGGCACATCGCACCCGGAGCCATCAACACGTTCGCTCTGATTATCTCGTCATTCACCATAGTGCAAGCACTGCGCTGGGCCCACAAACCCGTTGGCAGTGTCGACGAAGAGGTTCGCAGGAAGAGAGTCTACCGCTACCTAGGAGCAACTTGGTGCCTAGCCACTCTTTTCCTGACGATGAAGATGATTGAGTGGTTCATCGGCTTCCATGTGCCTGAAATTGGTTTCCTCGGAATCCACGAGCACGAGATACATTCGTTGTACAGTGAGGGTTATCTGATCAACAACGACCATTACCAGGCGCACCACTACATCGATGAGGCAACCGGAGCACACATGGTGGCCAACATTCAGGTCAGTGCGTCGCTGTTCTATGTCACCACTGGGACCCATGGATTACACGTATTCGGCGGCATCGTCGGACTGTCCTACCTTACCTACAAGGCTTGGACTGGTGCTTACAACCCGCAGAGTGCCGTGGGAATTGAGTACTTCGGCCTTTACTGGCATTTCGTGGACCTAGTCTGGGTCCTAGTCTTCCCATTCTTCTATCTATACTGAGGTAATAATATGTCAAAAACAATCATGGGAAGAGATGCGTACTGGATGAACTTCTTCGGACTCATGCTGCTCACCTTGATTGAAGTTGCAGCAGTGGGGGCAAATTTGGGGCCGACTGCAGTGGACTTTGATATGACAGAGAGGCAATTGACCCTGTGGATACTGACCATAATCGCGATTCCAAAGTTCATGATGATAGCAGCCATCTTCATGCACCTGTGGGGTGAAAGTGACTCTGGCATACTGACTCTGACCGCTCTATTCCCGGCCTTCTTCATCATCATCATGGTGTTGTTCATCGGGCTCACTCATCCTGAGGCCACCACGGGTCTACCAGCATGGTGCAGACCCGGGACATACGGACTTTGAGTCCGAAAGGATTCATGGACACCGACGGCTTCGCAAACCTGCTGCAGACGTCGCTTAGCCTGGTATAGCGCCGGATTTGAAATCCGGTGTCCTTGTGACTCGGGAGTTCAAATCTCTCCGTCTGCGCCACTTTACTCGTTAGGAATTGAAGCTGCGCCTCGTACTGTCAGTTGATCATCGTGATACTGCATAGTAGCAGGAGTAGTAATCACAGCCTCGCCGTCCACGCCAATAATCAGAGGTGACTCAGTAGAGGTGGAAATTTCGAATTTCTTGGCATTCTCCATGGTGATTCCCCACTTACCGACATGATTTCCCTTCTTCACAGGACCCATTAACATCAGCATCTGCATTTTTGACATTCCCCACGCCATCACCAGTGAGCAGTGACCCTGCGTTGGCTTGGCCCCAGGGGCGACCTTGTAGCCTCCACCGAAGGTCTGACACTGGCTTAGACAGAATAGGCCTGAGAGATCGACATTTGTCGGCTCACCCCCATCAATCCTGTACTCGCCTGTCTGCTTCTTCCAAGAGATAATTGCCTTGATACCGAGGAGGTCGTACTTCCTAGCTCCTCGAATTCTCTTGAACTGTCCCTCGTCCTTCATTCGATTGATTACCGAAGTGACGCCTCCGTCGCACTCGAGAAAACTCCAGCGGACTAGATTGCCAGGAGTCTCGGGCTCGCCGTTACATGTGCGAGGAATCGGAGCAGCCTTGGAGGGGTGATCGGGTGCCGGTGGCCCCTCTATTCTTAGTGAACCGACCCTGCGATCAGTTCCACTGACTAGGATATCGACAGCGCCTTGCAGACCTGGGAACTTCTTTCCTTTTGGAACAGGAATGCCATGCGCTCTGGCGTAATCGTTACCAGTTCCCATGGGAAGAATACCCATGACCTTGCTCGAGCCACGCAGGCCTGATGCCACCTCATGGACGGTTCCATCCCCTCCTACGGCCACCACCAGTTCGTGATCTCCATCAACCAGGCCTTCAGCAATATCCATCGCATGTCCGGGGGCCTCGGTTTGGTGCAGGTCGACATCGAATCCGGAGTTTGCAAGAGCCTGCTCAAAATCGTCCCACTGCTTGAGAGATAAGCCATCTCGGGCGTTTGGGTTGAGGATGCAGGCTACACGCGGCATGATGCTCACAGGACGGGGTTTTGACTTGAATTCTCTCAATACAAGAAATGATGAGTAGAAGGCAGTTCCCAAGTCCGGGACCGATGGACGGAGAGGAAGATTTCATGCGTCGCGCCCTCGAGTTGGCGGAGCGAGGAAGGGGGTGCGTGATGCCCAACCCATTGGTAGGATGCGTGTTGGTCCGCGACGGAGTCGTAGTCGCTGAGGGATGGCATGATCACATCGGTGGTCTGCACGCAGAACAAATGGCAATTGCAGACGCCGAGGTGCGAGGTATTTCCACCACCGGTGCTACCGCCTATATCACCCTAGAACCGTGCAACCACTTCGGCAGAACTCCTCCCTGCACTGAGGCACTTCTATGGGCTGGAATTACTCATGTAGTAATTGGAGCCGCTGATCCCAATCCGACCGTTCGTGGGGGTGGGGTCGCTGCATTGCGAGCTGAGGGAGTCAGTGTCGAAGAGGGGTTACTGCAAGACGAATGTGAGGAGCAGATGCTTGAGTTCATGCACTGGTGCCAAAGCAAGCGGCCACATGTGCTACTCAAAGCTGCAATCGACTCAAACGGTAGGATAGATGGCGATTCAGATCTCCCTGCCGAGCGCTTCTCATCAGAGTCTTCGCTCGAACTGGTTCACGAACTGCGAGCCGGATCCATGGCCATACTAGTCGGTATCAACACGGTGATCAGGGATGATCCTTCTCTAACTGTACGAGGGATTGACATCGGCCCGCGTGAGCAGCCCCTGAGGGTTGTTATCGATCCGAACTGTAGGATTCCTGATGATTGCGTCTTGCTGCGCGATGGCGCGGCACCCACTCTTGTGATTCACTGCACCGAGCCGAGCGATTTGGATGATGCTCCTCATGTGGAACGAGTGGTTCTAACGGATGATGATGGGGAGATCACGGTGATGAGAATCCTCGATATGCTTGGAGATCGCGGTGTGCAATCGCTCATGGTCGAGGGAGGGGCCGATACATGGAGGCGTTTCCTAGCAGACGAAGTAGTGAATCAAGCGCATCTGTGCCGCTCACCATTCACGCTGTCAGGAGATGATGGAATTATATTCAGCGAGAGTGAGTTGTCAGCAGCTGGACTTAGGCGCGTATCGGTCGTCGACGTGGATGGAGACGAAGTCAGTCGCTGGCAGAGATAGTGGCGGACCGTGCAGGATTCGAACCCGCGTCTCCGGCTCCGAAAGCCGGAAGGATATCCAAACTACCCTAACGGTCCGGACTGCGACGAAAGCCCACCTGTCTTCAATCCGCCGGATGGCAGACGACAACCATTCTCGCTAGGCTACGGTGGACCTTGATGGGTACTGAGAGTACAGGCTCCCACCCGCATCCCCTGATTTGCCCCCCGAGTTCGCTCCAGGGCATGCCGAGCACTTCGACATCCTGCTCAGGGAACGAATCCAGTGCCTCGGGGCCTGTGGGAAGCATAGTGCAGATCGAACCACTCGGGTCTATATCGTGGGCTGCAGAGAGTGCTTCTAGAAACAACTCAGCTCCATCTCCGGACTTCCACGAGCTGCGGCCATAAGGTGGGTCAAACACGAAGCAGCAGTTGCTCTTACTACCCCACAGTGAAGCGATGTCCGATGCCCCGCAGGTCTCGACGTTGGCGCTAGTGCCAACCCACTCTAGGTTCTCCAGCGTCCCCTCGACCATCCTCGAGTCGAGATCGCTGGCCAGCACCTCGATGCCCTGTAGTGCGGCCTCGATGGCGATACCTCCCGTGCCGCAGAACGGATCCACGACCGTTTTCGTCTCGGACAAGCGCCGGTGAGCGAGCGAAATCATGAGTTTCGCCTGCCTCGGATCCAGCGAGACAGGTTGGAAGAACGGTCTGTCCGTAGGTGCCCTTCCAGCATAGCTGTCACGCTGCCAGCCGGGTTGTCTCAGGCCCCACACGACGATTGGGCTGTTCTGCCCAATGTCGTCGCGGTGCGTGGGGCCGTCATCAGGTCCGGCTATTATCACAGAGATTTCATTCTCCGGCTCATGCAGGTCCACTGGGTTGGAGTCTCTCATGACCAGAGCACCCACCTCGCTCTCGATTTCGCTGCTGGAGAATCCGGGGATGCCCGTCCCCAGTTTGCGCGCTCGGACAGCGAAGCTGCCCTCTGGAAGATTGAGTCGTGCCCACTCGGCAATCGGTCTGGAAAGGTCCTCTTCTGACGTCTCCGACTACACCCAGTACCTAGCCGACAAGCTAAGCACATCGTCAAGCAAAGCCGCTCGTGACAACCTAGGCAACGTCGATTCGGTGAC
>CBFHQW010000018.1:0-18189 GCA_965658085.1 Candidatus Thalassarchaeum sp.
CGGTAACAATTGAGTCTGGGATGCCTTTCGAAGAATTGGCGGCACTGTTCCGCTCCGCCGACCTCGTGGTCTATCCCTCTTACTACGAGGGTCAAGGCCTTATTCCGCTAGAGGCCATGGCTTCGGGTACTCCAGTTGTAACAGTCGACCATGGGCCGCTGCCAGAGATGGTGGACGAGAGCGTGGGCAGGCTGTTCGTAATGGGAGATCCGGACTCCATGGCGGGTGCTATCATGGCCGAGCTGGCCGATCCAGAAAAGTTGCAAGAGAAAGGAGAGACTGGTCGACATAGGGTGCTTGAAAAATTCACCTTCGAGCACGATGCGGCGCGCTTTGAAGCCATATACGAAAGGGCGGAGTGAAAATCCCGTCTGGGGAATTATTCATGCGCTGGTCGCACTGGCGTGGATAGGGGAGAGCATGGGAGAGACTCAGAGCCTGCGTGATTTACCTTCGGGTACAGTAGCCAACATTGCTATCATCCTGATGGTCTCGGTGCTAGCGATAATCCAACTCAAGGCGGTGATACAGCCCCTAGTGATTGCAACTCTTCTCTTCCTGCTCATCCGGCCCGCTGCACAGTGGTTGGAGGAGCGTCCGATAATGCAGAAGTACGCTCATCCACTGATGCCATACGGCGTCCTCGTAGCGCTTCTTTTCCTAGTGATGTGGATGGCATCGCAATTACTCTACTCCAACCTGACTGCGTTCACTGAGGAGATACCTGGGCTGACTGATAAGCTCAACATCAAGCTGACCTGGTTGGAGGGGCTGGAGCTCTGGGGATACTCCTTCGATGTCAGCGGCCTGACGGCGCTCTTGAGTTTGGATACCATCAACGACTACCTGACTGGATTCGTTGGCTCATTGGCGAGTTTTACCGCCAGCGCAGTGACTGTTCTCATCTTCCTGCTCTTCATCATCCTTGAGGCCGAAACTCTGCCTCGCAGATTGAAGGCAGCTTACCCAGAGGATGCCGAAAGGGTGCAGGCTGTAGCGAGCTCCTCTGGGGAGGGAATCAACACCTATGTCGTTACCAGGGCCACCGTAGCCTTCGGCCAGGCTGTAATCGCAGGGATTGTCCTCTGGTACCTCGATATCCCTGGCTGGTTTATGTGGGCATCAATCACCTTCATGATGGACTTCATTCCCTATGTGGGAGCGTTGATTTCACTGATTCCTCCGATCTTCCTCGGCTTCATCGTACTGAACCCAACTTGGGTTGCCATACTCATCCTAGTGCTGGTCCTCAACCAACAGGCATGGGGGGCTGTGGTCGAGCCGCAACTGGCCGGACAAAGGCTTGACATGTCTCCCATCGTGCTACTTCTCCTAGTGGCCTTCTGGGGATGGGCGTGGGGAGTCATGGGGATGGTCCTTGGAGTTCCTCTGGCTGTAATCATGAAAATTGCTCTAGAGTCCGACCCGAGGACGCGTCCAATCGCCATGCTGCTCTCCCGCGATCCCAAGCAACAGGCTGTAGAAGAGGAATAATCAGTTCTGCGGGACTATCACTACTAAGACTCCATCCGCCTTGATGCGCACTGACTCTCCCGAGGCTACATTGTGGAGTCCTTCCGTGGACAGGGTCATCGGTGCACCGTCCATCTCCCACCGGGCGCCGTGTAGGTGTACGCTACGGCAAGGAGTTAGTGCGAACACTGAGAATTCGTCCCCGGAGCGCACCGCGAACTCGCGCTCGCCTTCCTGCGGATGTATCCTATGAGTCACAGAGTCTTCGTGGTGGAGTCGTATGGCTGCCCCTGAGGGCGCCTCGCATAACGCCGCCCAACTCCCGAAGAAGTGACTTGTGGCGCCTCCATCCGAGCCGACGACGTCGATCTCATCATAACCGCGTTCAATGAGTAGTGAAAGGGACTTGGCTAGGTCGCTGCTCGATTGGTCAGCTAATTCGTAGGTTCGACTGCGCCACCTGTCGGCATCGATAGAATCGAGATCCCCGAGGACCTGTTCGACAGCATAACCTGCCTCAGCAGCCCTATCGGCCCCTCCATCAACCCCGAAGCAAACAGCGCCCTCCAGAAGGCCTTGGACAACTGTTTCTGAGGGCTGCTGCCCATTGCACCAGAGTAGTGCGCGCAATTCATCACCTCTTGCGGGCGGTAATCTTGCCGTCGACCACAAGGTCGACGTCGTTCAGTTCAATTGTTGGCTTCAGCATGACTCCTCGCATGTGGATGCCTACGCTTGCCGAGCCACCGAGAGCGGAGTTGTCACCAATTCCGAAGTAAGCGGAGCCGCGCACCACTTGATCCTCGAGCCTGTTTCCAGTCATCCTCGCCCTCGAGTTCATCCCGAAACCGAACTCAGCCACAGTTTTGACCAGTCCGGCCCTAGACGGACGCAGGCCGACCTTAGCCTCGTCAAGCACCGACTCAATACTCTCTGCCAGTTCGCCACCGGAAATGCTGACCACCATGCCTTCCTCGACTAGGAAGGTGAGGGTTTCGTCTAGCAAGACACCTTCCCACGAGCCGTCGATGACGATTTTACCGCTCAGCGTCTGCTCCTTAGGCAGAACGAAGACCTTTCCGGCCGGCAGGTTGGTCACCTGCCCAGGCCGGTTGCATATGCCGTTGTCCTCGAGTACCCAGCGGGCCCCGGTCCTGAAGGTCACATCTGTACCCGCCGGAGTCGTCACTCTGACATCACGCCTACGCCGCAGCATTGGGTTCAGCCCCGATATCTCCTTCTGCAGGGCGTTGTAATCGGCGGTCATTCCACCCATCGCCATCATTTCCTCGTTGATTCCTGGCATCGAAGCGATTCTAGCTCCTTCTCGCGATGCAGTCAGTCGTGCACGGGTGTGAGTCAAGGAGTGGCGAGTGGCGAGCAGTACGACATTCTGACGACGCATCAGATCACCGACTGAGGCCGGTGGCTCGTTACCCTGCCTGTGCCTGCGAGGCATCATCATCATGAGGATGCGATCAGTAACCTCCGAGGCGGCCTCATACAGTGAGCGCCCGACCTCGGAAGTAGACGGATCGGTTACTACCAGCACGTGCTCGTGCGGTCGCACCTGCATGCACGTCCTCACTACTGAACGGGCCGCGGTCAGCATCGCCTCCTCGCGCTCGGTGTCATCACCAATGGAAACATCAGACTCCTCCGCCATCGCTCCTCGACTCGTGATGAGAGTTCTGTTATTCAACACCACTACGTAATGTCAAACCAATTCACCACGGCAGTCATAGGTGAAGATGGGTTGCGCAGAGTGATGGAAGGCGTCCGTACGGTCCGTCTCGTAGCCGCTCTTGCGGTAGCTGCTATGCTCGCGGGTGGCTGGATGATGAATACGCCGTTGGACGAAACCATGGATGACGACGGTACCGTGAATGCCGAGGGCCTTGCAGCCGCCGAGGAAGACTCCGAGGAAGCACAGCCTGTCCTCAAACGGGGAGAGAAAGAAGATGATTCAGGTTCCACCTTGCCACAGAGGCTCCTAGCTGGAGGAGCGGGTGCCCTAGGATCACTCATTCTTGGATCGTTCGTACTTGAGTTTGTGAAGGTGACAGTGCTAGTAGCCCTGATATCTCCTATGCTCGCGAGGATGAAGAGCAATCGAGAAGATATGCTCACCCGCGGCCGTCTACTCGGATATCTTGAGGCGAACGCGGGAATCCACTTCTCCGCACTGCGCGATGCTCTCGGACTCGCCAACGGAGTGACAGCTTACCACCTCCATACTCTGGAATCGACCGGCCAGATTATTTCGTGGAGGGATGGTAAACTGCGCCGCTATGCAATTTCCAGCCTGTCTAGGGAGGAAATTGGACGAATCAGGAACCCTATCGCCGGGACTCGGCTCGCCATACTCGAGGTACTGTCAGAATCGGGCAACATAGGCCTCTCAGGCACCGATATCCGAATGAAGTTAGAGATTTCAAGACAGTTGCTGAGCCACCACCTCAACGAACTGCGCAATGGTGAGATGGTCGAGGCTGCCTCACAGGCACGACGCCCTAAGTGGCGACTGTCGGACAGTGGGATGGATGCACTGGTCACCTCTAGAGAGGTGGCTCGAATCGAGTCTGTAGCCTGAATAATTTAAGGAATTAAACGTCCTTCCATTCCGCCTGCGACCTCGATGACCTGTCCCGTGATGTGCCCTGATATCTTGTCCGAAGATAGCATGACTACCGCTTTAGCCACATCCTCAGGAGTAGCGAGTTTCTTCAGTGCCATCGTCGCAGTTGCACGCTCTACTAGCTCCTCGTCGACCCCATGTTCGACCTTCTTTGGCGTGACAGTCCATCCTGGGGCGACCGCATTAACACGGACACCACCAATCTGCGAGACGTCGTTCTTTAGTGACATCAGCAGACCTGATGTGATGGCGCCCTTCGCAGCAGCGTAGTCAGCATGTCCTGATTCACCGTAGATACCTGCTGTCGAACCAATCAGAACGATTGATCCTTGACCAACTTCTGCAGCGTAGCCAAGGAAGGCCCGAGCAGTGCTCACTGACACCCCAAGATTGGAGTCAATGGTGGAGGCCCAACGCTCACTATCAATTTCCCAAAGTGGCTTCGACGGTGTGGGGTAGTGGCCGGCGTTAGCGATGCAAATATCGAGGGCTCCTGATTCAGAGACAATGCTTCGAACCATCGATAGTGCTTCCTTGTCATCGCGCAGATCCGCACGGATGGCTATTCCGTCGATTTCCTTGGCCAGCGATACGGCCGCGTCAGTCGAGGAATGATGATGCACAACCACGCGAGCGCCTTCGGCAGCGAACGCTCTACAAATGGCCTGACCTATGCCACCAGCACCGCCGGTGACGAGCACGACCTTGCCATGCAACCCGGTTTCCACGCAGGACGGAAGGTGTTCCGCTACTTTATGTCCTCAGACTATCTGCCTATGAAGCGAATGCGTGTAGCAATCACCAGAGGAGTTAGTCCGGCCATCGGGGTCTGCGAGTTGACCTTTCTTGAGCGCGAAGAGATTGATGTCGAAAATGCGCGAGCCCAGCACAGCCTCTACGAAGAGATTCTCGAGGAACTCGGTTGCCGGGTCGAACACCTTGACGAGGAGCTAGACTTTCCTGATTCGGTGTTCGTCGAAGACATTGCCATAGTGCTTGACGAGATTGCTATTATCACGAGGCCGGGGGCGCTTTCCCGGCGTGGCGAACGACCTTCGATCGAACAGGCGCTCTCACCGCACCGCTCGCTCAAGTACATTCAGGCGCCCGCTATACTCGATGGAGGGGACGTCGTGGTCGTGGCTAACGACATCTACGTCGGCATTTCCACCCGTAGCAATACCGAGGCCGTGCGCCAGCTGAGGGCGCTGGTTGCCGACCACGGCTACAGCGTTGAGGAGGTTGAGTTCAACGGATGTCTCCACCTGAAGTCAGCAGTGACCGCGGTCTCGGACGACATCCTTCTCATCAATCCTGAATGGGTTGATGTCGGTGCATTTCCCAAGCAGGCCTGCATCTCGATTGATCCGGCGGAGTCAAACGCAGCTAATGTCGTCCGCATCGGTAGTACTATCCTTTTCGCAGCGGACTTCCCCCGAACCGGACAGCGCCTCTCTGCCCTAGGCTATGATGCACGACCCGTGGTCGCCTCGGAGCTGGCAAAGGCCGAAGGTGCGTTGACATGCTGCAGCCTCATCTTTGAGGTACCGCAGGAACAGTGACTATCCTACATTCTGTGACTTAATGTCAAATCCAGACGTCGTTTGAGGCAGTGAGCTTGTCTTTCGCGTCACCTGTGTTGACCACCCCGCGTGGCTCGACTAGCATAACTTTGCACTCCTCTTCCGCATACGGCTTATGCGCGACACCCTTGGGAACCACAAACATGTCGCCCTCGTTCAATTCCACAGTCCCGCTACTTAACTCGATCTTCATCGCTCCCTCGATTACAATGAACACCTCATCGGTGTCTGCGTGGCTGTGCCAGACGAAGTCCCCCTGTATCTTGACCAGTTTGAATTGATAATCGTTCATCTCTGCGATTACCTTAGGTGACCAGTGCTCTGAGAACAGGGATAGTTTGTCCTTGAGATTTATTTTTCCCATTTTCTCCCTCCCTTGTTGTACTATTCAATCATCAAACTCTTCATCCAACTCTCGTGGATCGAATCCGGACCACGACTCTATCATTTCAAGGTCCTTTGAAACCTGTCTCCTGCGGGTACTCGCGTAGGCTATTCCCACCATTACAGCTAGAGTCAGGGCCATAATCAGGAATGGGAGTCCTGTTCCGAGTAGCCAGTCAAACATGCTCGTGTCCTCGGGCGACTCGATGGGGATGACTTCGACTAAACCCGGGCTAACCATATCGCCGTCAAGCGCCCATACCTCCACCCTCGCGCTGCTCCCCATCAGGGTCCAGACAGATGCATAGGTCCAGATGCCGTCACCGGCGAATTGGTCGCCCTCCGTACCATCGTCTAGGAAATCGAGGGATTGCGACACCCCGCCCGCGCGCAGCTCTCCACGCACAGAGGTAGTGGTACCGTCGGGATCCACTAGCCGCACCGTGATGAGGACCGATGTCGGCTCTTCAAGGTCGATGCTGCTTGGTGATACCTCGAGCTCGTACAACTGCGGTGAGCTTGAGCCGATTGTCAGATTGATTGAGGCCGAAGATGAGTCACCCCTTGAGTCCTTGACCAGCAAATCGATGCGCACGGGCCCAGGTGGGAAACTCACAGTGTGGACTATCTTGTCGCTCAGCAACGTTCCGTCGTTCAGGACCCATTGGTAGAGCACAATATCCTCATCGTAGTCATAGGAGGCCGATGCATTGAGTACCACGGGCTCGCCCGGTGGGATGTACTGACCTTCCGAAAGGCCAGAGATTCCCGCTACGGGACCGGTCTCCAGTACCTTGAGTGCCTGTGAATGGGTGCGCTGCATCCCATTGGAGTCTATCAGCTCAAAACGTAGCATGTGCTCTCCCGCCGGTAAGTAGTCGTTGTACCAGTAATCTGCCGTCTTTTCTTCAAGTATCGGCTCGGCCATCAGGTCGGAGTACACGCTGACGGTGAAGTCGTCGCCGTCGGGGTCGAACGAGCGTCGGAAGTCGAACAGCACAGGCAGATTGGAGTAGACCTCGATATCGGGCATTGGCGAGTCGAGAACGAGAACCGGGGCTGACTCATCGACCCTGACCATAATCTCAGCCACGTCCGAGGCCCCTGAGCCGTCCTCGACAGTCAGAGTGACCTGGTGCACGCCCTCCGGCAACCTAGTCTCTAACACCCATCCGCTACCCATCGGCTCGCTCAATAGATCGCTCTCCCAGAGCACGCTAACTAGGTCGGTACTGAATTCCGCAAAGGGATTGCAGACCAGTCCACTGCCGTTGTCAGACAGATCGATGCAAGCAGCGTCCCAGTCTCCCGAGCCAGTGGCATCGAAGACCAGTAGCTCGCCAGAGTCAGTCAGTATCCCATCGGACGGATTGGCAATCAGCGCCACTGGCGGTGAGTTGGATACGCTGAGTTCGGCTGTGGTCGAGTCCCACATACCTGCATGGTTGGGGCGATCGTCGCTCGCGTACATCGTGATGATGTGGTCCCCCTTCGACAGAGTCCCAATCCACTCGACTGCCGAGTCAGGTGTCACCCCAGAGGCGAGAAGGCCGTCGCGGTCGCTCCAGAACTCGAACTTGACTCCATCACCCTCGGGGTCGAAAGTCGCAGTTCCGTCAAGTTGCACGGTTGCCGACGATGTCATGCCTGTGCGAGTAATCTCCAGATTTGCCACTGGTATCTCGTTGTAGAGCTCGACGTTGAAGGTCCACGAGACGGGGACATTGACGCCGTCCGAGGCATACACCGTCACTGAGAATTGATTGGGTGCGCCCGGGAATGTGTGGACGATTGTAGCAGGGCACTCTGCATCTCCTGCAGGCGGCTGACCGGTCCCTTGCTCATAGGAGGTCTCTACCCAGCAGTGCAGTTCGTCTCCCTCTGGGTCGTACGTACTGCCTAGGTGGACAGTGACGTTGGCGGTTATTCCTAGGTAGAGAGTTCCCCATGCCGAAATCTGCGGCGTTGTTCCAACCGAAAGCACTGGAGGCAGGTTGACCAGTTCAATCTCACGGACCTCCTGCACGCATTGGTTCTCGCTGTCGCAGACCTCGAGAGTAATCTGGTGGACTCCATCTGAAAGACAGGCGTCGGCGGCGAGGTTGGCAGTGAAAGACGAGCCATTTCCGCCCGAGGTCGAACTGCATGCACTCAACAGGTCACCGTCAATGCTGCTGGTCCAGTTGTAACTCAGTTCGTCGAAGTCGAGGTCCCAAGACCGATTGGCGTCGAATACCACCTGGCCACCGCTGGCATAGATTGCCTCGTGCTCGGGAGAATCCCACAGAATGAATGGTGGCTGATTGGACAGTTCAAGATGGCAGAACACCGAGATATCCGTGTCGAGGTCGACTGCTGTAGTGTCGTTGTGAACACCATCGTAGTCGCAACCGGTGTGGACCGTGTTGACATCGGACCAGCCCTGCATTGGGGTCCAGCGCTCACCGATGAAGGGGCCATACGAATAGTATCCCGAGTACGGTAGAGTGCCTGTGTGCTCGGACTCGTACAGGTCGAAGGTGAGATTGAACTCGGCGTGAGGGATGTGTAACAGGTGCTGGTTGACGGTGTGGACCTCAACCATCCACATCACATCGAGGATGTTGTCCTGACCGGCGTAGATCGGTGTGTCGAGATTGCCTGAGGATATCCAACGCAGATGACTGTCACCCAACATCTCGAAGCTATCGGCGAATCCACTGGTGAACCACGAGCTGGTGAAGTTGACAAAACTAGAGGTGACGCTTGCCGAAGCGGCGGAATCACAAGCCATTACGACGTTGTGGACGAACAGTTCACTGTGGTCGACCATGTCGAAGCAGGAGCCGTTATTGCCACGGATTACGCTGTTCTCAAGGAACGAGGCCTCCTGGCTACTGGCGTCCCACAACAGGCCGCCATTGTCGCCATTCATGTCGAGGCCCCGGACCAGACCGTTTACCTCATCCAGCGTGACCGAGTGACTGGTCGAATTGAGGTTGATCTTGATGTCATCCATGATGACCGTGCCATCGTGGTCCATCCCACTGTTGTCGATGTCCAGTGCTGGGGCATTGACAGAGTCTCTGATGTCAACTGAGAGTAATTGCAGGTCGATACTGTCGCGTACTACGAATCCATGCTGATCTTCGATTGATGTGCACTCAAAGCAGGTCGAGTTCTTGCCGCCACTCATGACATCGTTAGACTCGTGGAAGTAGAAACCGGCCCCTAGTTGTGGCAGTGCCGCTCCGAGTCCATTCTGATAGGTAGTCACGTATGCCAATTCGACATTGCTGGAGTCTCTGACCGAGACACCATGACCACCATTACCGGTGCTTATTACTCCGGATAGGTCGGGATGGAACTCGCGGATATCAACACCGGTAGCGCCGTTGTCGGCTATCACCCAATCAGCGCCTTGAGCGCCTCCCTTCCACAGCAGTACGCCCGGTCCCGTTGAGTTGCGGACCACTAGGTCGTTGATGGTAGGGGCCCAGTTGGCGCTGCGCATGAACAGGCCAGCCCTGTCATTGAGGGGAGCTGTGGCGCTCGGCCTGCCATTCCTCAGCAGGTCAATCTCGTTGAGTATAGTCGATGAACCAATCATGTAGGCCTTGAAGCCAACAGCCGCGTTGTCCTCGATTAGCGCGTCAGTGACCTGTACTCCGCTGGTGTTGACCTCGAATGCAGCGTAGGCTAGCCCGGGTGTCTTGGCCCCTGGTCCTCCCGTCCCCCTCACCTCGAGGTCGTTGAAAACAGCATTGTGAGGCACGTTTGAGAATTGGCTGTGGTTGTATTGCTCAACCATGATGCCATAGTACTGGCTATCCTCCACTGTCATTCCCACAAAGGTCGGCCGGGTGGTCCATCCAGAGGTGATATGGCGCACGAAGATACCATTGTCACAACGGCTCACGCTGGAATCCGATATCAGTGGTATCGAGTCTTCCACCCATATCCCAGCAGCGATAGCGAGGGTGGAGCCGCTGACATTGGATATCTCTAGGTTTGAGATTAGCCCACCCGAGTTACCCCAGTAGTTCAGTCCACGGGTAATCAGACCGTCGGCAATCATGCCATCAATGATGGGGGCCGAGTACGCCCCAACGGAAAGTCCGATGCCGTAGCGCCATGAAGTGGAAAATCCATGGACATCCTGGCCGCCGCCGTCTATGATGAGATCATTGATTCGTGGCGAGGCTCCGTCGAACAAGTCGATGGCAACCCTGTCAGCGTTGATGACCGTGAGGTCATTCATGGTCGGGTCGCTGTCATAGATGGTGATGCCATACTCCGCATCAGTGATTGTTAGATTCTCTATCTTTGAGCCCAGCCCGTTGCTGCTCGAATTGAACACGATGCCGTCGTGATTGCCCAAGATTGCTTCGAGTAGCACAGGCGCTGTATTCGTTCCCTGTACTGTGATTCTTCCGGCCACGAGTATATTCTCGTCATCGCCGAGCTGAATGGTGGTTCCAGATTGCACTACGAGTATTTCCCCGCTCTCGACTGTGTAGCCATCCTGGAGCACCACAGTTCCCGACCATACAGTGGTCGAGCGGGATACAGCACCAAACGTAGCCGGGACCAGTGGGGAGACTGAAATCAGCAGCAGGAGAATAAGTGCTACAGCACGCCTGCGAACTGCCGGAACAGATGCTTGCATGGCTAGTCCGCTCGCTGTCCGCCTGTTATCCCTTGCGCACACGTGAGCGATACCGAACTAACGTATAGCAGAGGTCATAAACAGCGACCGAGCGGATGCCCGTCGAGGACTGAGAATGAGTACTGCCTTCGTTCTGATTAAGGTAGAACCGGGACTTGAGAGAGATGTATATCTGGCACTTCTAGAAATTGACAGCGTCACAGAGACGCATGTCTCCTATGGAGAGTACGATTTGGTGACTCGCATTGACTTCGCCGACGAAGGAGAGATGGCCAAGACCTTGATTGGTAATATGCGCTCAGTGGCTGGAATCATCAAGACTGAGACGCTGATTGCGGTGGAGGTGTGAGGATGGCTGTCGGATTCATTCTCATCACGACCGAAGTAGGCTGCGAGATTGCTGTCAGAGAGGCCGTAGGTGCCATCGAGGGAGTGGTTGGGCAGTGGATTGTCTTCGGACCTCACGATCTATTCGTCAAGATTGAAGCCGATGACGAGGCCGAACTAACTCGTTGCATCGTTCAGGGAGTCAGATCGATTCCCGGAATCACTGAGACACGCACCCTCATCGGTGCAGAGATCTAAATTGCTCTCGCCATTCTGCCGATGAGTTCTGTTGCTGCTGCACTGCACTCAGCCATCCTGAACCTGTTTACAGCCTCTCTCCAATGTGACAATCTGCGTTCAGGTTCGAGGACACCACGCCAGTACCAGCGTTGGGCGCACAAACGACGGTGCATTGCGAGGTCCTCACGTAGCGGCATGGCGGCAACTGAGGCATGGGCCTCAACAAGCCAGTCAGGGTGACTGTCGGTAGCCTCGAGGGCTGCATGGATGAGACGAATCCTCTCGCTGAGGTCCTCACGTGATTCAATCAGTGACCTAGCTGAGTTGAGAGACTCTGCTGAGGCGCTCCCACCGGTTCGCGATGAGAGCCGCGCACGCAGGTCAAGCACAGCCATGTGAGGGTGTTCGGGACCCATTGCAGATTCAAGGGCGCTGTGCGCCTTCGCGGCGGCGGAAACATCGTCGATTTCGAGAGCAATGCCGTGCTTGATGAGGTTGAGTGCAAGGCTGCCAGCGCTACGCTCTGATTCTGGCAGTGAGGACATGCTCACCGCATCTGCGGCTCTCGTCAGTTCTTGCGCTAGTCGATGGTCGATGCGCCCGGGCAATCGGTCGTCGTATCGGCGCACTAGGGATGCGATGGCTGCCTTGGTGTACTCAGCGGGCGTCATTTCAGTCATCGCACCGGCCTCGATGTCTTCCGCGGACCTTGAATCACCCCGGAGTCGAGCCAATCGAGCGGAGCGGAGTTTTCTCCCGACACTTACGCTCAGGCCTTCAATATGGGACTCGGCTATGTCTGCCTCGCCACGCTCCAGAGCAAGATCGGCGGCTGCCTCCCTGATGGACTCGTCCCCACTTAGGCTAACGGCCTGTTCAAGCAGGACCGCTGCCGCAGCGCTGTCCTGCTCGGCTATGGATTGGATGTGCTCTGAAACCCATTCGGCGTCGGGTTCTCCAGAGTGAACCATGTGATGGCCTTCCATCCTGCGTGCTCTGGCTCCCTGTCTAGTGGCCCATCTACCGGCCGCCTGCGCGTGCAATGCATTGGACTGCTCATCTGACCAAGAACCTCGACGGACATTGCGAATCAGGTGATGGGGTTCGGCCATGACGCCACTCCACCTCAGTATAGCGGAATCGTCGAGTTCATTCGTACCCTCGCCCCCGAAGAGTTCGCTGACCAGTAGCGACGAAGGGGCTATGCAGAACTCGTCCAGAGTTTCCGTGCCTTCGTCGCTGAGTCTGTGCATCACCGTGGACTCGACATATTCTTGGACAGCCTCGCCGAGCTCAGGTACCTCTTCACCGGGTAACCACAGACGGAGAGCAAGGGGGTGGCCACCCAGAGCCTCTGCAACGCTCCTAGCAGTAGCGCTGTCGGTGTCGCTCGGGAGCAGGGAACTGGCGTGCTTGAGATCTAGTCCCTCGAGCTTGAACTCGGAGAAGCCCTCTGGAAGTCCGAAGGGACTCGGAGATCTTGATACCGCGAGCACAGAAGAGCTTCCCGGTGAGGCCTCTTCAAGCAATTCCGCCACACCTGCAGTGTGGCGCAGATGCAGTTCCTGTGCCTCGTCGAGGACCAGTAGGGTCCTCGGGCCGTCCGAGGCGCCAATGATAGCTGAAGGGGAGGAAGGTGCATCCTCACCCAACCACATCTCACCTACTCCTGCTGCATCTGTGTCGGAGCCACAGGAGGCCCATCGCACGGTCCAGCCCATACTCAGGACATGCTCTGCGATGGCGCGAGCGAGACTGGACTTGCCAACACCAGGCAGGCCACTCAGAAGCACGTTAGATCCGGCGAGTAGTGCGTCCGAGAGACTGCTTGCATCTTCATCTCTGCCGTGAAGAGAAATCTGCTCAGGTAGGGGGCCAAAGCTGCGTCCTCTGCGGGCCGGCGATGGCTCTTCGAGTCCCGAGATGGCCTCTCGGCCAATATCTGTAATGTGAACGACTGTACGCCGCCGCGAGCCGCCGCCAGTGACGTGAGCTGAGCGAGTCAAGACATAACCCTCAGTTTCGAGTGAGGAGAGTGGTGCGTGCAGAGCCGACCTGACTACTCCTAGCGATTCTGCGAGACCGGGTAGAGATAGCGCCCTAGGCACGTCCCATGCGACCTCCAACTCACCTCCAAACTGCGCGAGACGCGATAGGATTCGCGACTGCGCCTCGGTGAGCATGGCGCCCGAGCGAAGGCACGGGTTCATGGGCATTCACCTGCAGCGCATCAACCTACATGGCGCTAGACCCTACTGGTATTGACTTGCCCCGCAAGCCCGGAGTCTACCTATTCCGGCGGGCTGACGAGCGGGTCACCTATGTCGGAAAGGCCACTGACCTGCGTTCTCGTGTCAAGTCGTACTTCGTACCCAATCCCAACCGGAAGATGGTTCCCCGACTGGTCGAGGACTCAGACCGCGTTGACTTCATCGTTACCAAGAGTCCAAGTGATGCCCTGATACTCGAAAGACAGCTGATTAGGGAGCACAAACCTCGCTACAACTCGATGTTGAAGGACGATAAATCGTATCCCTTCATCGCCCTGTCTGACCATGAGTATCCTCGCATCATCTACACACGGCACCCTCCCGAGGGTTCGCTTCGATGGGGGCCTTTCGCCGATCCCGGCGCGGCCAAGCGAGTGATTCAGTTGCTGCGTCGCCACTTTGGCATTCGCGATTGTCCTGAGCTACTGCCGCAAGGCTGCCTAGCGATGCACATCGGACTGTGCCATGGACCCTGTATTGATGCGACGGGGTACGATAAGCGTATTGCGGCTGCAATTGGAGTCCTTGATGGTGACGCTGGCGTACTAATCGAGTCGCTCCAGAAGGATATGGATGCCTCCTCACTGGCACTAGAATACGAAGCGGCGGGTAGGACCCGTGACCTAATCGGCTCGGTTCAAAGGACTGTCTCTCAGAGAGTAGTGCACAGCAGGTTCTACCAGGATTGCGACGCCATTGGCTTCGCCTCCAGAGGAGATAATGGAATGGTTGTGGTCCTGAACGCAAAAGACGGTATCGTCCAAGGACAACTCGAGTACCCGTTGATTCACAGAGGCGATATTGCCGATTCGGTCGCCTGTGTCCTCGCTGAACACTACTCGGGCACCAGGCCCCCGCGCACTGTCCTCGTCCCGGCGCCTATCGGTGAATCGATGGAGGCTTGGTTGGTCGAACGTCGCGCCGGGGCCGTCGAGGTCAGAGTGCCTAAGCGCGGCGAACTGGCTTTACTACGCGGGATGGCTGATCAGAACGCCGAGGTGCAGGTTGAACGTCACCAGAAGAGACGGTCGGGAAGCCTCGAGCAGGCTGCCGCTGATGATGGGGCGAAGTTGCTCGGATTCGATTCACTTGATCATATCGTGTGCTTTGACATGGCCCAGTTGCAGGGTGACGAGCGTGTCGGAGCATCAGTCGTAATGCGCAATGGCAGACCGGCGAAGAAAGAGTATCGGACCTATCGGGTCAAGAGCGATGCGCCAGACGATCTCAGGATGATGTCTGAGGTCGTCGAGCGATGGTTGAAGCACCAAGATGGTTGGCCTGATCTGCTGCTACTGGACGGTGGCGAGACCCACCTGTCGAGTATCCTGAGAATGCTGGACGGCCACGGCCTGGCCGGGCGCTTCCCAGTGGCTGCGTTGGCCAAACGCGAGGAGACGCTGCACATGGACGGCCGTCAGGCACAGATTCTAAGCAAGCACGGCAGGGTTCTCGTCCATGCTCGCGATGAGGCTCACCGTTTCGTCAACCGCTACCATAGGAAACGGCGTAGCAAGGGTGCGATAGGCGACCCTCTAGAGGAGATCGATGGGCTTGGGGCGAAGAAAATCCAGGCCCTGCTCCGCCACTTCGGAGTCAGGCGCGGGATAGAGCACGCGAGCATCAGGGAGCTACGCGAGGTCCCGGGTATCGGCAAGGCGATGGCCGAACGGATACACGAGCACCTGAACGGCTAGTCCTCCTCGAAGTACGCCTCATCTACTACCACTATCTTGTCATCGAGTTTGCCGAACTCGGACTCCATGGCCAGCTCGGTGATTTTCTGCTCCTCCGCTGTGGACTCCTCCTGCTTCTTCTCATTACGCTCCATCTTGAGTCTCCTGCGTCTGCTAATCAGAAGCCCTAGGCCGACTAGAAGCACGAATAAGTACGGAGCGAGTTCACCTAGAACAAACATCCAGCTGACCTCAATAGAGTAAGATACGATGTCTGAATTTTTGCTGCACTGCGCCCAAGTCGTCGCTTCAGGGCACACCGGAGTCCTGTACACTACCACCTGTCTGCCATCGACCTCGGTCAACTCTCCGAGGCCCATCTGGCTCTCAAAGCTGAGCAGCCTGACCGAATGCGGCAGGTGTATCTCCATCCTCACAGAAGATCGGATGGTTCCGAACACGGTGTGCTCCATCAGCGGTGTCACTTCAAGGAAGAATTCCGCCCCCTCGACTTGAATCCCTGAATCAGTTAGTATCGGTGATCCAAAGGCAGCGGCTATCTGGTTGGCTATGATGAAGCCAATGGCCGCGGGTTGGGCATTGATGTCTATGTCTTCGCCCCTGAGTGCGGCTGTTACGACAGTGCGCTCGATGCTGAAGCCGAAGCGGAGAGGAACACTGTCACCGACCTCAGAATTACTCGGCATCGTGGTGTCGCCGAACCCCAATGAAGGGGACACTGGCGTATCAGCAAGGTCTGCCGAGATGGAGTAAGGGCCCATCCCGAAGTCCTGTACGGTCTCGAACGGCCCCTCAGCATCTATGACCTCTCCCGACCTCATTTCCAACTCATCGCCCAACATCTCCATCCCGAGATTAGAAATTTCGACATCTATCGGCTCTCCGACCTCGAGGTCTAACGTAGCCTCAAGGTCTGAACCCGCGAGCAATCCGCCCTGTAGGCGGTCCCCCATCACGATGGCACGTCTCAGAATATCGGCAGGGACTGGGTGCAAGGTGATATCGTCCTCGCCCAAATCAATACCCAAACGGTAGATTTCCAGCACCACCTCGGCATTGAACTGGACCTCAGCGGCGAACGAGGTCTCCCGGATCGCGAACTTCTCGATTTCAACCTCGATATCTAGTGATATGCAGGTCTTCTGGTTTGAGCCGCAAATCAGGTCTGCGCTGTCGTCCTCACAGGGGTCGGATTCGAGGCAAATGGGGTGCCTCCAGTCAAATATTCTAGTTCCAGTGAAGCCGAAATCATGCTCCCCCTCTCCTGTTATGGGGGCTTTGATGACGACTGTCGATGGGTCTCCAATGGTTGACTCTATCCACTCTGGCAAGTGCAAGGTCAGGGTCAACTCGGTGCTCGGCATGTCATCGGGGAGCAGGTCCTGAAGCCATCCGGTATCAGTGGAAAGTTCGAGTTCTACCACGTTCATAATCGAGGCGAGGTCCTCGTCTGTGACCTTTGATAAATCAATGGTGGTGATGTCTCCACCACTGTTCTCAAGCATCCTCTCGACTACAGAAGAGACCCTCATCGGAGTTGACTGCGAAGTGGTTTCGAGGACGACGGGCCACGACCCATCCATGGCGTCCTTTCCCTCGATGCAATAACTGACTTCGAGTGCCTCCTCACAGGTCACTCCTGGGGTGTGACGGAAGTCCAGCCCACCTTCGGAATCGGCTTGTGCGAACTGTGGGGTACCGAACCAGATGTCGGCACCTAGAGCGTCGGAAAACGCCGAGGAAAGTTCCTCAATGGGTACCCCCTGAATAATCGCGGATAAATCCTCATCGACCTCCTGGTTGAGCAACCTAATGCCATCGGAGGTCACCCAAGGAATCTCAATGGTGCCGTCGTGCAGATTGGCATTCCAGTCATCTAGAGTGCTGTAATCTAGGTAGTGAATCGATATCTCAAGGTCGAATCGAGAGTTCTGAGTGTCGGTGGCATCCACTATCAGGTCAATCTTCAGCGAGGGTTCTCTCGGATCAATGCTCGCGGTTGGAGTGGTAATTGACCTGTGAACAAGATTGGAAACAAGCCTGACCGAGGCGAGGGTCGCCTCGGTTACCACTTGGGTGTTATCGACGGTTATGATGGAATATGTCTGAGGATGACCGTCGCGAAATGTCGTCTTGGTCAAACCTGGGGCCTCAACACTGCTCACGTCGGCGTAACTAGGCGGTATCACCGAGAGTTCGACTGAATGACCCATTGGTGAGGTGGTGTTGAACTCTGAGGTCAATACTGCCCCCATGGTCAGCATGCCCTGCATCATTCGGTTGATGTCTGAGGTCTCCGGTTTCAGACCAAATGCGCTGGTGTCGACCTCTATCTGTAACACGGCCTCAAAACACAATGGTGGTTGGAATGGGTTATTGTCAAAGCCGTTGACCTCATCTATCGAGTCATAATCAGAGTCGTAAACACAACTAGCGTCCGGTTGTGCCTTGAAATCGATCTCGGAGACAGTGGTTATGGTGGTTGTATTGACATTGGGAAAATTGATGTCGATGAATTCCTCCATTATTTCCTCAATCCTCTCCAGCATCAAATCTGACACGGTGTCACCGCCACCTCTGTTGAGACTCTGGTAGTTGCGGATGTAATCTGCAGGAATCCCGTCCCACGGTGCGCTATCGCCTTCAAGATCAAGGTCGCTGAGCTGCAAATCGTCCCTTGACATCTCGTGAACTGAAAGTCCGACCTTCATCTCAACCATCTCTGCGTCCTCGATTCCTATCTCGACAGAACTCCGCATCCACTCCTGCCCAGGGGTCTGATCCAACGACGAGTCGTAATCGTCGCAGACCCCACTGGCGCTATTCCATGTCGCACAGATATCGTTCACGACATCGGGTTGTCCAGGAGGAGGATCGGCTGCCGCAATAGGGGCCATCAGAAGCATGACGAGGAGGACTGCAGTACGCT
>CBFHQW010000019.1:0-17625 GCA_965658085.1 Candidatus Thalassarchaeum sp.
TCGATAACTGGCGCTACAAGCCTACGAACATCACCAAGATTTTCCCTGTGTTCTCCAATTCTACCATGTTGTTGGAGGAAGTCGGTCCTTTCAGGACCGATGTGGATACCTACACCTTCGCCAACGGCTCCGTGTTCCCTGTGCTTTACCTCAAGGAGTCATTCCACGTTGAAGCCCTGCTCACACAGACTAATGGCAACCCGATTGGTGGTAAATGCCTCAACATATACCTCGATCCACTGACCAACACTCGACCGATTGCCACCGCCACAACGATGGACGGAACTGGTGAGGTAGAGTGGTTCTCGGGTGACCCCGAGGACAACCCCAGCAGACGAGGGGTCGAACCCAACGGCGAGCAGTTAGAGGGCTTTAGGACAGTACGCGTGGCCTACGAGCCCGACAAGGAACTACCGGGCGGATGCAGGGCCGAGACCACTCCAGTGGTCAACGGATCATACATGGACATCGAGGTCTTGGTGCGTAGCCGAGTTGATATCCTGCTAAAGGAACACTGGGCCAAATCGGCGGGCTACCAACCAGGAGAGAATATCGAAGGTGCCGTGACCATACTTCGAGATCGCCTCGATCTCGCGGTAGAAGGTGAGACGGTGATATTCACCTTCCAGTACTGGAATGGCACAGGCTGGGTTACTGGCTTCCCTCCTGAGTACGCCGTCACCAATGAACAGGGTACTGCCAACTTCACTTGGCCTGGAGAGGGCTATTCAGGAGAGAACGTGCCCGGTGAGATAGATTGCGCAGCCGGAGGGCCTTGTGTCCAGAATGGGAAATGGAGGGTGCTAGTACACTTCCAAGAATCGCCATTCTATGTCGAGGAGTTCCTCAATAGCACTCCCACCATCAAACTCGGAGACGAACCGGTGACGCAGCAGACCAGCTTCTTTACGGCCAGAGTTACAGTTGTGCTCCTCATTGCAGTATCGTTCGCGCTCTTCATCGGGGCAATCATGTATCGCAACTATGCCGAGCGCCGACGTATCGAAATCATCCGTGGTATACTGACTGACTCACTGATGTCACTCAAGGCCTCTAATGACTACATCCAGACCATCTTCAACTGCTACAAGGACCTAGTAAGATTCTTCAGGTCCAGAGGGGCGATGAAAAAGGTCTACGAGACGACTAGAGAGTTCGAGGACGCAATCAACTCGATGCTCGGAGGAATAGCGTCTCCGGAAGATCTCGACGAATTCTTCTCTATCTTCGAAGAGGCGCGATACTCCGATCACGAGATTGGTGCCGACCAGCGCGACAGAGCCATAGCAACTCTACAATCAATTGTGAATCACCTGACCGCATCATTGGGTGACTCAATGCTGAATAGGTCGTACTCAAACGAATCTGGCCTATATGGTACCATCACCAAGGCCGGTGAGTTCGTAGACTCTGAGGGGCAGATCCGTATCGCTGGAATCGACGAGGAAAACCAGAACGACGACTTCAAAATCTGATTGAATATTCTCGGGGGGCTGCTCCGTTAATGGGAGGCGCAGCTTTCCGCCCCTTCGGGGCGCCCCGTAGCATTCATAACAGCGCCTCGGGTGGCCGCGCTACCCGAGTAACGTCGAGGGAGTCATATGAGTATGAACACGAGAAAGACCAATCAGGCCCTGGTCACCTTAATCGGTGATCTCAAGGACCACAGCAGGTCTACCGGTTCTGCACTGTGGCGAGACGTGGCTGCCAGACTTGAGAAGAGTCGCAGCAACTGGGCTGAACCTAACCTGAGCCGACTATCGCGACACGCCGCTGACGAGGATACCGTACTCGTTCCCGGCAAGTTGCTGGGAAGCGGTGATGTGTTGGGTAAGCCTAACGTCGCCGCCTATAGTGTCAGTTCTGGAGCCCGCTCTAAGATAGAAGCAGCAGGCGGACGCGTCATGTCGATCCGCGAATTGATGGATGAGAACCCTAAGGGGAAAGGGGTGAGGATACTTGGCTGAGGCATCAACACTAGTTTACGACGCCACGGATAAGATCCTTGGCCGTCTAGCCAGCCTTGTGGCTAAGCAGTTGCTTTCAGCTCGTAAGGCGGGCCACGAGCAACGCGTCATCGTCTACAACGCGGAACACGCAGTGGTTTCAGGACCCAGAACGAGGGTGCTTGCCAACTACGGCGGTAAGTACAAGCTCAATCACCCTAGGAAGGGACCGTTCTATCCAAGGATGCCTGACCAGATACTCAAGAGGACTGTTCGCGGAATGCTACCGTACCAGAAGAACAGCAGCGGACGCGGCGCGCTACGCGACCTCAGGGTGATGATTGGCAAACCGATTAATCTAGCAGGTGACGAACTCCCCGACGGTCACGCGTGGGGCGACACGGTGTCTATCGACAAACCACTTCCACTCAAGTTCGTCCGACTCGGTGAGATAAGCTCTTCACTAGGAGTCGATGCATCCCGATGGGAGGGTAAGTGACATGGCCAAGAAGCCGAAAGGAAAGATTTCTGTCAACATGAGTGGCAAGCGCAAGACCGCTGTTGCCCGTGCCACCGTGCGAAAGGGTAAGGGACGCGTCCGAATCAATAGCAAACCAATCCACATTATCGAGCCCGAACTCGCTCGTCGTAAGGCGCTGGAGCCTGTGCAAATTGCCGAGGCCATGAACCGCCTAGTAGACGCTGATGTCGTAGTAGACGTTCAAGGCGGCGGCCAGATGGGACAAGTTGATGCAATCCGCACGGCTATTGCCCGAGGACTGGTAAAGTGGAACGGTGGTGCTGAGGGCGATGATGAGGAATTGCGTGACGAGTATCTGAGGTTCGACCGCAGCCTACTCGTCAATGATCCACGTCGTAAGGAGCCGAAGCATCAAATGGGACGCGGTGCTCGAAAGAAGTGGCAGAAGTCGTATAGGTGATGATAGAATGTTGATTCCAGTAAGATGTTGGAGCTGTGGCAAGGTGATTGCCCACGTCTACGAGCAGTATAAGCAGGCAGTCGAGAGTGGCGAGGATGCTCAGAGCACCCTTGAGAATCTAGGTATCGAGAGATACTGCTGCAGGAGGATGTTCGTAGGTCACGTAGATCTCCTCGATGAGATTGCCCCGTTCAGCGTCGCCAGAGAGCAATAGTACCCGACAGGGCTTTGACCAATTCCCCCCTCGCTTTGAGAGCCCAAGGGCCTGTAGGTTAGTTTGGCCTATACTTCGCGGCTGGGGGTCGCGCGACCCAGGTTCAAATCCTGGCAGGCCCACCACTTTCACTCCAATCTTCCTCATGTTGCCCAAGAATAGGAGCCCTACGGGCTCCTAAACCGCAAGTTGAAGGCACTAGGCCACCTTCGTGTACCATGGCAGGGGAGCGGCCTAGCGAAGGCGACGAGCAGACGCTCGTGGATTGGCTGGTCGAGCAGATAGCACACCACTCGCACCTTTACTACAACGAGGCTAGTCCTGAGATAACGGATACCGAGTTCGACAAGCTCTGGGATGAATTGAGCAGGCTAGCCCCTGAACATCCCCAACTGAAGAAGGTCGGCTCGGACCCCCCGCCTGGTTCTGTCAAGGTGAATCACTTGTTCGTGATGCGTAGTCTCGACAAGTCGAGCACCGAGGAAGAAGTCACACACTTCGTCGCCGAGACCACTGCTCAGAGCCGCAGGTTCGTGTGCCAGCCCAAATTGGATGGCTCTGCACTGTCACTGGAATATCGTAGGGGACGCCTGGTCAGAGCAGCTACCAGAGGAAGTGGGACTCGAGGTGAAGACGTGACAGCAAATGTCCGCAGAATCCCGAATGTTCCGGAGTCCCTCGACTGGGGCGGCGACTGTCACGTCAGGGGAGAGGTGGTAATGCCGTTACAGACTTTCAGAGAAAGCTACGCCAAGATAGCGCCGAACCCTAGGAATCTCGCTGCTGGCTCACTCAGGCAGAAGCACATCGAGGCTGGCAAGGGCAAAGCCGAGGACCTTATTTTCCTCGCTTATGGTGCTGAGTTCCCAGCTATTGGCCCAAGGCACCCAGACAGCCCCGAGCCACCGGTGTTCGAGTATGATTCCGAGGTAATTTCGTGGTTGCAGACAGAGGGCATCGAGGTAGCTGGAAACGAGGTCGTGGGTGGCTCCGATGATGACTCAACCAGTGCGGCGATAATGTCGGTCGTGCAGAGGTGGACCGAGGGAAGAGACGCCGCTGATTGGGAGATCGATGGCGTTGTCGTCAAACTCGACAGACTGGACAAGCGCGAACTCCTCGGCATGACCGCGCACCACCCGCGTTGGGCCCTAGCCTGGAAGTTCTCCCCAGAGGAGGCTACCACCGTGCTAATGGATGTCGAATGGCAGACTGGGAGGACAGGAAACGTGACCCCTGTCTCTAGAGTAGCCCCAGTAAGGGTATCGGGAGTAACTGTGGAGAACACCACTCTGCACAATAAGGGTGAGGTGGAACGACTCGAGATTATGGTCTCAGACAAAGTTAGGGTGGTTCGCAGAGGGGATGTCATTCCCAAAATTGTGGAAGTGCTCGGACCTGCGAGCGTTACCGATCTTGAAGGTCGACGACACTCCGACGGACAACCGTTTACAGAAGCGTTGCCTGAGCGCCAACCTGTCATCATTCCAGTTGAGTGCCCGCGCTGCGCAACCCCTTTGATTGAAGATGGAGCTTTCATCCGATGCACAAACCTCGATTGCCCATCGAGACTAGAGAGGACAATTCTGTACTGGTGCAGGCACCTCGAGATGGATGGGATAGGCGAGAAACTGGCCGAACAACTCTGCGTAACAGGACTCGTCAGGACGTTAGCCGACCTGTACAAACTCACTCATCAGGATATCGCGGGATTGGAAAGGATGGCCGATAGGTCAGCTAGTAACGTAATCGATGAGCTAGAGGCCAGTCGGAGCATGACTCTCAGCACTTTCATCGCAGCACTAGGATTGCCGAGGATAGGGCCCGAGATATCCTCAGTCATCGCGACTGAGGTAGGCAATCTCGAAACTCTTCTCGAACTGGTCGAGAAGAAAGACGAGGAAGCGGGCATGGGTGTTGATGGCAAACCGAACAAGTACAACGCGGCGATTAACCGCCTCATTTCCATCGACAGGGTAGGAGAGACGGTCGCGAGACTCCTCCTTGATGGTCTGGACACCCGTTCGACCATAGTGGAAGAACTCAGCCTAGAACTCGACATCTCTGAGGAGTCGCCCAAACACGAGGCTGGTCCATTGCGGGGTCTGACATTCTGTATCACAGGGGCCCTCAGTCGTCCGAGGAAAGAGGTCGCCATATACATCAAGATGTCAGGTGGTAAGGTGGTGTCATCGGTTTCCGGGAAGCTGGACTACCTAGTTGCTGGAGGTTCTACAGGTTCCAAGCTCGACAAGGCCAATAGACTCGGTGTCAAGGTTCTCTCGGAGTCCGAACTAGCTGAAATGATAGGGATGAACGCTCCTTTCGATCCCCAGAGTTCGCTGGGCGACTTCTAACCATACATTGAGCCAGGAGCATCTCCAGTCTCACTGGGCGGGTTCAGATGCAAGGCCATCATCTCACGAATCTCGCCCTCAATTCTCTGTGCCTCTGCCAACAGCGGCTCGGGATCGAGGTGCACCGCAGGAAGTAAGTCATCGAGACACTCTATGATACGAGCCGCCGCTCTGGCATCTGGCATACTACCGCCAATCTCGCCGTCGGACTCTGCAAGGATTGTCATCACGTCAATCTCTCTTCTCCTGCCTTCTCCCATCATGACTCCAGTGATACCTCCGACAACACCCTGTTTCAGCAGTGGAACCCCGAGCTCCTTCAGAGTACTACGCGAGGCATCGGTGGAACCTATGCCGAGAATGGTTTCTTCACTCCGGTCATCGTCAAAGATAGAGTGCTGCTGTCCAATTCCTTGTGCGTACGAGTCGATTAGAATAGTCGCCCCTACTCCATTCTCCGTGCACCAATCGAGTAGAGTGTCGGCCAGAGGTAGATTCAGTTCCGGGATGACTTGTATCTCAGATGCTATCAGAACCACCTTGTCGCATCTCTCCATAGTGCAGAGCGGTTCCCCTGAGTAGAATCTCATCGGCGGCAATGGCTTACCGTCTTGGACTAAGCATACAGGAGGGAGTTTGGGGTGTCTGACACCTCCGACTAACTCTAGATCTAACTTGTCGACAAGATAGTGCGCCACGATGCTACTGACAAAACCAATAGATGGGAAGCAATTGACAACTAGGGCGCCAGCTGCATTAATCTTCGAGTCTACCTCTACCTTCGGTGGCTCCGTCATGTCATGTAATCTCAGCCAATGCTGTTAACCGTTGTCACGCCCGGACCTACTTTGGGGGAGAGACTTGGAAGAAGGGTTCACTGCGCACCAACTCTCACCTTCCTCATGGAATCGCTATGAGGATTGTCCTCGAAAGTACTGGCTCTCTCGACAAAGACTTCCTCGCAAGGCCAGTATGCCTGCTGCCATGGGCACAGCAGTACACAACTCTGTCGAGGACTTGTGCAACCTCGACCTTTCTGACAGGGAGGACTCCGAGGACGGTTGGCTCCCTCCAACATCGAAAGCCGTACTCGACCGCCATTGGTCACTCGAACGTGACATCTTCCTTGCGACTCCGCGCCACCCCCGATGGAAGGACGAGATGATTACAAAAGCGCACGACGGCCTCGTCGGAGCACTAAACATCCTATTCTCCAAGTCTAACATGGACAAGGTAGGACTCTCCGAAGTTACTGTTGGCCAGTGGAAGCAGGTCCAGGATATTGTGCTGGCTAATGAGGGGACCTTAGTGTCTGAATGCGGCCGCCTGATGGGGCGCCTCGATCTGTTAGTATCTGATCTTGACGAGAACGGTAAATCGAGGGGTTGGATAGTCGCCGATCTCAAGACCGGAAATCCTCCCAAGCAGAAACTCAACGAGAATGTCAGTCGTCAACTCAGGTTTTATCGAGATCTGTTGAAGGAAATCAATCCTGATCATCCTCCGGTCTACGCCGAGGGCTGGTACTCATCGAATCAGACCGTGCACCGGGCTGACGGACCCTCTGTCCTCGACGATGCTTTTGCAGCCTGGGAGGGTATGAGGTTCACAGAGGAGCCCTTGGAAGGCACCCCCGGAGAGATGCAGTGCGGGTTTTGCGAGTGGAAGGCTTGGTGCCCGGTGTGGTGGAATGCGAGGAGGGACGGCATTCTCCCCCCGGGCAGTATGTTCCGCGACGAAGTGGTCAGCACTGTCAGGTTCGACTCCGAATCAGGCGCCGCACTGTTCGAGCGAATGCCACCAATCGGAGTCGACGGCGAGTTGGCGCACTCAGACCACCGCTTCGGAGCTATTCTGCGTGACCAAGCACTCGACCAGATGCGCGAACTGATGGATTCGGGCTACGACGGGGCGATATATCTTGGCAGCGTCAGGGTGGACGGCCAGATAGTCCACCTCGGAGACTGGTGTGAGGTACTCCCGTGGACACCACTACTCAAGTCAATTAGAAAATGAGTCGAGCAAGTCGTCGACCGAACCTCTGAACTTGTTGGGATAGGCCTGCATTATCCTCCACAGTAGCAACAATGTTGCACCTGCATCTACATCGGCTTGATGACTCCTCTCCATAGCTATCCCGAACCTGTGACAGAGGTGTCCTAACGTGTGCCGCCCCGGTATCCCAAGCCTTCTTGCTAGGACCAGAGTGTCGATGATGGCCCGAGGTCGTGGAGTTTCGACGCCGGCGCGCATGCACTCCATCTCGAGGAAGCGCCAGTCAAACTGCAACACATTGTGCCCTACGATGATCGAGTCCTCCACCATCGAAGAAATCTCTGCGATGTGCTGGGCGAAGTCGCTCGCCTCCCTGACATCATCATCGGTTATGCCGTGCACTTTAGTGGTCTCAGCAGGAATCTTCACTCTTGGATTGACTAGTGACTGCAGGTTGATGTGACTACCATCTGCGTCGCTGCCAATAAACGCGAATTGCACAATCCTGTCAGACCTGTGGCTGAAGCCGGTGGTCTCGAGATCGAAACCAAGCACTCTGTAGCCAGTGAGCATTGCACCAGACACACCATCCGCTGAGCGGCACCGTCCATGAACTCTCGTAAACCGCGCGGCAACGAGCCGGTTTCCAACAGCCCTATGAGTGGTCAGTTCGACAGTGTGCGTATGACTGGAAGCACTAGGGGAGTCTCGTCAGCAATTGTGGTGATGCTGCTAGCGACCAGTCTAGTCGGCTGCTCAGGCCTCAGTTCGACAACCCCCAATGCTAGAATCAGTGCTGACCAGCAGGAGATTAACATCGGCGAGACGGTGAATTTCGACGCTAGGGAGTCTACTACGCCAGAACCTACTTTCATCGACGAATACCGCTGGAACTTCGGCGATGGGGAGTCCCGCGACACCAAGCAGGGCATAGTGAGCCACACATTCGAATTAGCCGGAAATCACGAGGTCGAGGTCACTGTGCTCAATGACAATGGTGAGGTCGATAGGGCCTCAATGACCATCTTTGTGAACTCCCCTCCTGCCATCGAAATCGAGATGCCCACTTACGTTAGAGCCGGCGAGACGGCTAGACTCGACGCAAGCGGCTCGACCGATCCCGAGGGAGCCGCTGTCGAATTCATGTGGGACTTTGACCTAGGCACGGACTCTGATGGAGACGGCGAGAAGACCAACGATGCCGACTCTTCCTCGCCCTACGTCGACCTCACCATCGACATCTCTGGAAATCGCACAGGCTCGGTCTCGGTAATCGACGACAAGGGAGCTATGAGAACAGAGATTTGGAGCCTGATGGTCATTTCACGCACCTTCAATGTGGTCTGGGAGGAGCAGCATGTAGAGGTTGATTGGTCGGGATACCTAGAGCAGGGCCAGAGCTACGAGATTAGCCACGAACCGGGAGCAGGAGCGAGGATTATACAGGTCAACGCGACCCTAACTCTCGCAAGAGACCTACTACCCATAATGTGGCCCGAGGATAATTTCACATTGTCACTCAGCGTCCCCGCCTCTGGTTGGAGCACCTTCGTCTCAACTCATCATGACAACTTCACTGAGAACGCCAGTGGTAGTTTAGATCGAGGGGAAATGAACTCACGCCCAGAGAGTGGCTACACCATCACCGCTGACTCCTCCGATGGACTGGTCGAGGAACTGTTGAACAAACCAGGAGAGCGCTTCGGCCAAGGTACCTGGTACTGGACCATCACTGCTGATCAATGCGACCCTGACCTGCCGGTGGACGACGTAGACCCTGATCAGGGCAACGACTGGGAGTTAGTAGTCGAGTTTGTCATACTAGTGCCTCGAGTCAGCGAGATTGGCGTATGAGTCCAACATGTCTTCGTGCGAAGGGCTTTGAACTCAGCAGCGATGGCGCTTCATGGTCAAGTCGATGGAGATAACCAAGGTCTCCATTCGCAACCGACTAGTTGTCGATGCAGAGGTCCGGATGAGCGATCCCAAGGACTACGACTTCTCTCCAAGAGCTGATATCGAAGGCAGCACACTGAGTCTGCGCAACGAGGGCGATGAGGGTGCTGTGACCTCAATCGAGTTGGACTCTGAGCAGATGAACACAGCTGAGAGAGATCGTATGCTAGAGTTGCGTGTAAAATTCGCAGTTGAAGGGATGCATGGAGTGTTGACTCACAAGACCAAGAATACCAGAATCGCACCCAACGCCAAGAAACTGGCTGAGCCACGCTGGAAGACCGTGCTTCCGCTAAGCATGTGATGCTTCAGATACCGTCGGGGTTAAACAGAGGCCTTCGCTCGAAATAGCGCTGGACCCATAGTGTAGCCTGGATATCACATGAGCTTGCGGAGCTTGTAACCCGTGTTCAAATCGCGGTGGGTCCGCCATCCCAGAGTCAGCGTCCAGCATGCGACCGATTCAATTACTGAGGGGCCTTGGAGACGCCACTGGACCCATAGTGTAGCCTGGATATCACTCTAGCCTCCGGAGCTGGAAACCCGTGTTCGAATCGCGGTGGGTCCGCCACTAAGGTAAGAGAGTTTTCAAGCACCAGTGCCCCGAGGCTGCAACATGGCATTCACCTCACAGCGTCGTGTCGACTTCCCAATGGTAGACCTAGCCAGAATCATCTACTATCCCCAGTTTTGGGACCTCGCTCACCGATTCTATGAGGAGTCCTGGGAACACTCATGTGGTATGCACTACAACGTTATCCTCCACGAGCACGGTCTTGGATTCCCTCTGGTTCATAGCGACGCCCAGTTTCTCCACCCTCTGGCCTATGGTGACACCGTGCACTGCACCATAACAGTCCCACGTATCGGCAATACGTCTATCTCGTGGCGTTACGAGTTCCGAAATCAGGACAATGTGCTGTGCTGGACGTCTGATCAGGTCACAGTATGTGTCGATATGAACAATGTCAAGGAGAAAGTCAGAGTTCCCGATTGGATGCGAGATGGCCTTGCCAAGATGGCACCAGAATGACTACTTTCTCGGCCACTTCTTGGCGAGTGCCTTACTCAACGACTCATCCATTGTCGCATCCCACCAGTTGGCATCACGCCAGACGGCGTACTTGCCACGAATCCCTCGCATGTCTGCGCCATCAAGACGAGCTCCTTGCAAGTTAGAGAGTCCCAGATGAGCCTTAATCATCCGCGCCCCTCGCAGATCTGCGCCGTCCAGCGCGGCCATCTTCAGATTGGCCCGCTTCAGCGAGGCGTCACGCAGGTCACTACCTGACAGGTTTGCTTTCTCAAGGTCAGCCCCATCAAAGATGGCGCGCCGCAAATCAGCACCTGAGAGATTGACCTCACGTAAATCCCGACCTACATGCGAGGTGTAAGATAGATCCTTGGCGGATTCAGTCACAGACTCAACTCACAGAGACATTTTCTCGAGATGGTCCAGACCGGCATCGGTTAGTACCACGAAACGATTCTTTTCTGGTTGATTGCCAGGGTACTCAAGTAGCGCTGCCCCTCCCTCCATCATCCTGTTGATGTACAGCGACATATTCCATTTGGCAACCTCATCCTCATCCCACTTCTCACTCTGAACTATCAGTCTCTTGATATCTCTAGGAGGTGTATCAGACTCTTTCTCAACAGACCTTAGGTAATGGATGGCTGCGAGTATCACGTCACTCTTCTTGTCGATACTGCAGGTATCCATGAGGCGTCTGAAGGCAGACCCGCGCTCCGGGATGCCTGATTTGAGCGCCACTTCGCGAGCCCGCTCGATGGCCTCTTGTCTGGCCAGGCGAATCCTTGAGAGAGTAGACTGCCAAGTGTCCTGCTTGGTGATATTGAGCCAAGCGTCATTGACTTCGCGGGCTGATCCTGAGAGATCAATCTCTTCAGATCCAACCTTGATGTAGATTCTACCCACTCCACTGCTACTAACTCCGGCCATACAGGCCCCGCAACGCTTCATCGGTGTTAATTTATCGTAGCGTTCCTTAACAGTCAGAGTAGAGAATCATGGGCATTATCGACATCTCTTCATCGTGGGATTCAATAATCCTCGATTGGGGGGGCAGTCTATGGACGAGTACTCGAGCGGCGCCTATCCTCTCGTACTGCATGCTGATGCGGACCCGAACCGCTTGGGCGGTACCGCAATCTGTGGGTTCTCCACTGTCGGTTCTGTGGGAGTCATTGCTACCTCACACCTCATCCAAACCTTAGAGCTCAGTCCAATGGGCACGGTGATGCATCCGAAGTTCCCCGCCATCGCACTAATCCATGACTCGGTTCCTAAGCACCCTGTTAGAGTGTATCAAGGGGACGGCATTGGTGTGTTCACAGCAGAGATACAGTTTCCTAGCGATAACGACGTATATTTCGGTGAGACTGTCATGGAATGGTTCACCAAAGGTGGTTTTGAACGCCTGATTGTTATTGACGGTGTAGTCAGCAACGATTTGGGCATCAAAGAGGACAGTGATTTGTGGGGCGTCGCATCTACACGGATGAGTCGCGAACAACTTGACAATGCCGGCATTCAGAAAATTCAGCAAGGTATCGTGGCTGGTATCGCCGGTTATCTGATTGCAGAAGGCGAGCGCAGAGGGTTGGACGTGACGGCTTTGCTTGCTGAGTGTAACCCAATGTACCCAGACGCCAGAGCTGCATTGATTGCCGTAGAAGGCCTGAGCGAACTGATGGACCGTGAGATCCCTGTGCAGGGGCTGCTCGACGACGCGCGAAACATCGAAGAGAGAGTCAGAGAGGCATTCGAAAGGGCTCAGGCGATGGCGCTGCCCGCGCCTGATTCGGAAGATGACGACGACGACGTCCCAATGGTCCGCTGACTCTAGTAGAACGGATTTGTACCCGCAGCGTGATCAGTGGCGTCGACGACTTCTGAAATCCCCGGCACGCTGTCCTTGATCATGACCTCGACCCCCTGTTTGAGAGTCACATCCACCATACCACAGCCTTGACAGCCGCCTCCAAAGGCAATAATTGCCTTACCATCGTCCACCCCTATCAGGTCAACATGCCCACCATGTGAGGCGACCACTGGGTTGACCTCACTGGCGATGATATCTGCGACCGCCTTGGAGAGCTCGTCTACCCACAGTGGGTTGGGATTATCAAAACTGAAGCCGCCACCCATCAACGTCTCCTTGTAGTCTAGAGTGGTGCCCTCAAGGTACTGAGCACTTTTAGCTGCGACGAACACCATCATGCCCTCAATCTCTAATTCAAGGTCGTCCTCCTTGCGGTCATCGGTGCCGATGAACTGGAGATCGTACAGGAATCCCTTGGGCCCTCTTCCAACAATCTCAACCCTGAGGATGAGTTCACTCGCCTCTTCCGCCTGATCTGCGAACTGGTCTAGCATCTCACGCGCCTTGGGACTGATGCTCAGCATGGTGTTCGATAACTGGCTGGCGCGACCCTCTATTCAACCTGTCCGAGTGCAGGCAAGCCTCTTCATCGAGACGCCCCCCGCCAAAACGTGAATGATTCCGGAGTTGGTGACAGACTAGGCAGACCACTCAGGGATCTGCGGATATCGGTGACAGATAGGTGCAACTTCAGATGTAGGTATTGCATGCCTAGAGAGCGCTTCGGAGAGGAGCACACATTTCTTCCACGGAGAGCATACCTGTCCTTTGAGGAGATCGAGAAGGTTGTTCAGGCCTGCAAACCGCTTGGCCTTGAGAAGGTCAGAATCACTGGCGGCGAGCCCCTGCTCCGTCCCGATCTACAAGACTTAGTCTCGAGGTTGAAGCGCACTGGGGTTGAGACCGCGCTTACCACCAACGCATCGTTGCTCGCAGGTCAGGCTGACAGACTAGCAGCTGCAGGTCTGGACAGGGTGACAGTAAGTCTCGATGCTCTGGACCCCAAGGTCCACACTCAGATGACTGACAGCAACATTTCGGTGGAGGCTGTCCTAGATGGGATTGAAGCTGCTGTGCAGGCAGGCCTCTCTCCAGTCAAAATTAACTGCGTTGTCCAAAAAGGCGTCAACGAGGGCGAGATTGCCTCGCTTGTACGCCGATTCAGAGGCACAGGCGTCACGGTGCGTTTCATTGAATACATGGATGTGGGCAGGACTAATGGCTGGCAATTAGGACAGGTCGTCCCATCGGCTAACATCCTTGAATACCTACAGAAGGAGTTTGACCTGATACCAGTTGAATCCCAGAGGCCCAGTGATGTTGCTAGACGCTGGGCCCATTCCGATGGCTCAGGCGAGGTTGGATTCATCTCTTCTGTGAGCGATCCATTCTGTGGAGACTGTGTCCGCGCTCGTATATCTGCAGACGGCAGACTACACACCTGCTTGTTTGCTTCAGGTGGTCATGACCTGCGAGCTATCATCCACAACGGAGTCGACGGACAGGCGCTCACTGATGCTATAGCAGCAATATGGTCGAGACGTGATGATCGATACAGCGAGATACGTTCGCAGGAAACTTCTGCTCTACCTAGGGTGGAGATGTCATACATAGGTGGCTGAGCCCGACACTCTACTCAAGCACTCCAAACAGCTCTGAACCGACTGACCTCTGGCTCGTCATCGGGCAGAGAGGAGATTTCAAACTCGTTCATTTCCAAATCCTCCCCGATGCTTTCGATGAATAATCGGGGTAGCGGCCATGGCGGCCCCTCTTCTACCTCCAGACCCGTCTGGTAGCGCCCAATACAGACCAGACAGCCGCCTGGAGATACTAGGGGCGACAGTCGAGAGGCAGCTAGTATGCGAACAGACTCAGGTATGGCCTGTATAATGTGGACCTCGAGCACTAAATCGAACGACCCTTTCCATTCTTCTGGGAGGTTGAGAAGATCTGCAACAAGCCACTCTATCTCCGAGTTGGGATTTTGCTCCATAGCCCACTCGACAGCTGTGGCGGACAGGTCGAATGCTGTCACATCCCATCCTTGTTGTTCTAGGAACACTGCATCTTCTCCCAACCCGCAACCCACCACCAATGCACTCCCCTTAGTCGACTTTCCAACCGCCCACTCGACAACTAGTGGGTTCGGCCGGCCGTCGGACCATGGAATCCACTCTTCGTCGCGGTTAGCAAAAGAGTACAACTCTTCGAACCATGACAACGGATTATCTCCTTTGGAGGCGGCCTCTGACATAGCGAGCAACCGCTCCCTGATTTCATCCATTAGAGACATCTCCTCCTCTAATAGACGCTGAGACAATCTCATCCCAAGGAGCATTGGTCCTGAATGCTGGCTTGCCGTATCTGGCAACGGCTGCCCTGTATCCAGCATCTCTGAGTATCTCAGCCATACTATTGGGGCTGACTGGTGAGCCGGAACCAAGCCAACTGGCGAGTTTGTCGACTAGGATGAGGTGCGGAGCGTCGATGACCCCAGCTTCCTCTGAGATGTGTCTTACGCTACGAATCACCTTCCTACGCTCATACTCAAAATCTCGCTCTGACCAGCCGACGGGGTCGTCTTCAATGGCGCTAGGGCCACATAGCTCGAGAGCACGCTCCTCGGTCATCGAGACCATCGCTTCTGTTTGGCCTAACGGGCCTATCCACATCGGCCCAGAGATCCGCTTGTCAGAACGATCGACAGGGTGGGATAGCGGAAGGAAACAGTGCATTGGCAGTGAGTCGACCGAAGTCTCCGGCTGAAGTCCGGATTCGATGGATGAAGAGACCTCTTCAGCGGTGGGAGAAGCCACTCTCCATCCGAGAGAATCCTCGACATCGTTAGCCCTCTCTATGCTACGCAGTACACGCATTGAGACCCTGAGGTGGTGTGACTCCCATATCGAGAGAAGAGGCTCAATCGAACGCTCATGTCTCGCTGCCGTCCTCGCTACAGTTGCTAATAGTACTCTGAGCCCCGAGTCGTGCGCAAGTCCATCAGTCCGTACTCGCGCCCCGTAGCGACGCAGTAAAGCGCTTTTCGAAGAACCTGTAAGAGCTGCACTATCGGTGGCGCTGATTTCGGCAACACCTCTTCTAGCCAATGACTGGATAGCGGTATCGAGGAACGGCAGGGGTGATCCATATGGATCGATGTCGACCCAGTGCCTTCCATGCTCTAACACACTCTTGCGCAAATCACCTAGATGCGGCAACAACTCACCTTTTCCGTGCTCTGGTGGAAACTCCTCATGGCATCGCATGGCCCAACTAAGAGCCACTGGATCCATGTCTCCCATCGTCGCGCTGATGCGAGTTGCACTCTGTGCTGGTAGTTCATTCAACCACCGCCTAGCCCTCAGCCCGGTGGCCGACAGCCCATCCAATGCATAGATTGAACCATCACCTAGCAATCCCTCCTCGATGCAATGCTGCAGCAGCAGCACACTGCGGGTACGACTTCCAGACATCGCTGGATTGTGGAATACAGCCCCCTGTCCCTTCGCGGCCGGCCCCGTTCCCGATTCGCTCGGGTCACGGGCCAACCTGCACAGAGTTCTCCCCTCACGGTGCAGCACGCCGGGCCAACCCTCGGGTTCTGTACCATCCATGCCGGCCCGAGATGATTATCGCACAAGGCATTGACGACTACAAGCCTCATTCAGTAGTGCTCGAAAACGATGCTAGGGTCATGATGAGTTACTCTTCTACCATTGTCGTTCACTGAACCCACTCTGCGAGTTCCCGGAAGCTTCTCTGATAGCCACTGCTCAACCGCTTCAGCAGAGTCTTCTGATACAGCCAGCACCATCCCCATCCCCATGTTGAAGGTACGATGCATCTCCCTGCTGTTTACGGAGCCGACATCTGATATCCATGAGAACTCTGGATGCACCGGCAGAGGACTATCAATGTGCCATCCGAGGCTGTCATGAAGCCTGAGCAGATTGGATAGACCGCCTCCGGTGATGTGTGCCATCGCCTTGAGGTCATCGGACGAGCAAGGCCCTTTTCCCTCCCTGCATGCAAGCACTAGGTCGACGAGTGGATCTACATAGATCCTAGTCGGATTGAGCATCACCTCACCTAGAGTGAACACCTCATCCGAGGCCCACTTGGATATCCGCCCATCGTCGTTGATATCGAAAGGAACTGCATCATCGAGAGACTTCCCCGAGCGTTTCAATACTGCTCTGACCAAGGTATATCCGTTGGAGTGCAGACCACTGCTAGGAAGTCCAATCAAAACATCCCCTGATTCTAGCCTGTCCCCGGTAATCGCATGTCCTACGGGGAACCACCCGAGAGCCGTTCCAGAGAGGTCTAGTTCGATTACAATTCCCGGAAGAGTAGCCGTTTCACCTCCGGCAAGAGTCACTCTGGCTAACTGGCAACCCTCAGCGAGTGAGGAGCCCAGCGCAGAGTGCACTGCAGGGTCACTCTCTGGGACAGCGATGTAGTCAACGAAGGCGAGTGGTTCTGCACCAACGCAGATAAGATCGTTGACGTTCATAGCTATACAGTCGATACCCACGCCTTGCAGCCACCCCGCCTGACCAGCTAGTTGCAGTTTCGAGCCCACTCCGTCGGTCGCCAAGGCGAGTCGCGAATCACCGAATTCGATGATGCCTCCAAACCCACCAGGCAGGGGAACTGGAGCACCCTTTTCACCAGACGTTCTCACTGATGAGCCCAGTGCATCTACTAGGCTGGCTATGGCTCGTCCTTCAGCATCGATGTCGACTCCGCTGGAAGCGTAGTCCATCGGTTCATCTCCCACAGCACTGCGGGGGGGCTGCACCCCATCATCCTCACTATCTTCAAATTACTCGTGATACAGAAAAAACCGCAATTTCTGCAATAATTGGCACATTTTACTCTCCAATCGGTTTACCTTCGATAATTTTCGCGAATCTCTATAACGGGCACACATTGTCGCGGGCGGCACTAGAGTGTGAAACACTATGGAAAATAAGAAAATAATTGCAATGATGCTTACCCTGAGCATGCTAGCGGCAGCGTTCGCTGGTTGTCTAGGGGGAGATGATGAACCGGAACCAGAACCGGAAGACGTAATGGGTTGTATGGACGCTACTGCGAACAACTACAACGCTGACGCAACTTCCGATGATGGATCGTGTACGTATGACGCGACTTGGTCGTTGTCACCTGCTGCGGGCTTGAGCCCGGTTTGGGTGGCTTCGGACTGGGATCCTATCATCCCCAACCTGAATGCGGGAGATATGTGTGACGCTATCCTCTCGGCGATGACTAAGACGGACGAGAGAGACCAAGTGGTCGATT
>CBFHQW010000020.1:0-17483 GCA_965658085.1 Candidatus Thalassarchaeum sp.
CAGCAGCGTCCTCGGACAGATACTCAAGAAGCATCGGCACCAGTATCTCATGCGCATACATTCCTCCTCCTGCACCGAGGCCAAGAGCGCAAACAAGAACAAAGAGCAGCCCACCGAGCCCCCCTCCCATGGGGACGAACTTTCTGCGGTAGGCATCGGATAGGATTTTGCGACCGTTATATCCTATGTCGCAGAGAACCACTAGAACCACAAGTGCGATACCGAGATTTGTTGCAATCCTGAGCCTCAATAGTACAACCTCCATCGGCTGCAAAATGATTACCTGCACACCATCGGGGAGGTAACCATCGGCCTGTAGGAGCCACTCTATGGCATCACCAGCGGCGGGGTATCCGCCGATGATGCCGATTACGAATACTGCCACGAGCAGATACAACCTGCGAGCCATATGCTCGATGAGTCCGCGAACGGCGGCACGGGGCAGTACATCGGCTGAGCCCTCGGCCATGTTGTGGGTAGGCGTCCTGTTCCTGAATACATCGCAACACAGACTAGTCCCACGGATTTATTTCCGTGTAATAATTGTCAATAGATCATCGTCCTTGAGGACATGATCCAACCCGACTCTCTGCCAATCGAACTTTGCACTCGGCCCCTTGACTCTGGCGTATCGGAACTTACGAACAAAATCACGGTGCAACTTGGTGCAGACATCGCGAACCGTTGAGGTATCCTTGACTATCAGAGGCTCAATTAGGTCTGCCTCTTTGCTCTGTGGCTTGAGGTATATCGACATGAAGTGCAGGTGGTCGAAGATGAAGTCCTTCATCTGGTCGATACCCTCGCCTGTCTTCGCTGAGACCTCTAGCACCGGCCATCCCTCTGGCAACATCGACCTAGCTCGCACAAGATCGTTCTCGGTAGCTAGGTCAATCTTGTTGAGGACCACGACTGCGCGGCTGTAGACACGACTCCCAGCTAATGTGTCGACGATGTGGTCGTCGGTAACATCGGTGCGCAGGGTAACCGTGGCAGAGACAATTCCGAAACTACGAACTATCCCTCGAATCTCCTCTTCGGTTAGATTGGTCTGCTCAAGTGTCGACCGTACGACAATCCCTCCTCGTTTCGTCCTCATGATGAAGACCTGTGGCGGCTGTTGGTTGAGCCTCATCCCTGACTTCCATAGTTCTTGGTCCAATATCTCGAAGTGCGCCTCTTGGAACGGATCCATCACATACAGTACCATGTCAGTGCTTCGAATTACATTGAGAATCTCACGACCCCTGCCTTTCCCCTCAGCTGCCCCCTTGATTAGTCCAGGCAGGTCGAGAATCTGGATCTTAGCCCCTCGGTGTTCCATCAGTCCTGGGATACATGTCAGCGTGGTGAATGCAAAATCTCCGATATTCGATTCTGCATCTGTCAACTGGGAGATTAGACTTGACTTACCGACACTTGGGAAACCGACCAGTGCGACTGACGCGTCACCTGATTTCTTGACCTCGAACCCCGGCCCTCCACCACTGGACTTGGCATGTGCCTGAGCCTTCTCCTTACGAGCTCTGAGGGCGGCGATTTTGGCCTTGAGCTTACCAATGTGGCCTTGAGTTGCCTTGTTGTACTTGGTCTTGCCAATCTCCTCTTCGAGGGACTTGATTTGCTCTTCTATGGTGGCCAATGCAATCCCTCCGAGCCCATTCGGACGCCTCCCACGCCCCGCCCCGGGTTCTTGAATCCGGTGGCGTTACAGCGCTCGCCGTAGGCGAGCGAGGGTTCTTTGCGTACCACCGAGTGGTGTGTATGGGGCGAGTACTTTGGCCGACGTTATCCTCCTTCTAGTCGATAGAGAGGGCTTTGACAGCCTCTGTTTGAAGCCTCTTGGTGAATTGTTAGATGGCATGGAGGGCCGTGCCCTCAGGGCACTGCGTCCGGAGCTAGACGCGCGCTTCCACAGGAGCTTCGATGTAGATATTGAGGGAGATGTGATGGAATGGTCGGACGCAAAGGTCAATTTGGATCCGACCAAACCACTCGCTGAACAGGGATTGGATTCCAATTCATCCTGCGAACTGGCACTAGCACTGGCACGCTGGTGCTCGTTTGGAGAGTGGAGTTGCTGGGATGCCAGACTGTTTCTGTACATCGAGCCTCTCCTAGGTAGAAATCTGTCTGTCGAGGAGTTTCTGCAGCAGCAGGTCTGGTCAGAGTTCTCTGATTCTCTTTCTAGTATTGACAGGATATCTTACTCGGAGTCAGTGGTGCTTGACTGGATGGCGCGCCGACAGGACTTGGGCGAGACAATGGAGCCTTCTGAGGATCCCCGTATACTGCCCACTATGGAGTCCCATCGTAGTGCCAGCGAATTGCTGTTCGATTTCATCTACAGGGCACGCAGTGAGGGGTTGCCGATACTAATCGGCAGGGAGTTCCTTGAGCCAGAACTTTGGAATCTTGACTCTCAGAGTCTGGGTGAGGCGGTGGGGGTGGTAGCATGACCAATCTTCCAATTCACCCGGAGCCACCGGCATCACCGCCAAATCCTAGCCTAGTAGTCTTGGGAAGGTTCCAGCCGTTTCACCGTGGTCATGCACAATTAATCAAGGCTGCAGAGGAGTGGCGCAGACTCAATGCCTCAGAAATGTCACTGGTCATCGTGATAGGATCTTCTAACAGGCCAGAATCAATGCAAAATCCGTGGAGTTCAGAAGAGAGAATTGCAATGCTCAATACATGGTTGGAGGCAGAGGGTATTGTTGATGTTAGCATAGTCTCGGTCCCGGATATCGAAGATCCTCCTAATTGGGTAGTTCACGCTGAAAGGTATCACGGAATAGCCGGCATCTTCTTCACCAGCGACATCCCTTCAGCAGAGCTCTACGAGAATGCTGGTTGGCCTGTTGTAATGTCGTCACTAGAGCAACGAGACAACTTCGAGGGGTGGAGGGTCAGAGAGACAGCGAGGATGATGTCGACCGTGAATGATGAGAAAGCAGTTCGTAGTGTCCTTTCCCACTCCGTTCCGTCAGTGGTTGTGGACCATCTCATCAGTTGCAATGCATTGAGACGCCTCGCCTTCCTCGGTGAAGGCGGTGAACCAGTCGGCTGATTACCAGACGCCTTCAAAGGTACACGAGTCGTTGCATGTGTCGATGATAATCCCTGAGTCAAGATACTCAAAGGCCAAGTTGTAGGCCTCAGGAACTCCTCTAATTTGTCCATGGGCATTAGAGTGATAGTCCAATGAACCAGCTAGATTGCCAATCGGGACCTCAGGAAAACCACCATCGAAGTACACGACCCCTGATCCCTCGATTGAATCACTTTCCAATTGTACTCCCCAAGGGTGCCAAGAAGAGGATTGCAGATTCGAGATTCCCGCTGTCCTAACAGCCCTGTCGCAACTCAAAGTCGATACCTGGAAGTCATTCATCGAGGTGATGTAGAGCATTTGGAAGGGTTGAATCAATCCCTCGAGACCATTCTCGTGATAAGGTAAGAAAGTCTCAGCGTCTAGGGAATCCCATATTGATTGCATTGCGGCAATTAGGATTCCCCTATCATTCCTAGAAGGGTATGCTATGCTCTCGGCAAAGAGCAACTCGAAGGTGATGTAGTGAGTCGACCTCTCTATTTGCTGAGAGAAAGATGAGCCTCCGACCCAAAGTACCCCGCGATCCACTTCGGGAACCATACTCATCAGAGCAGGTCCACGAAGACCACCGAATGAGATTCCCCAATAATCAACATTTGACCCATCTACTAAATTGACATCTTCGTGGACGAATTCTTGAAGATCAGCACACGCACCAGTAAATGTTCTGATCATGGCTAGATTGTTGACGATTGACTGCATGTGGCGCTCATGCTGGTGTTGGAAGTACTCGACATTGATCAGTGAGTAGGTCAGAGCATCGAAATCGCCATCAGCACTCCATCCCTTCCAATCAGTCGCTATCATTACTCTACCAGTTAAATTGGCAAAGTCCCGACTCCCACTGGCCATTCCATCTCCGTCGCCCATGAATCCGTGGCCTAGGACAGTCAGGAGTCCCGAACGCCCCTCATCAGCAAGGACCTGCGGGATGAGTATGGTGAATACCACTTCTCTGAAATCGATAAACTCAGGGGTACCGCTCGAATCTCTCCGCATCTCAGCAGGAGGATAGTCTGACTCCATGTATTGAGGAGTACTAAATGTCCCTCGAATAAGTCGGAAAGTGGAATTGTCTTCACCGTAGTTTTCGACGACTTCGGTGATGTTGCAACCTATCCCCCCGGCTCCAAGCCTCTGGGATGCATCATCGCGTATAGAGACCATATCTTGCAGGATAGAAGCTGTTGAAGCAGTATGGAAGAACCACGCAGCCTGCAAACTCGTCCTATCTGCGCCCACGTCGCCTAGGGAGTCAAACAGTCCTTCGTATTGTTCTCGCTGTGACTCAATTTGGGGTGAGTCGGTAGTCAGGCCGTCCCTGAGTGCGACGAAAGCATCGGAACCCTCAATCGAATTTCCCTCTGAATCTACTAGATTTCGGTATGCAACGCCATAGGATGCATCGTGGTCAAGGCCACTAACCGGTCGAACATAAACGAAGGTCGGCTCGTCATCTTGACTCCTCATGTCGATTTCTACCCAGTGTGGTAGGAGTTCTCCGGTATCGAGATTCATCAACAAAGTACCGTGCGCTGGGTCGAGAGAGTCTCCGATACTGTACTGGTCAGCCATACCGGAAATGTCCGGAGTAGACTCGAATGTAGTGAATATCTGAGTAGAGGGGCTATAACCGTCCAGTCTGTTGATCATGTGGAACTCATCAGATGCTCCTGAACCAGAATCGGGAATCGCCTCACCTGGGATGTGTAACCTGTATCCCGTGGTCATGGTTCCATCATCTACCAGAAAGACAGGAGCCGGGAATGGAAGCATGCAGTGATGCGGATTGACATCATCGCAGAACTCTGACTGTGAGGTCAGACTCACATCAGGCCCTGGCTCCGGTTCAGGCTCAGGGTAGACACAGGATCTGTCAGACACAGTTGCATCGGGGTTATAATTCTCCGCAGACTGGTCCATGCAACCCGAAATCTCCTCAGGCTCTTGCTCAGTCTCCCCTCCAGTGCAGCCAGACAGCAGCATGGAAATCACAAGTAAAATTGCTATTCTAGTCTTAGAGTCACTATTCATCTTACCTTGTGAGGCTCTGAGTAGTTATGAACTGTCGTTAGGATGCAAGCATCCTGTGGAAGTGGTGAACACCCGTTTCTTTTGTAGGAGAATACCGCCCCCTATCATACACTCTTGATGCCACTCCTCTTTGTGTGGCCTCGACGATCCCCTGGTCCTCACCCTCTACCTTGTCAAGATCTCCTCCTGCTCCCATTCCAAGCTTCGAATGGTCCCATACGAAGCCATGGTAAACTATTCTGGTGCGGTCTACTGAGAGAGGGATGATGATATTGACAGACAGCCCCCAAGGATAGAAGTTCAGCATCACACCCGGGTAGAGCCAGTAGTAGTAGGCCGCAATTCGCTGTCCATAATCGGGTGATGAATCGGGCAGCTCGAAGCATGTCTCGTTACTGCGGGCAATACCAATCTGCAGAACACCTCCTTCGAAAAGCTCAGTCCGGTATGAGTCATAGTCGAGTTCCTCATGCAAATCACCATGGACGTAAGGAATGTGAAATCCCTCGAGGTAGTTGTCAACATAGAGTGCCCAATTCGCATCGATGTCGTACGATCGGTGGCGCGAAAGGTCATGCTGGAATGACTCAATGGGCATCCATCCAATTCGCGACTCCAGTTCTTCAAGACAATCTTCGAAGCGATGCGGCTTGGTTCCGGCGAAGAGAAGTCCCTTCCATCGCTTCATGGCGAAAGCAGAGAGGTTGTCTGAAGAGCTGGGGAAATCCTCCACCTCATCGAACTCCGGCATGTTTCGGAAGCAGCCATCTAGGCCGAATGTGCGGCCGTGGTATCCGCAGCGAAGAGTCGAGGCGCTGCACGCCTCAGTGGCCACCAACATCCCGCGATGAGTACAGACGTTGGAAAGACACCTGATTGCATCATCACGGGAGAGTAGCATCGGTTCCCCCACAAGACTCTCCATGTGTTCGAGAGGGAGCACGTTGTGCTTATCCAATTGACTCTCGTGAGCGGCGAAGTGCCAGCACTCTGCGAATCCATCTACTATCTTTGAGAAAACTTTCTCATCGGTGTAGTAACGCGAGGGAAGCGTCCTCGCTTTCCTGATATCAGGGTCAATCAATCCACTGTCTGGCATCATTCACCCTCGGCCACTATCACTCTAGCGGCGCGGAGGACACGGTCATGGTACATGTAACCGACCTCGATAACTTCGATGACACTACCCGGCCCGCTGCCCTCTGGGGCTGGAACTGTTGCAATCGCCTCCATCATCGTCGGGTCGAATGAAGATTCAACCTCGATCTGGCTCACTCCCTCAGCCTCCAGAGCCGACTTGGCCCCCTCAAGAGTGAGCCTGACTCCTTCGCTGAGAGCTTCTGAATCATCTCCGTTTGCAGCTTCTAAGGCCTTCTCAAGACTATCGACAAGAGGCAACATCCTCAGTGCCATCGACATGCCGCCATAACGCAATGCCTCAGATCTCTCCCTTGCTGCCCTCTGCCTCACATTGACCATTTCTGCAGCAGAGTACTGGAGCTCTTTCTCGAGTTCTACTACTCTGGCCCCCAGATCCTCAATCGGATCGGACTCCTCGTCTTGCTCGATGGTCTCCTCTCCAGCCTCGTCTGTCACGCTAATGCGTCTTATGGCTCATTCAATAATCCAATGGTATTCTATTCAGCATAGAAGTACTCTCCCTTGGCCTTCTGTTCTCTATCCTTGACACTCCCGGGCTTGTTTATTCGGGGCCTGTGGGAGTCATGATCGCGACGGAAGGTGACGTCCACGTCAGACAAGAAGCGATTCATCCCTTTGCGTAGACTGAGCGGGCCCACGGCGTCGCCGTTGCGGCCACCCTCGCCCTCAAAGACCAGAAGAGAATCACTGACGATGTCGATGAAGTAAATGTCATGGTCAATTACCATGGCGGCCTTCTCATTGCTCTCCATGGTCCTACGAATGGCCTTCGCTGTCTCCATCCTAGCGTTGGCATCTAGGTGCGCGCTAGGCTCATCGAGTAAGTATAGATCCGCCTCCTTGCCGAGGCAGATAGTGATGCTTACTGCCTGGAGCTCACCACCGGAGAGTTTCTTGGCCTGCAACTCCAGCATTTTGTCTACCTGTAGAGTTCGAACTACCTGCGTGTGGAACTCTCCAGTGCGCCACTTGTTGCCCAGTTCGGTGTCAAGCCAGTCTTGAACAGTCCCATCAAAGTCGGCGCTGACATGCTGGGGTTTGTAGGACACCTTTGCATCCATTGTGCACCATCCTTCGTCAGGGTCCATCTCGCCAGCGATGATTCTGACCATTGTGGTCTTCCCGGTGGCGTTGGGCCCTACAACACCTACCACTTCGGCCGATTTGACCTCGCCCTCGCCGGTCTTGAGGTGGAAATCACCAAGCGTCTTCTCGATACCACCCCATTTCAGAATCGGTGCACCGACCTCTTCTCCCCTAGTACGTCCCCGTAAGAACTGTATCGGCTTATCACGAATCCTGATGTTCTCTTCAGGAAGGAAACCGTCTAGGTAGGCGTTGATTGCAGTACGTGTCGAGCGTGGAGGCGTGAAAATTCCGTAGGCTGCACGCTCACCGTAAACCACGTGCAGCAGGTCGCACAACACGTCGAGTATTGCAAGGTCATGCTCGACGACTAGGACGCGCTTGCCGCGCTCGGCCAGATTCTGAATTATCCTGACCATCCTCATCCTCTCATGGATGTCTAGGTACGAGGATGGCTCGTCAAAGAAGTAGACATCAGCCTCCTTGAGAAGCGTGGCGCATAGTGCCACGCGCTGTAATTCCCCTCCCGACAGAGCGCCGAGCCTGCGGTCGAGCACGTGATCAATCGCTAGGAGGGCAGTATAATCCACCAGCTCACCACGGTCATCTACCCTCTCGAGCAACTCCCGCACATCACCTTCGAAAATCTTCGGCAGTTTGTCGATGTACTGTGGTTTTACAGCGACCGACACTCCCTCTTCAGCGACCATACCGAGGTAATCACGCAATTCTCCACGCGGAAATGATTCGAGAACCTCGAACCAGTCTCGAGAGTCCACAGTCCAGTCACCTAGATTTGGCTGGATGGTTCCAGCGAGTAGGTTTACCGCGGTCGATTTCCCCATCCCGTTGGGGCCAAGAATTCCTACCACCTGTTCCTCTCGAGGAGCGGGCAACCTGAACAGACGGAAACCATTCTCACCGTAGCGATGTGTCATCTCGCCGTCGAGTTCCTCGGGCAGGTTGGTGATAATGAGGGCGTCAAATGGACACTTGACGACGCAGATGCCACAACCTATGCACAGGGGTTCCGAGACCAGCGGCTTACCACTAGAATCATCGAGGACAATGCATTCGATACCGTTGCGTACTGGTGGGCAGAATGCCCAGCATTCGGCGTTGCACTTCTTCGGCTGGCAACGATCCTCCAGTAGAACAGCTACCCTCATGCTACTTCCCCCGTTGCGAATCGCTCAATACTTCTTCTATGTGGCTTGCCATAGGCAGCCGCTTCTACTCAGAGTACGAGGAAGCGGTAGCGCACGTACACGTACGCGGCGAAGACCATCTTCTCGGTCTTGCTTAGTTGGATTCTCTCGGTGAAGACATCGCCATCCTTCTTCTGAATCTTCTTGAGGATGGACTGGTAAAATGTCGCCATTGCAGCAGGTGAATAGCGAGATGATCTGTCAAGCATTGGAAATAGTTTGAACGCCTTTTCGCGGTACCTATCACACCTCTCGATGTACTCATCTACGAAAGGCTTCCATCCAGGGTGCTTGAGTAGCTCCTTACCGCTCTTTACATCCTCCTCAGTGATACCAAAGCGGGCAAGGTCGTCGAGAGGAAGGTAGATTCTGTCTCGTTCGGCATCCTCGGCGACGTCGCGCAGGATGTTGGTAAGTTGCATGAAGACCCCCCATGACTCAGCATACTCACGGGCCCTCTGGTCGTCGTAGCCGTAGATCTCGATGCACACGAGACCGACAGTGGAGGCGACCCTGTAGCAATATGAGTAGAGGTCCTCGAAGGTCTGGTAGCGGTTGCGGTGAAAATCGTCTTCCATCCCGCTGACCATATCATCGAGCAATTGCCGAGGGATTCCAAAGGTCTCGACGGTGTCTTTCATCGCCATGAAAATTGGGTCAGTTGAGGTAATCTCTCCGTACGCAGTGGAGAGCTTCTTCCTGTAGTAGAACAACTGTGACATCTTGTCGTTGTAGGCTGATCTGTCTACGACTGGTCTGCCTGGACTGAGCAGTTCGATCTTGGATCTGTAGTCAACCGACTCAGGCTCGTCCGATGAACCGCCTGGGAATACATCCACGTAGTCTCCGTCGGCGATGTCATCAGCACGCCGGCAGAACGCATAGTAGGCCATTATGGACCGACGCTCAAGATTTGGCAGGTACTTGAACGAGTGGTAGAAGTTGCCCGCCTCTCTCCTAGTGAGTTCCTCGCAGTAGTCGTAAGCAGTCTCTGTCATCTCTTCAGGAACATCCGGTTCGGTCCATATTGCCGCGTCGATGTGTTTGAACGGATTTACTAACTCGCCACGAGTTCCGATGACTCCCATGAAGATGGCCCCCTCTCTCACTGCCTCGAGGGCGGTGATGCTGATTGCACGGGCTGCCTCCTTGGTCAGGCTGACAGCCGAGCGTACCCTCTCGATACCCCTTGCTGGCTCGTCAGCCTCGTACAGGGATATGCTCTGCCCAGCGCCGTATTCGGCGGATATGGCCGATTCTGAATCCTGACGCTGAGTCATGCTATTCCCGAGTCGAGCGACCGCAGCCTGCCTTTGAACCTCTCCCTCGTGCGCGCGGGCCGCGCGTCATGCGGTCCTCAGGACCGCAGTGAAGCGTTTTCTCAAATTCTTAGGAATCACGATATTCGTTCAGTAGTCTCTTGCTACTCCTGGCGAAGGGAATTGCGAAAGCAACCTTCTTCAGAAGCGCATTGATATCCGATCTAGTAATCTTGATTCTACTACTCTCATCAAGCACGTTACTCCCTCTCAGAAGCTTCAGGGTACGCTGTCCGATAAGCACGGGCAGCATGCAGGATCCACGAAGCCGAAACTGGCTGTGCGGTAGCATTTCGATGTAGCTCACGGCCGCATCGAGATGGGACTCAGCTACGTCGATGTAAGAGTCGAATAACGGTCTGAAACGCTCCATGTTGCCCTTGTCTAGAAGATCGTAGGGATCCAAGCCGTGAGCCGACAGTGAACTGCTTGGGATGTAGCATCTGCCCATTCGTAAGTCTACGGGGATGTCGCGTAGGATGTTGATCATCTGCAGTGCCTTGCCGAAGCGAACTCCCTTCTCGAAAAGATCCGCTTCGACCCCGGAATCGGCGTCGAACAGATGGTCTAGGGTCATCCTAGTCCAGAACTCTCCAACGCTACCCGCGACCCTGTATGCATAGTCGTCCAGTTCATTATCCTCTGACAGGGCTACCACTTTTTCTTCCGTTGCACCGAAGAAACGCTGCAGATCGAGGATCTGCCCTCCTACGATAACGTCGAGGCAGTGACGGATATGGAGTTGGTCGGAGTCAGAGAACTGGTCGATACACGCCACTGTGGCTGGCATGCTCTCCAGCAATTTCCTCTCGGAATCGATTCTCTGTAGGCGAGCGAGTTCAGAGAGGTCTGGCAGCGAGTCCGAGCGGCCCTGCGCGTATTCATTGTAATGTTCCAGTACTACAAGCCTACTCTCAACAGATCCTTGCTCTGAGTCTGCTATGGTGTCGGAGGTTCGGGCCAGAAGGTAGAGTAGACCAACTTGCGAACGTACGCCTGAAGGCAACTCTTTGAGACTGAGATAGAATGAGCGCGAGGTGCCCTCTAGTATTGCATCCAACTCCGTGTCCAGTAGGTCTGCCATAGCAATCCCTCGGTCCGACTCAGTCAATCCCTCATCTAAGACTCTCGCAGCCCTGCTTCGATAAGCACCCCTCGCAAAACCTCTCCAATCGCTGAAGGGTCTCTGGCGACGTGGATGCCGGCGACTTCGAATGCTGCGAACTTCTCCTCAGCGGTTCCCTTGCCACCTGAGATGATGGCCCCCGCGTGTCCCATTCTCTTGCCCGGAGGTGCAGTGGCACCGGCGACGAAGCCTACGATGGGCTTGCTGAAGTTATCCGCAGCCCATGCAGCCGCATCTTCCTCGGCGGTGCCGCCAATCTCACCAATCAGAACCACTGCCTCGGTATCCGAATCCTCTTCGAAGGCGGCTAGGCAGTCAATGAAACCAGTCCCACTGACCGGATCTCCACCGATACCGATGCAAGTGGTCTGCCCCTCGCCTATGCTCATTGTCTGAGCCACTGCTTCGTAGGTCAACGTTCCCGACTTGGAGATGATTCCGATCCTGCCCTTGGCGTGGATATACCCTGGCATGATTCCAACCTTGCAACCGCCTTGATCTCCAGGTGTGATTATTCCTGGGCAGTTTGGGCCAATCAGCCGGACTCCGGGTTTGTCGGCGATGTGACCAATCGAGCGCACCATGTCTAGGGTTGGAATGCCCTCTGTGATACACACAATCATGCCGCCATCGTTGAGTTCATGGAAGGCTTCGGCAGCTTCGATGATGGCTGAGGCGGCGAACCTAGCTGGCACGTAAATCACGCTGACGTCTGCACCAGTGTCCGAGACTGCCTCAGCCATGCTATCGTAGACAGGTACTGAACGACCGGGCAAGTCCACTGTCTGGCCACCCTTTCCGGGGGTGACTCCGCCGACGATATCGGTGCCGTACTCAATCATCCGAGTGGCGTGAAAGGTTCCCTGGCTGCCGGTGATGCCCTGCACGAGGACCTTACTATCTTCGTGGACCCAGATGCTCATGGGTTCCCACCTCCGATTGCACTGACTATTGCCTCAGCACCATCAGCGAGGGTACTGGTCGTGATTACGTCCAAGTCGCTTGACTCGAGAACTTCCTTGCCTTCCTTGTGATTGGTTCCGGAGAATCTGACCACAAGCGGAACCTCAAGACCAACTTCTCTAGAGGCGTCTATGATGCTGCGAGCGACCATATCGCAGCGGATGATACCGCCGAAGATGTTGACGAGGATTCCTTCGACATTAGGATCTTCGAGAATGATGCCAAAGGCGGTTGTGATGGACTCCTTGTTGGCTCCACCGCCAATATCGAGGAAGTTCGCCGGCTCGCCGCCGTACAGTTTGATGACATCCATCGAGGCCATAGCGAGGCCAGCGCCGTTGACCAAGCAGCCGATATTACCGTCGAGTTTGACATAGGAAAGACCGGATTGATTCGCTCTGACCTCAGTCTCCTCTTCCTCAGATAGGTCACGCAATTCGGCCCTCCAAGGGTGTCTGAAAGATGCATTATCGTCGAAACTGACCTTTGAGTCCAGTGCGACCATGATGCCGCCCTCGGTCCTGACGAGCGGGTTAATCTCAATCATGGAGCAGTCCCGCTCGACAAACATCCTCTCTAGTTGCCCAATCATCTCGACGAAGGAGTCGTGGGCCGTTCCTGTAAGTCCCAGTGAGTCAGCGAGAGAATTTTTCTGTTCGTTCTGCAAGCCCTCCCTAGGGTCCACCCATTCCTTGTGGATAGCCTCGGGAGTGTTCTCTGCCACTTCCTCGATATCCACGCCGCCCTCGGTCGATGCCATAATCAAGACAGAGTCTGCCTCTCGATCGACCAGTAGGGCGAGGTAGTACTCGTGAGCGATGGCACAGCCAGCCTCGATGTACAGATTGTTGACCATCTTACCAGCGGGACCAGTCTGCTTGGTGACTAACCTATGCCCGAGAATGTTTGAGGCGTAGTTCTCGACCTCTTTGCGCGAAAACGCAATCTTCACGCCGCCCTCCATCACTAGCTCGCCAGTGTCCGAAGCGTACAGGCTGCCTTTGCCCCTGCCTCCTGCGTGAATTTGACTCTTGACTGCGACCACCTCAGAGCCCAGCGAATCGTAGGCTGTGAGGGCCTGCTCAACGTTGGTGCAGTGGACACCGTCCTGAACGGCGATACCCGACTCTCTGAACAGGGCTTTGCCCTGAAACTCGTGGATGTTCACGGCCCGGCCACCCCAACCCTGTCTTTCAACGATGCGCATGCGCGCCGTGCGTGGCGCGGACGCGAAGCGCTCAAACGCGGCCGCACGCCCGACAGGGTATGGACGTCATAGTTCTGGCCGGTGGCTTCGGCACAAGGCTGCGACCGTGGACAGAGGGACGGGCCAAGCCGCTGCTACCGCTACTCGACAAGACCCTGCTGGAGCGGGTGGTTGAGGCAGTTCCTCCAGAGATGGTCGACAGAGTAGTGGTCGCTGCTGGATATGGAATCGACGAGATGGAATCTTTCTTTGAAGGCTCGAGCATGCCCTATGAGATCGTAATATCAATCGAGCAAGAGGCCTTGGGAACGGGAGGTGCGGTGGCGTTGGCGCGGCAGCACCTCAGCGGAGAGGGACCAGTTCTCGTGCTCAATGGAGACCTAATCTCAAGCGTTGATGTGGCCGCTCTGGCTGCTCATCATACGGTAACAGGTGCCAAGGCCACACTGTCCCTTTGGGAGGTCGAGGATCCGAGTCGCTTCGGAGTCTGCGATCTCGACGAGTTGGGCATGATTGGTAGGTTCCAAGAGAAACCGGAGCCAGGCACAGAGTTCTCGAATCTAATCAACGCAGGGTGCTACCTAATCGAGCGCGATGTGTTGAGTAATCTTTCCAGCGACAAGCACAGTATGGAGCGCGAGGTCTTCCCCAGCCTCGCCGAGACGGGAGGGATGGCCGGCCTTGCGTTCACTGGCTACTTCGTCGATGCCGGCACTCCAGACTCGTTCATCGAGGCCGCACAGGTATGCATAGCAAACGGCCGCTATGACAGCGGCCGTGTTGAGGGCGATTCATGGTTCGGCAAAGACTCCAACTGCTTCGGCACGGTACACTCCTCCTCCATCGGTCCGGGATGCAACATCGCGGAGGGTGCTTCGCTGTCCGACTGCGTCGTCTTGTCGGGGGCGAACATAGAGGTAGGGGCCCGACTCGATGGTTGCCTAGTGGGACAGGGTGCCAATGTAGGTCCTGACTCGAATTATTCTGGTCTTGTGATAGGCCACGATGCGTCTGTTTAGGCCGGGAAAAACCGCAAATACCGGACTGATTGAGGCCAGTAGGATGCCCAACTTCGGCAACATCGGTTTTTCGGGCAAATTGCGTCCTTCACAAGTAGCCTCATCGCAGATAATCGAAAACCAACTCTCGACCGGAGAGAAGAAACTCCTGATTGTGGCGCCGCCTGGCTCTGGTAAGACCGTCCTCGGCCTGTACGTCTGGTCCGACTTGATTAGGAAGCCCACTCTGGTCCTCAGTCCAAACTCTGCTATCCAAGCACAATGGATTGCGCGTGCGAAGGAACTCTTCGAGCTGGATGGCAGGGAAGCCGATATTGGGACCAATCCGAAGGACCCCGGAATCCTGACCTCACTGACCTACCAATCGGTGACAATGCCATCCAAGGGAGGCGATAATTTGGACGAGGCGGCAATCGATGTTTGGAAGGCCAAGCTGATGGAGCCGGACAACACTGGAATCAGTCAAGCTGAGGATGCAGAGTCTGCAATAGCCTGGATCGACGATCTTCGGGACAAGAACCCGGAGTACTACTCGGAGAGATTGGGATTCTACCGCAAGAAGGTTCGAGATGATTTAGCTCAGCACGGCAATGCACTGTGGATACTCCACGAGTCATCGAAGGAGAATCTCAGAAGATTATCAGAGGTGGGTATCGGTCTGATTATCCTAGACGAGTGCCATCATCTGATGGAGCACTGGGGCAGGGTCCTAGTTGAGATGAGGGAATTATTTGGAGACCCCGTGATACTCGGGCTCACAGCGACTCCTCCGGATGTTGATTCTGCCAGTGCATCGTCCGCAGATATGTACTCAGAGTTCTTCGGTGAAGTCGACTATGAGGTACCGGTTCCTGCTTTGGTCCGTGATGGTAATCTGGCCCCCTATCAGGATCTCGCCTACTTCGTCCGCCCGACTCAGGACGAATTGAGATACATCGCCAATGTAGATGACGAATTCAACAAACTAGTCAGCCAGATTAGTTTGGGCTCCGATAAAGAAGAGAAAGGAAGAACTCCTCCTCTGGAAATCTGGTTAGCTCAGACCTTGGACGAACTCCTCCTCCCAAGCGGATCTGCCAAGGATTGGGGCTCCTTCAGTAGAAGGGACCCTACTCTATCTCGACTGGCTCCGCTCTATCTATCTCACAAGGGACTCAGCCTACCTCCTGGGGTCCCGAGCTCAATCGAGGTAGACATTGAGCAATGGAACCAGCACGACCTGATTCCTCTGCTTGACAGGTACATCAGGAACGGCTTGATGCGCTCGAAGAGCAAGAAGGACCACGCTCTCGCCGATGACGCCAAGCAAAAACTCAGGATGCTGGGGGTACAAATCACTGAGTCCGGGGCTAGAGCATGCGCCTCTCCAGTTGGCAGAGTGATGGCATACGCCAATGCGAAGTACGATGCCCTCAGGGATGTCCTCAATGCCGAGATACAGGCACTGGGTTCTGACATCAGGGCAGTTGTAGTGACTGATTTCGAGAAGACATCGGCAACCACCATCGTCGAAGGTGTACTAGACAAGGGAGCAGGAGGGGCCGTAGCGGCCTATCGTGCCATTCTTGAGTCCGATTCGACCGACATTCTGGATCCCATTCTGATGACCGGTTCCACTGTGCTTGTGGATGACGACCTCTTGGAGAGGATATTTCCCAGATTTGAGCAATGGGTAGAGGAGCGCAACCTTGACACCAAATTCGATTACATCGAACGTGATGGCTTCATGGAAATCCGTGGGAGTGGTGTGCATTGGCAGCCGCGATATTACACGATGATGATTACCGAACTCTTCCAAGAAGGAATCACCAAGTGCATCATCGGGACTAGGGGTCTGCTTGGAGAGGGTTGGGATGCCAGCCGAATCAACGTCCTGATTGACCTGACCACGGTGACAACAAGCATGAGCATCAACCAACTGAGGGGGCGATCCTTCAGGCTGGATAAAGAATGGCCGGAGAAGGTCGCAAACAACTGGGACATCGTCTGTTTGGCAGAGGAGTTCAGTAAGGGGTTCGATGACTACGACCGATTCAAGCAGAAGCACAGGCAGCTGTATGGTGTCTGCGATGATGGGGCCATAGAGAAGGGCGTGGGGCATGTCCACGCGGCCTTCACCGAAGTTCGCCCAGAGGGGATATCGGAGAATCTAGCGGCCTTCAACGAGGATATGATTAGGAGGGCGAGGAATAGGCCTCGTTCCAGAGATCTGTGGAATGTTGGGGTGCCCTTCAATGCGGTCCCGAAGGAAGCATTAGAGGTGAAGGCGGGAGGGGGATTCGGAGTAGGATTCCCTCCTGCTAGGATAGGTTCGGCCCAGTGGACTGATGAGTCATTGATTATGGCGATTGCAGACGCCGTCGCCTCATCGTTGATGGAGGTCAAGGAGATTAGCCCTGTTGCATCAAAAGTAGCCGGTGGGAGCCGTTCGGGAGGATGGGTCAGGACCTATTTAGAAGGCTCCTCGGAGGAGGACTCAGAGGTCTTTGCCAAGGCGATGCAAGAGGTTTTGGGGCCGCTCGACAACCCACGTTACATCATATCTAGAGATGTTAAGTACATCACCGATAACTGGCTGAGCAACCTGCTTCCCGAAGTACTGGCCAAGTACTTCAGGGGCACGAAGAATGAGTTAGTCATGTTTCACGCTGTACCCAAGCTAATGTCTAGGGACAAGGAGAGGGTCGCAGTTTTCCAGAGATACTGGAACCTGAAGGTCAGTCCCGGAGAGGTGGTCTATGGGCACAGTCAATCAGGTAAGGAACGGGTCGACCTCGTTAAGAGAGCAGGGTATTCTCCACCATCGGTGAACTTCCACAGTAAGAGCGTCTTCGTGTGAGTCAACCCCCGGCACGGTCAAAGGGAACTCGCCGCTCGCCGTTTTGTGAGCGACTGCTTGGTCGTTGTCAATTTCAAGACCTATCAGACCGCCCATGGCGCGTCTGCCGAGGAACTCGCGCTCGCCATGTCCGGAATCGAGACCAACGCTAGGATGATTGCCGCCGTGTCCGCTCTGGATTTGGCTGCAGTTGTCGCAGCAGCCCCCGACCTAGAGGTCTGGTGTCAGCACCTCGACCCAGTCGGATTCGGTTCCAACACCGGCTGGCTGCATCCGGAAACCGCTATCGAGAGGGGGGCCACTGGGACTCTGATCAACCACGCCGAGCACAAGGTAAGCATCGAGCACGTGGCAATGCTCCTAGACCAAGTTCCCGAGGGCTTCGAAGTGTGTGCGTGCGCAGCTG
>CBFHQW010000021.1:0-17132 GCA_965658085.1 Candidatus Thalassarchaeum sp.
TGTGAGGAAAACCGCGTCGATGCTGGAGGCGAAGACGATGACTACTGCCACGCGTGGATGGACGAGGCTCCCTTCGGAGCTGGAACCAACGCATACCTGGTACAGTCATGGGTTCGTGAGGACCGACTTGTCCTCGTGCCGAACTGGATGTACTGGGAGGCTGGCGATTACAACATCAACCGCCACACAGTTTCCATCGTGACCGAGGCCTCGACGAGGCTGCTCGCCTTCACCGACGGTGAGGTCGACTTCGGCGGCATCAACATCGAGCATCTGGTGAACTTCTGCGACAACCTAGAAGACAAGCCAAACGTACAGTCCAAGGACGGATACATCTGCACCTACAGGGAGACTTTCACTACGACCCTGTCGGCCTTCAACCTGCATCCTAAGGCTCTTGACCCAGGGGAAGATGTGGCTAACACCGGCGCTAACTCGTCCCTCATTCTCAACCATGACTGTGACGGCGACGGTACCAATGACTGCAACGTCATGGCGACTGCAGCTCTGCGAGAGGCTGTCTCCTACGCGTTCGACTACGAGACCCACCGAAGGGACACGTATGACAACTCGCTGGCACCGCAGTACGGACCAATCCCTACTGGCTTCCTGTATGCGGGTACTCAGTTCGAGACCTTCACCTACGATCTAGCAAACGCTGAGGCGATTCTGGAGGACGCTGGCTTCATTCGTCAGTACGATTGCTCTTCATTGACCCGCAGTGAAGCTCCGACCGTGGTTGCAGAGGCTGACAGAGACGGCACCGAGTGCCGCCTGCCAAACATCCTAGGCATCATGGCCAACGAGGGTAACGACTACCGAATCGCCATGGCTGGCCAACTGGCCGAGGCTCTGGGTACAATCGGAGTCGCGACTGCTGGAGATGCCAAGCCTTGGGCTGAGTATCTGACCATGTACTACACCAGGACCTGGGACATCAGGTTCAGTGGATGGGCTCCTGACTATCTCGACCCCGACAACTACTGGTCGCCGTTCGCCGGCGGTCACTCCATCGGCGGCGACGCCTATGGTACAGGGTACGAGAACGCGGACGTCAACGCTGCCCTGCTCATTGGCAGGACCTCGCAGGACGACGCTACGCGCGAGCAGGCGTACATTGATGCCTTCAATGCCTGGATCCTAGATCCTAACATGATCATCATTGGACAGTACAATGGTGTCGGTGTCAAGCACGACGACATTTGCAGCCCTGATTGGGTCGCCATTGGGTCCGCCCACTGGTTCGACTACGACAAGCTGCCAGAAGTCAACGGCGAGCTAGTCGGCTCTTGCTGAATAACGCCGTGAAGACGTAAGGCCGACGGCAGCCACTCTCGGGTGGCTGCCGTCGCGCCGTCAATCAATCAACCCTCTATCTTGCCTGCGCCGGACGTAAGGTAAGCAACTCTACTCAATCGTCTGCCTGCCTACGGCAGGTAGAAGGTAACTGTGATAGAGCCGTCTCGATTGGCACCGTAAGGAGGGCTGACTGTGAAGTTGCACGAGTTTGTCGTAAGACGACTACTCCTGCTGATTCCTGTGCTGATAGGGGTCGCAATTCTGACATTTACTATCTCTCACCTCATACCTGCCGATGCTGCCGCTGCACGGTGTGGCGACAGGTGCGGCCTCACAGTCGCGTGGACCGAAGACGGCGTACCAATAACTGCCTACCAGCAGAACATAGAGCAAATGGGGCTGGACCGACCTGTCACAACGCAGTTCAGAATTTACTTCGAGGATCTCGCAGTAGGCGACTGGGGAGAATCAAGCACATATCATCGCCCTGTTGTGGATGTGCTCAGAGATGCAGCTCCGATTACCTTAGAGATGACTTTCTTTGCTCTATTCATAGCCTATCCTTTAGGAATCACTCTCGGCATACTCAGTGCTGTCCGGCAGGATCGGATGTTCGATCACATATCGCGATTCTTTGCCATAGCGTTCGTTAGCCTACCGATATTCTGGTTCGCAATGGTTCTCCAATTATTGTTCGCTATTGGACCTCCTGATTCAGGAGTTGGAGGAGTCTGCGACCCCCTGTTCGGTACTGAGGGAGGATGCTTCCCTATCTTCGGGAGACATGACCCCAGTCTAACCTATCCTGAAGATGGATTCCTTCCTTTTTATCCAGCAGGAGGGACTGGCTTCCATCTGATCGACAGTTGGTTCGTTACTGACCAGAAGTTGGCCACACTACCGGTCGAGTATGGCTCCAGCTGGTTACTGTTCAAGGACACTGTGTTGCATCTGGCACTACCTTGTGCCTGCCTGGGCGTCGCCTCCTCTGGCTCCCTCCTGAGATACATGCGCGCCAGCCTCCTCGAGGTCCTGCACGAGGACTATGTGAGGACTGCCCGCGCCAAAGGGATATCCGAATCTAGGGTCGTCATCGTGCATGCCTGCAGAAACGCTCTAATCCCGATAGTAACCATTCTGGGATTCTCGATAGGTGGTGCATTGTCGGGTGCCGTACTGACTGAGACCATTTTCGCCTTGAACGGCATGGGCCGAGTGGCTGTCAAGTCGATTCAGTACCTCGACTTGCCAGTAATCATGGGTGTGACGCTCATTACTGCTGTCATCTTCCTGCTGTCCAATCTTGTTGTGGACATAATGTATGCAATCGTAGATCCAAGGGTGAGACTTGAATGAGGGGCTGGGACGAAGGAGAAGGGGATCGCAAGGAGAGCCTGAGGAGGATATCCGAGGCTCTGTCCCAATCTCGGAGTGACCTTTCACGAAGTTGGAAGATATACCGTCGGTCTCTGTTAGCAGTGATGGGACTCTTGATGGTCATGGCCGTCGGCACAATCTCGTTTTTCGCTGATGACATAGCAGTTGAGCATCCTTATCGGAATCTGCAAGACGATGAGTGGCAATGGTCCATTGACTATGAGCCTCAAAGAGAAAAACCCTTCTCTGAGGAATGCGACTGGCACGAACAGAGCATCACCACGAATCCGAACTCCCCTCTATTCTCTGAAACCGTGGTAGCCGAGTCAGACAACCATGTCCACGAAACAATTGCGAATGGTTACCACAAGGATATTCTCACAGTGGTACGACTCATCAACCTAGAAGATAACAATGGATACGACCTCAACATCTCATTAATCAGCATAGATCCGAACAATTCCTCAATTCTCATCCTATCTCCAGAACTCTATGGGAACACGTCACTGCCGGGTGGTAAGGTCTGGCTCACCTATGAGTTCGATAACGAGGCAATGCATGTCTCGTGGATCAATTTGTGGGGTTTTGAATTCCCGCCGGAAGATTACCAACGTTGCATATTCGGAACCAACCATCAGGGTCAGGACATGTTCAGTAAGGTCCTGTATGGTTCACGAGTCTCTCTCCAGATAGGGATAACAGTGGCCTCGTTGACAGTAATCATCGGGACCATCGTCGGCAGCGTGAGTGGTTACTTCGGCGGCAGAATCGACGAGGTTATCATGAGGATATGCGATGTCTTCTTCGCCATACCTGGATTGATTTTAGCAATGGCCGTCGTCTCGGCAATTCCAGAAATGACCAGTCTCACTATTCCGATATGGTTGGGTCTCCTGTTTCCATTATTGTTCCTAGCCACGATATTCAGGGAATACCTAACATCCACTATCGTGGGGGACCAAATCTTCGACCAAAGAATGGGCCCATTGATGAAGTATAGGAAAGTACTCTATCTTATCCCCCTAGTCCTTTTCTGCTTTTTATTGTGGCCTGATTTAATTGATTTCTCAGACAGTAGGAGCTGGAATCTTGCCGTCAGTATGGGAGTAATCTTCATCCTAGGGGTGTTAGTCTTAGCAGACAGGAAATTCATCGAGAAAGCGAGCTTCGAAGGCGCAGGGGAGCGTCTAGGGAAAACGGTTGATTGGACCAACCCTTGGAGGTATCTCTCACTCAGGACTGTTGCGATATTTGTTGCTGCAGTAGTCCTCTATGAATTTTCAGGGGGTGATGGAGGGGAGATTGTCATAATCAACGACTTCGATAGACTTTGGAAGATTCAGGCCGCCTTGATTGTCACCGGATGGCCAGGCTATGCTAGACTGATTAGGGGGCAGGTTCTGTATGTCAAGGAGATGGCATTCGTTGAGGCAGCTAGGAGTGTTGGAGCTCCATCTGGGAGGATAATGTTCAGGCACATCCTTCCAAATGCATGGGCGCCTCTCCTAGTTGCCTTTACTCTCGACATCGGAGGGACAATACTGTCAGCATCTGGACTGTCGTTCATCGGCCTAGGGGCCAAGCCGGGCTCAGCGGAATGGGGTATACTAGTCTCGGAGAGTAGACAGTGGTTCCCCGACGACGCATACCTGATGCTTTTCCCCGGACTCGCAATCGCAGTCACCGTTCTTGGGTTCAATCTTCTTGGCGATGGCATTAGGGACGTGGTTGATCCCAAGAACAGGAGGTGAGGGGATGTCGGATAACTTGCTTGAGATTGAAGGTCTACGAGTTCACTTCGACACACTCGATGGACCAATTGAGGCGCTGCATTCGGTGGACCTGAATGTAGGGCAGGGGCAGATAATGGGACTTGTCGGCGAGTCTGGGTGCGGGAAGTCTGTCACTTCTCTGGTTACGATCGGTCTAGCTACATGCGATGTCGACGAGGGCAGCGTGAAGTACGAAGGCGAGGAACTACTGTTCAGGGATTCAGAGGCTGACAAGAGACTCCAAGACATCTCAGGATGGGTTACTGTGATTGGAGTATTTGCTTCGATAATATCGTTTTTCGGAATGCTTCTGACTCCAATCTCCCTTCTGTTCAGGGATTTCCTTCTCATATTCATCTCCATAACAATAGCCTCATGGGTCGGCGGGTTTGTTGCCAAGGGTAAATACCGCCGTCATCAGAAATTCATGAGATGGGTGCGCGGTAACGAGATTAGCATGATCTTCCAAGAGCCCATGACGGCCCTCAACCCACTTTACACAGTGGAGAAGCAGATTTCCGAGGTGATGCGCGAGCACGATAGGCTCGTTGTGCCCGAGACTCCACGTTACATCAGAGTCGGCCAGGCACTTGTCAGACCCGCCACTTTAGTGGTTGACGCATTTTCTTCAAAGCCACAATCTTCCATAGCCACATTCTCGACTCTCGCTTTTGTCCTCTTTGCCCATCTGCGCGGTTTCGCAGATCCCACTGCGGCTGCTATTGCTTCTCCATTTGTATTCCTCTTCCAACTCATCTTCATGATCGTTGAAGGAGCATACTTTTCATCCCAAGTCATAATGGCCGCATTTGGCCCTCTAGTTTGTTTCTTCATTATAGGAATAATTGTTATTATTATCCTAACTGGATCCACGTTTCTCAACGAGCATGGATCTTTCTTCAGGCCTAGATTTCTTCACGGTGGCATTCCTGCCCCCGGGAGTCGCGACGACCCTCTCGCCACGGAGATTGTTCCCAGCCTCGAAGATGGGTCACAAATTCGCCGTGTCTCAAAGATAGACTCATTACTCCTACAAACGCCCCTTGTATTCACCACCTTACTGATCCTTTTCTTGTTACTCTGGATGCCACTCTCAGCTCTCCTCGCTATGGTCATAATCACCACTCTTCTATCACTCCCGGGAATCATTATCGTGAACTATCTGGGACTCGATCCTGCACACAGAAGACAGGTAATCGGTATCCTTGAGGATGTCAGAATTCCTAATCCTAGCGCGGTCGTGAAGATGTATCCACACGAGCTTTCAGGGGGAATGCGCCAGCGGGTGATGATTGCTATGATGATGGCTTGCGAGCCGAAACTACTCATTGCCGACGAGCCGACAACTGCCCTTGATGTCACTATCCAAGCCCAGATTCTCAAGTTGATGCGAGACCTCCGCGACGAGAAGGGCACGGCAATCCTGCTTATCACGCATGACTTGGGAGTTATCGCTGAGATGTGCGATGCAGTCACCGTGATGTACGCCGGGTCAGTTGTCGAGACAGGCAGCATAGGGGACGTTCTGTCTAGGCCCCGGATGCCCTACTCGATAGGTCTGCTTCACAGTATTCCCACAATTGACGAAGGTGTTGACCGCAGGGACGTGCTACCAATCATCCCGGGTCAAGTTCCGGACCCCAACTTGCACTTCGACGGTTGCAGGTTTCACCCCCGATGCCCGTTCGCGAACGAGACATGCATCACTACTCCTCCGCCGATGATCGAGGTCGAACCTGGTCACTTTGCAGCCTGCCACCACACCGATTCAATTGGCGAGAATATCGCAGAAGTGCAGGCTGCGTTCGATGTCTTCGCTGCAGAGTATGGATTGGAAGGAGTTGACTGAAATGCCTGATGACAGCAATAACGAAGAGGTCCTCATAGAGATTGATGGGATGAAGAAGTGGTTCCCAATCAAGAGCGGAATGTTGACTCCTGTGAAGAGCTACGTCCGTGCAGTTGACGGGGTCGACCTGCAGGTAATGCGCGGAGAGACTCTCGGAATTGTCGGCGAGTCAGGTTGTGGTAAGACCACACTGGGACGTGTCTTGCTCGGCCTCATACCGATTACAGATGGCTCTGTTCACTACGACGGCGAGAATATCCGAAATATGTCAAACAGGGAACTCAGAAGGCGACTTCAGATTGTATTCCAGGACCCCGGAGGTTCGATGAACCCGAGAATGTCAGTGCGCTCGATAGTGGGTGAGCCACTCCAGGTGAATGGGTTGTCCGAGGGTGCTGAGTTGACTCAGAAGGTAGCGGAATTACTTGACTCGGTTGGCCTCAAGCGCGAGCACATGAATCGATTCCCTCACGAGTTCTCAGGTGGTCAGAAGCAGAGGATAGCCTTAGCCAGATCACTTTCTTTGGATCCTGAGTTCATCCTACTCGACGAGCCAACCAGCGCTCTGGATGTATCTGTACAGGCACAAGTTCTGAACCTGCTTGAGCAAATCCAGGAGAAGCACGGTCTCACTTTTGTCTTCATCACTCACGCACTCAACGTCGTCAACCACATTTGCGACAGAGTCGCTGTGATGTACTTGGGGAAGATAGTAGAGATTGCCAATACACAAGACCTATTCAGCCAGCCAGCCCATCCCTACACACATGCTCTGATGTCGGCAATCCCAGAGCCCTCTCTCGAGAAAGCATCTAGGGAGAGAATAGTCCTGAGCGGTGATGTACCCAGTCCCGCGAACCCACCCTCGGGATGCAGGTTCCACACTCGTTGCCCCATAGCCGAGAAAGACCTCTGCGATGTCGAGGAACCGTCTCTAGAGATTATCGATTCCGATGGCCATGGAGTGGCCTGCCACTTCCCACTAGGTCCTGGGATGAAACTCCCGGTCCTAGACGATGCCCAGATTCGCCCTGAGGATGACGATGAACCGTCTACAATCGTACTCTGAGGGACAAGAATGGAAGAGAATGAAGTTGAATCGGAAATGGCTGAAAACCCTCCTCCCATGTTTGACAATAAGGAGGAGGCCGAGGCCGCTTTCTGGAGGCTGAAGAAGGCCTCTGATAAGAGCAGAGAGGAGAGGGTAAAGCGAGTTCTGGCTCAGGAGAGCGAGGGGATTCTGACTACGCTCGGTAGGGTGGTGTACATTTCGACGTGCATATTGTTTGATGGCTTGGTGCTGATGGAAATCCCAGTTAGTATGGGCAAGACCCTAGTTGCTTGGGCCCTCTATACTGTCCTGCTGGTAGCCGCAATCAAGTTACAGTACAATCTCTATGAGAAGTGGTTCGACGTCGATATCAGTGAGATGGATTTTGATCAGCAGTGATTGGGAAGTGCTCAGTGTCTATCCTTTCGAACCGCCTGAATGAGGGGACAATCAGCCCAGCAGTTGTTGTCAGTACCATGAACGCCACGGCAATCGAGTAGGTCGTCAAGACGTTGGTTGCTTCAATCATCGCACCCCCTAGAATAGGGGCAAATGGAATGAATATCAGTGAGCCTATGGCATCTAGGGAGTTCACCCTGCCTCTGAGATGCTGGTCGACGCTGTCGGACATTGTAGTTCTCCAAATCACACCCAAGGTTCCACCCAGAACGCCTTCAAGTAGAACGAAGACAAGTATCGCCCAGAACGGAATCGGCATTGCCCACATCAGCATGCACCATGCTATTCCGCCGATGAAAATGTAGAACACCTTGCCCCTAATCTCCTTCGGTATAGGTCGGATTCCACCGAGAATGGATCCCCCCATGGCTCCCAATGCACCCACCGCGCCGAACAGCCCGTATTCATTAGCCCCAAGTCCCTTGTTCTCGACGATGAATGGGACCCCTATCTCGATGGCCGAGTCTCCTATGTGCCATATCATGAACATCAGTATCCCTGCGAACAGCCACGGTTGAGTCTTGACGAAGGCCCATGCCTCGACCACTTCTTCCCGAAGGTCCCCGACTTCTTCCTCCCGAACCACCGGGACTTCTGATATCGTCCACAAAATCACTCCGCTAAACAAGAACGTGACGACATCTATCAGAAGACAGATCTCTATTCCCCAGAGTCCCACGGTGAAGCCCCCTATTAGGGGCCCTAGCATCCACGCAGTAGTCATTGCAACTCCCCTCAAGGCGTTGGCCTGAGGGAGCAGATCCTCCTCGACGAGATCGGGCACTAAGGCCCCTATTGCAGGTATGGAGAATGCCGTGGCTCCACCTGTGAGAAAGGTCACCACGAGCAATGTTTTGATTTCGTCGAAGCCGGCCAGAAGCGCAATTATGCCTAGGCTTACGAGTACTGCCTGTGACAGGTCCGCCATCAGGGCGACGGTCCTGCGGGGCATCCTGTCTACCACCATCCCGCCATAGAGTAGGAGAGGCAGGTGGCCGAGGAAGTAGGCAGTCCAGATGAGCCCGAATGCCTTGGGTCCACCAATCTGAGCAACTGTCCAACTCATCCCGATGATGAAGATTGAGCTGCCCATCATATTGACACCGTTACCGATGAGTAAACGGCGGAACTCGGGGATGCCCCATGCATCTCTCATACTCATGAATCAATGGCAAGATTCAGGCCATTTCAACGTGCCTCAGGATGACTGGCAGATGGTGCAGATGAACGCTTGGACAAAGATGAACGAGACCACAAATCATAGATATTAAAATTTATCAATATATTGTAATATTTTGTTCATACGTTCAATAATTAAGTATTATTGTGGATATAAGCACAGGATTGCATCAAATGAATATACAAACGACCGAATGATTATAGCACTCCCTCGCACACCTGCACGTATCCGGGGGAGCATTATGTTAGAATCAGCGACGCATGTTGGTCTGCAAGCTACCGACGGCCCGCTGACAATAGACCAGTTCGGTGCCGAATCGGCCCGGATAGGGAGGAGTATAGCCGATGGATATCACCGCTACCACATCGAGACCGAAGAGGTCGATGATGCCGACCCGCTGCCACACAGGTTCCTCGTAAAGGTCGGTAAGGTCGGGCTGGCTAAGCTCATCGCCACCGAGGCCCTGAAGTACTTCGGACAGTTCGACGTTATCCTCGCTAGACCCTGCACCTACGGCGTGTTCTCGGGACCTGTGGGGGGCTTCGTCCCGAGACCAAAGTTGTGCGTTGGCTGCCTCAGGTGCGAAGTCCAGCACCCCGAATTCGTGAAGGTTCTACCCAACCCGGATCTGCTCACGCTGGGGGATTCCTACACGACTCCCGGCCATATCGCGGCCATTGATGAGGAGGCTAAGAAAGGAATGGTCCCGGTGCGTGGGCAAGGGTACAGGGGACGCTTCGGTGGACCCGGTTTCGATGGCATGCTGACAGACATGTCAGAGATTGTGCGCCCTAGTAGGGACGGAATCCACGGGCGCGAGCTGATTGGCACAGCGGTGGATATCGGTAGCAAGCCGATGCACCTGTCTTTCGATTCCAATGGGAAACTATCTGGGAGCATACCTGAGATGTTCACAATTCAGGTCCCGTTTATTTTTGACCTCCCGCCGGGCGACCTCGGCACACCGCAGTTGGCTAGTGTGGTTGATTCAACCAGTAGGCGAATAGACACTCTGGCATGCTTAGATGCCCACACTGTGGCAAGATTGGGGCTGGACGCACCCAACATCGTCCCGGTACTCGACAACACTGAGGCATCTCGGGTCTCAGAGTTTCCAAACGCGAGGCTGATTGAGCTGCGATCATCACCTGACCGACCGTGGGGCTGGGACGCTGCTGGTTTTGATATCGCCACCGAGGCCACCGACGCGATGATTGGAATCCGAATACACTTCGAAGAGGGCTGGCAGAATCGGATGACTCAGGCAGTCGAGTCCGGAGTCAAGGTGATTCACCTGCTCGCGGATCTGCACGGCCGCGGATCCGACGACACCTTCGTCACTGAACTGTTCAAGGAGGCCCACATGCTTCTCATTGAGCAGGGTCGCCGGGACACCGTCACCCTATTTGGCGGCGGAGGTATTGTCGGAGCTGACCATGTCCCCAAGGCTATCATCAGTGGACTCGACGCAGTCACACTCGATTTGCCGGTGCTGTTCGCCCTACAGGGCCGCTCCAATGGCTCGCTCAGGCAGCGGAAACAGGTCGCTGGGACGCTGCCGAGGCATTTGGATCGGGATTGGGCGGAGCAGAGGCTCACCAACCTGTGTGGCTCATGGAGGGACCAACTGTTGGAGATACTCGGAGCGATGGGAATTCGCGAGGTCCGTAGACTGAGAGGGGAGTTTGGCCGCTCGATGATAGTCAAGCACCTAGAGGACGAGGCCTTCGAGGGAATCGCAGGCTATGTAGGAGGTGATTGCTGATGGCCGTGCTCCAGGATATAGTCGACGCTTACCAAGGTAAGATCGTGAAGCCCAGCGAGACTCTGATCCACAAGACCACCCACCTGCTGCAGGACGGGATGAACATGAGGGCGTTCGGCGAATACGAAAAGCCAAAGGCGCTCGGAGATGCTCGATGGACTGACGAACTTATCCTCTCGACCTGGTACATGGCTGAGACCGGAGAGGTTCCTGATAATCTGAACTTCAAGACAGGAAAGAGCGACGGTGGTTTTGACAGACTCGATTTCCAGTTTCTGCCAGAGAGTGATTGGCTGGAACACTCAGAAGCCATTGACACCAAGTTGCCGCTGAACCGCCGTGGTGACAAGAAGAACAAGATTGAGATTGACATACCCTGGTATGGTGGAGGGATGTCGTATGGTTCTGTTTCAGTCAACGTGATGATGTCAAGGGCGAAGAACGCCAGACAATGGAATTCATTCATGTCTACGGGCGAGGGAGGATACCCACCTGAGTTGTATGAGGTCAAGGAGAATGTCATCACTCAGGTAGCAACGGGATACTTTGGTGTTGAGGAGGAGACCATTCAAGCCGCCCCCATTATCGAATTCAAGTACGCGCAGGGCGCAAAACCGGGTCTCGGGGGACACCTGCTCGCAGCCAAGGCAGGAGAAGAGGTTGCAAAGTTACGCGGCTCGGTCCCATTTGTCAGCCTGTTCAGCCCATTTCCCTTCCACTCCACATATTCTGTCGAGGACCACTCAAAGCATCTCGATTGGATAGAGACAGTCAATCCGAAGGCAATACTCTCTGTCAAGGTCAGCACTCCTCATGATGTAGACATGGTCGCAGTCGGCTCGTACTACGCAGGTGCACACATAATTCACCTCGACGGTGGTTACGGCGGTACCGGGGCGGCACCTGAGATTGCCAAGAAGAATATCGCCATGCCCATTGAATTGGCCATACCAAAAGTCCACAAGTTCCTACAGAAGGAAGGGGTCCGCGACAAGGTCACCATCATCGCGAGCGGAGGAGTCAGGACGGCTGACGACATCGCCAAGGCAATCGCTCTCGGTGCCGACGGCTGCGTATTGGGGACCACTGATCTGGTTGGCATGGGGTGCACCCGGTGCTCAAATTGTGAAGGTGGCCCGTCTGGACGCGGCTGCCCTTGGGGCCTCACCACCACTGATATCGAGTTGCAGGAGTGGGTGCAGCAGGACTGGGGCGCCAAGAGACTCGACAACTTGTATACGGCAATGCAGTGGAGGCTGCGCGATATCCTTCGCAAGTTAGGCCTGAGTAACGTCCGCGAGTTGAGGGGCAGGACTGATCTGCTGAAGTACATCGGCAAGGAGGCAGGTGAATGATTGATCCTTCTAAGATAATTCAGGCCCGCCGCGAGATGACGGCGAGTCACCCGAAATTCGAGCGCCGTGATGAGGACGCCGCCGAGGGAGGATGCGGAGTCGTTGGACTGGCTTCGGAGATTCCTGTGGCGGGCCGCCATCTGTTTGACTCGCTTGAGCAGATGAGGAACCGAGGAAACGGTAAGGGCGGCGGAGTGGCCATGGTGGGGCTGGACCCTGAGCAGTTCGGAGTCACTGCATCGATTCTGGCCGACTCATACCTCTATGCTGTTGCCTACCTAGACTCCAGAGTTCGCGATGCAGTCGAAGAGGCCTTCATCCATTCTAATTTCCATGTCGACCACATCCACGAGATGCCAGCCCTAGAGACATGGGAAAATGATCTCCCTGCGCTTGACGCCCGTCCGCCCGACGTCGTGTGCTACTTTGTCAGGCCACGTGAGGACGTTCTCGACGAGTTCATCTCCGTCAAACTGCAAGACACTATCGACCCGAACGACAGGGAGGCCGCCTCCGAGGAATTTGTTTTCCACACCACCCATTCTCTAAACGTCGAGTTCTATGCTAAAGACGGAAGGACAGATGCCTTCGTGCTGAGTCACGGCAGGGATCTCCTGATCCTCAAAATAGTAGGTTACGCCGAAGATGTGATTCGCTTCTACTGCCTCGATGACGTGACCGCCCACGTCTGGATTGGACACCATCGTTATCCTACCCGAGGGAGGGTGACGCATCCTGGAGGGGCCCACCCGTTCGGACAGGGCATAGACTGCGCGCTGGTGCACAACGGTGACTTCTCCAATTACGTCTCTGTAAAGGACTACCTTGCACAGAGAGGGATGGAGCCGCTGTTCTTCACAGACACCGAGGTTGGAGCACTGGCATTTGACCTACATCGTCGAGTCTACGGATACAGTATGGAGCACGTCATAGAGAGCCTAGCGCCCACAAGTGAGCTCGACTACGTGATGCTACCGGAGGACAAGCAAGAGGTATACTCTGCCATTCAGAGGACGCATATTCACGGAAGTCCCGACGGCCCATGGTTCTTCATCATCGCACAGTCCGAAGGAACTACTCACAGGCTGATTGGAATCACCGATACCAGCATGCTCAGGCCTCAGGTCTTCGCCTACCAGCGTGGCGAGGTCGGGATAGCATTCTGTGGCTCGGAAAAACAGGTCATAGACGCGGTGCTCGATAGCCTCGCCTCAGAGGATAAGAGGTTCTGGCGTCGCGCTGATGAGTACTGGAACGCTAGAGGCGGTTCCTATACTGACGGCGGGGCTTTCCTATTCGATGTCAGGCCGACCGAAGATGGCGGCAAGGAATTAGTCATGACGAACAAGTTCGGAGATGTGGTGGACACCCATCCATCGGGTGGGCACGGAGCGGCAGATGCCGCTGAAGAGTCACCACTGGAAGTCGACAAAATGGATTCGGAACTCGCTTACTTATCAGTTCTAGAGGCACTCCCTCACATGGGATGGCCAGAGGCTCTTGCGACCCTTGAAGCCATTGAGTCAAACGCTTTGTCAGCAGGACGCGAATGGGCTTGGAATCTCCTAAGCAAGCTTCTAGACAGGAGGTATGACACTGGTTCGTTGAGGCGAAGCCGATGGCTCGACTCAGTAGAGGCATCTCTTATCAGGACGATTTCGGCGGCGAGGCACCAGCCTTGCGACAGTTTCGTCGGACAGGTTACTCTCGGACATCACCCTACTCCAGTTTCAGATACTCAGAGGATTGTTGTCGATGCGAGACCATACCCTCCAGAGGGCACCGACTCTCTAGCACTCGAGCTAGTTGCCCTTCACAAGGCAGGATGGAAACGCTTCGTCCTGTTGCACTGTAGAGGCCATCGTTTCATCGGTAATGGCTTCGGCCCAAGCACCTCAGACGTCGAGATAGATGTTCTGGGGGCTGTTGGTGACTATCTTGGCAGTGGTAGTGATGGAATGAGGATAACAATGCACGGCAACGCACAGGATCAAGTCGCTCAGATTCACAAGTCAGGGGAACTTGTCGTCCACGGCGACGTCGGCCAGTGCTACGGTTACGGTTCCAAGGGAGGCAGACTGTTCGTCCTCGGTAATGCTGCTGGAAGGCCGATGATTAACGCCGTGGGTAGCCCCAAGGTTGTCATCAACGGCACAGCTCTAGACTATCTGGCTGAGTCTTTCATGGCAGGAGACCCGCTTGAAGGAGGTGGGTTTGTCATTATCAATGGGATGAGATTCGACCAGCGAGGGGAGATGTCAGCACTGGAGACTCCGTATCCCGGTGGAAACCTGTTCTCTCTGGCCAGCGGAGGGGCGATTTACATCCGCGATCCACATAAGCGACTATCGGACTCACAACTCAATGGTGGTGCCTTCACCGAGATGACAGATGAGGACTGGGTCGTTGTCGAACCTATGTTGCAGCGAAACGAGGAGCACTTTGGTATTCCTATGCAGAGACTGCTTACAGTCGAAGGCGAACTCGTCAGCCCGGCTGAGGTGTATCGAAAAATAATCCCAGTGAAGTCGAAGACTCTGCATGCTGAGGCAGCATGGGCAGGTCACGTCGACTGAGAGACCAGTTCCACTACTTCTTCGGCGCATCCCCATGAGAGGGTTACTCCAGCACCGCCGTGACCGTAGTTATGGAACACCTTCCTCCCATCTATGGTCTCGACCTCCAGTCTGACTTCGCTACGAGATGGTCGCAGGCCGACCGCCCCACCAATTATCTTGGAGCGATCCAACTCTGGCCACAGTGCCTCCACTTTTTCTAGAATGAGGGCGTTGTCCTCAGACCTGATATCCATCCCCCAGTCGTCAACTTGAGCAGTCCCTCCGAGGACGGTGACGTCGCTACGAGGGATCGTGTAAGTCAGAGTCTCTGGCTGCTGATCAAAGTGCCCGATACCCGGATCTTGATCGAGGAAAATGACCTGCCCCCGTGCCGGCCTTACCTCTTTATCCTGGCACAGCTCTCTAGCACCCAATCCCACGCAGTTGACCACCACTTCACCGGGAACCTTGCTGAGGTCTTCTACGAAGGATTGCCTGAATGTGCCGCCAAGGGATTCGACCCTAGAGCGTAGCCATGGCATGTACAGGTGCATCTCGATGACCGGCGCTCTGAACTGCCACCCGAAGACATACCCTTCGGGTATATCTTCTCGGTCCAAAATATCGAAGGCAGCTATGTTATTCCCCCATTCTGGTGGCTCGACCTCTTGCCTGAGATACTCTCTCCCATCTCTCATTCGAACTCCTGATTCAGGATTCTCCGTGGCCAGTCTTTCTAGCTCCGCATAGGTCACTAGACTCCACGTATCTGCTCTGTCAGCAGGGGCGGTAAGGAATGGATACCATATCGCCGCAGCAATATCTGAGACTGTGTCGGGGCTGAATTTATCGGAGACGACTTCCACATCATGCCCTTCTTCAAGCAGTCTAACTGCACATGAGAGCCCAGACACGCCTGCCCCTACCACTGTGCAGTGCATGACTCGCGATAGCCGCACCACTCATGATAGCGTCGGCTAACATGTTCGCATCTCGGGGCAACCTCATGAGCAGTACCCTCTCTGGATCGCACGGTGATGCAGTGCCCAAGGTGAAGCGACCCAAGAAGGGCTGGTTCAAGCCTGACAAGAAGAAGCCCCGCAGGGGTCCACGTGTCAAGGCGAGCGAGAAGGGCTTGCCACCGTGTCCGGCGTGCGGCAAGTGGAGTATGCAGAGGGACAACACGAAGAGCGAGTTGTACTGTGGTGCTTGCGGCGCAATTATGTGAGCGACATTCCATACGCCACACCCTCCTCGACTACCTGCCGCAGTGATGAGGAACCGCACCGGGCGCTTCGGGTGCCGCGAGTGATGGGCGATCTGAGCGGCACTACAAATAAGTCACAACTAGGGCAAGCATATTCCACATCATGTGACAAGCAATAGATGGCAACAGACTGCCGGTTCTCATTCTAATCCATCCATATATGATTCCGCCCATGAAGGCCGAACCGATGATGAAAGGGTCGACGTGAACCAAACCAAACAAAATAGAACTCCATATTATGGACGTCCAATCTCCGTGTTTCCTGTTGATCGCGTCAAGTAGATATCCGCGGAAAAATAACTCCTCTGCAATCGGAGTTACAATTGCAACTGATAGAAACAAGAAAGCGATGTCAATGGAATTTGATCCCCAATCAGTACCCAAGTCAGTATTGGGAGACGGCTCACCAAGAATCTCAATCCATACTACAGCGTAAATTAAATTCAGAATAAAATCGATGATTGTGACCACGATTGGGATTGCCAATAATAGGGTCACAACTCTCTTCACTGAACCAAATCTCAGCATCTCCTTAATCCGGTCCAAACTGCCATCGGCATAGATGAATAGGAGTACGAGAGGAATCAGAATGATTTCAACCAATAGTGAGGATATTGAAAATGCCAAACCATCAGACAGACCTGCCCAATAAAAGGCAAACCAAAGCGCCAACGTACCAACAATTGTCAGTAGCCACCATACTATGAGAAATGTGATGATTATTAGCCACGAGACCCAGGTTTTATCACTGGCACCGACAGACTTTTGTTTGATAGATAAGTCAGTAGGGACTCCCTGAAATGAGCCATTATCGAACTCGTCCTCCATAGAGGGGGGAGTGGATTAGGACCCTTGAATCTTCGCGGTAGTACAATGACGTATGGCTCAGGTTTACTGGATACCTCCGTTCCGATAGGAACGGACTTCTCACAAGGGAATCCTTCATGACCGCCGCATAAGGCAGCATGAACGAGCAGAATGGTGGACGCAGCGACCTATTTTTCCGACGACCAGATGATTTCCCTCATTCTAGTCGCCTCACTGCTACTAGTATCCAAGCTTCGTGACATGCTCGACTTGAGCGGCCTACTCGCTGCCATGGTGGTCGGGCTCACCGTATCTCTGTTAGGGCACTGGACCTGGCTGGTAATCCTCGTGGTCTTCCTCTTCGTCGGCTCCATGGCGACTAAGTGGCGCTTT
>CBFHQW010000022.1:0-16638 GCA_965658085.1 Candidatus Thalassarchaeum sp.
CGAGACATCCCTTGTATCTAGGAAGATGAAGACGTCTGTGACTGCGTCCCTGGTCTTTTCGTTGACCATCAGCTCACCGGTTTTGGCGTACGCCTTCCAATTGATTGAACGGAAGGCGTCGCCTGGCAGATACTCACGTAGGGAGTAGAACTCCATGCCCTGCCCAGGAGTCTTGAGAGTGGTCGCCCCAGTGTACATCTTGGGCACATCAGAGCGTAGTAGCGCCTCCTCAATCTCTCTGACCTGAGGGAATACGGTCACATCAGTCCGGTCCTCAATCTGAGAGTCATTGACATAGAGGTTGAACGCATTGCGGTATCGTACTGATATCGGACCGATTGTGTAGTGCCCGCGCAGTGGGCAACGGACACGGTACTTGACGCGTGTAGTTTGGCCGGGCCCGAGGTTCATGCGCATCTGGTTGATACCCGTACGCATTTTCATCTCATGCGGCACGTTGTCGAAGACCTCAAGCTGCTGAGTCCTGCGATAGGAGTTGTTTGTAACTGTTAGTTCGACCACCACGTCATCGCCCTTGTAGACATTGATGGCATTGGTCTGGGTACCATTGATGGTCCGGGTGACTTCGAGCTCGGAGTGCCCCGAGACCCACCCATTAATAGCGAGGAACGAGATGAATGTCAGACCGACAATCATCAACTGGAAGTTGGATATCATCATCCCGATTAGAATCAGGCTGATGCCACTGGTCACCATCAGGGATGCCTTGCGTGTCCACATACCTACGCCTCCGCCTCCGAATCGGTTCTGCCCCACTCCTTGATTCGTTTAATTATGCCAACCAACTCATCAGCCTTGTACCGTCTGTCCTCGAAGATGAAGTTCACGAGTATCGGATCTTCAATCATGCGCTGCAGCTCTACTGCAGGGAGCGCGTCAAATTCCTCTCGCGATAACGTGTTGAGGTTACGGATACGCGAGAGTAGCACCTGTCGAATTTTCTCGGGGCGCTGGTAGTACTCGTAGCGTCTGGCGTCTCCGAAGCCATAGTAGATGATGCGAAAGACGTGCCGCCAGTCCTCAGGATCTTCCTTGCGAATAAGAACTGCCTCGAGGACTATGAACAGCGTCAGGAACAGCAGCAGCATGGCCATCCAGTCGTTGGTGAAGTAGATTAGCAGGTAATAGAGCAGGTTGTAGGTGTCTCCAAACAAGGTGGGCTGCTGGTGCCGACTCTCGTCGAAGATGACGATGGCGTTTGAACTGGCCTCGGTGGAGTTGGGGTTGACCAGCAGGGACTCGGCAATGATGTCGAGGGCCCACTTGCGATTATCCGTGTCGGGGATGGAGATGGACTGGGTCGAGCCACCTCCTGCAGCGAAGGATCCCATCGAATCAGGATCGTACAGGGAGTTGATGAGAATCGAGCCATCGGCGACGAAGTGGACCCTTCCGGAGTCAGAGTCTATGCACAGCCTATCCTCACAGTATCTGACGTAGATAGCGAACGGGCCCTGCTCATCACCCTGGATGCCGAGCGACTCAAAGCCGACTGTCAAATTACCATCGTCGTTGGTGTCGAGGTAAGAGTCGAGAGTTGACTTGCCGATAGCGTAGCGGTTTTCTACAGGGTTGTACGAAGTCGCCTTCTCAAAGGCGGATGGAGTGTTGGTCAGCAGGTGATAGTTCTCTGAGAAGTCCCATCCCTCGGAGGAGTATCTGTGCGCGCACAAACCGGCGTCGGTCTCGGAGACGAAGGCGGAGATTGCCGGGTCCAGAGGCTCCGGGTCAAGGATGTCGATGACGCCGTCGTTATCGAGGTCCTTCAGACAGGGATGGATGGTCGCGAGGGATCCTGAATTGGTGGTGAAGTTGAACGCAGAGCCAATGTTGACCCAGATGTAGTCTGCACCCAACTCGGTAGCGTACGAGCCCTCATCGTACAGTCTGTGGCCAGAATACTGCAGGCCGAACTGGTCGGCGAGATTGCTGGAATATCCGAAGTCATCCATCAGCAAGACTGTGCCGCCACTCTCGACAAAGGCCTCTATGGCCAGTATCTCTGAGGTTGTGTAGCCCTCTCCTTCCGAAAACTCGATGATGTTCTCATCCCCGGTGAAGCGAGGCAGCGAAATAGTATCGCGCTCCACCCCTGAGACGATGAATATGGCTTCCTCGGGATGGTCAATCTCACTTAGTAGAAGAGGGCTTGATACCAGAGCCGTGGTCTCGATTCCCATGTTGTTGATATCGGCCCTGAATGCACCCAGATCATTCCAGTCATCACCATAGGCAGACTGGTGGGTCTGCCCAGGGACGATGTAGGTCATGGCAACTGTGGAAGCTAGAATCAACAGCAACGCCCAGAAGGCAAAAATGAGTGCACTGCGCCGCGCACGGCGGGTCTTCAGGAAGTTCACTATATCCTGCCGATTCGCCACGATGAGAGCCTCCGTTCCGTAGGAACGGCTGATGAGCCTGAACTTCGTCTTAAGACCGTTATGTGGTGGTGAACGGGTCGTGCATCAGTGGTCAGCGTGCCAACTGCACGCTCGCACCAATACCGGCGACTTCTTCGACAGGGACGGAGATGAGTCCATCGACAGTCGGCCAAGGCAGCAGGGTGGGGTCGATATCCGGTTCGATGGAGACCAATAGAGATACGATGCTGCCCGTGTCGGTGTCGAGTCGGAAGTCGGCCATATGGCCCAGACGATCACCGGATTCGTCGACGACCTCTCGCCCCAGAATCTCTCGGCCGAAGGTCGTCGGCATTCTTCCACCTCAAACCGATTCAATGCCCGAGAGCCCGTCAGGGCGACGACGGACCGACTCTAAGCCGCTTGTGAGCATAGACTCCATGCGACCGTAGTACTGCATCATCTCATCGGTCACCGTTGGGCGCACACGTCCGATTGCCTCTTGGAAGTGCTTCTTCGAGACGGTCTTGCGCTCGGCCCTCATAGCGATGAGTGCAGCCTCCCTGCATATCGCCTCGACGTCGGCGCCGGTGTAATTATTCATACTCGCAGCCAAGTCATCAAGTTTGAATCTCCCTAGAGGCATTTCCGCGGTATGGATATTGAGGATTTGTTTGATTGAGGCGGCATCGGGAGGAGGAATGTGCAGGACCCTTTCGAACCTGCCACTACGCAGTAGAGCCGGGTCAATCATCTCTGGACGGTTTGTCGCCGCGACCACGATGACTCCTTCCATGCCCTCGACGCCATCCATGCTACTGAGGAGTTGGTTAACTACTCGATTCATTACATCGGAGCCAGAACCATCGGAGGTTCGACGCATTCCCGCTATGCTCTCGAACTCGTCCAAGAACACGATTGAGGGGCTTGACTGCTTGGCCTTCTTGAAGACCTCTCGGACGGCCTTCTCTGACTCACCTACCCACTTCGAGATTAGTTCCGGGCCCTTGATGGTGATGAAATTAGCCTTGGCCTCATTGGCAATCGCCTTGGCAATCAGGGTCTTACCAGTCCCAGGTGCTCCGAACAGGACAATTCCCCTAGGTGGATTGATTCCGAAGTGCTCAAACATCTCGGGTTTAGTGAGAGGCCACTCGATGCTCTCCTTCAGCCTCTCCTTGACCTCCTCAAGACCGCCGACCTGATCCCAAGATACCTCTGGTACCTCAAGATAAATCTCACGTAATGCACTCGGCTCAATCTCCTTGATAGCTTGACGGAAGTCAGACATCTTTACCTCCATCTTCTCCAACACCTCGGGTGGAATCTGTTCCTTATCAAGGTCTATTTCGGGTAGATAGCGGCGCAAGGCCTTCATCGCGGACTCCCGGACAAGTGCTGAGATGTCGGCGCCAACGAAGCCGTACGAGTTCTCCAGTAACCAATCAATCTCGAAGTCGTCACTGATTGGCATTCCGCGGGTGTGAATCCCGATAATTTCAGCACGACCGTTCTTGTCGGGCACACCAATCTCAAGCTCGCGATCGAAGCGGCCGGGGCGCCGCAGAGCTGGATCAATGGCGTCACGACGATTGGTGGCTCCAATGACGACGACGTTGTCGCGGCCCTGCATCCCGTCGAGCAGAGTCAGTAACTGGGCCACGACCCTGCGCTCGACCTCGCCTGTTACATCCTCACGCTTGGGCGCGATACTGTCTAGCTCATCGATGAAAATGATGGCTGGAGCGTTTGCTGCAGCCTCGTCAAAAATCTCCCTGAGTTGCTTCTCGCTCTCGCCGTAATACTTGCTGATTATCTCGGGGCCATTAATCGAGGTGAAGTGCGCTTGGGTTTCCGCCGCCACAGCCTTCGCAATCAGGGTCTTCCCAGTCCCCGGTGGACCGTGCAGCAGCACACCCCTAGGAGGATCAATGCCCAGACGCCTGAACAGGATAGGGTGCTTCAACGGCAACTCAATCATCTCACGGACCTTCTGGAGCTGATCCCCTAGGCCTCCTATGTCCTCGTAGGAGATGGTCTGTACCTGTCCATTCTCCTCCTCATCGATTGGCTCCTCCTTGATTACAATCTCAGTATCAGGGAGGACTTGGACGATTCCTTTTGGATTGGTCGAAACGATAGCAAAGGGCAGGGCTTCGGCGAACAGCGTCATGCCCGGGATGAAGATACGGTCGCCTGCTACAACCGGGCGCTTGTTGAGGCCGCGTCGTGCAAAGCCCTCGATACCCGGGCCAAAGCGGACCTTCTGCTGCTTTGCCATCACCGGGCTAAGCACGAGGCGTTGACAGGGCTGTGTCTCAACCTTGGTGATGCTGACCCGGTCTCCTAGGCTCACACCGGCGTTCTTCCTGATGATTCCATCGACTCGAATAACACCCAGATTAGCATCCTCGGGGCGGCAACGCCAGACGATGGCTGCTGTGCGTGACTCACCCGCAATCTCCACTATATCGCCTGGCTTGAGGTTGAGTTCGTTATCGAATGGGACGCGTGCACGGCCGTGCCCCACATCACTTGGGATGGCCTTCGCAACCCTGAGAGTTAGTGATTCAGGCGGGTCTTCTGACACAACGGCACGCTCCTAGCAGACACTCTTCGGTTGTGAGGCTAGTTAAACCTACCAACAAAGAGGTGTCCCTAGGGCGAGAACGGTTATCGGAACGAAGGGGGCGGATGAGTAGGATTCATGGCATAAGGGCGATTCGCGTGGGCCATGACCCATGTGCTTGAAGCTGGTTTCGAAGTTATGGAGGGAAACAATCCGAACGGGAGCCCGAAGATCAAGGGCTATAACATCGTCAACGGACAATTAACCGAGGCGCAGGACGGTGGCACTTTTGAAAGTCGAAATCCGGCTTGGCTAGAGGACTGCCTGGGAGAGTTTCCTCTCTCTGGCAAAGACGATGTCCATGCTGCGCTACACGCCGCTCGAGCGGCGTTCCCTGGATGGGCAGCCACTCCTGCTCCCACACGCGGGCAGATTATTGGTAACATGGGAAGGCTCCTGATGGAGTATAAGGACGACATTGTTAGATTAGAAACAAGGGAGATTGGTAAGACGCTGAAGGAATCGGGAGGGGAAGTTCAAGAGGCCATAGACACCTGTCTATTCTTCCAATCGGAGGGACGTAGGTTGTACGGCCAGACAGTGAACTCAGAGCTTCCTGACAAAGAGCTTTTCACATACCGCAGACCACTAGGAGTCTGTGGCATCATCAACGCCTGTAACTTCCCTGCAGCAGTGCCTTTCTGGAAGATGATTCCTGCTATCATGTGCGGCAACACCTGCGTCTGGAAATCGCCACAGGACTCACCATTGCTCTCATTCATGCTGACTCGGATAATGCACGAGTCCGGACTTCCCGACGGAGTCATCAATCTCATCCACGGCAAGGGTAGTGGAGCTGGTCAACTCCTTGTCGATGCCGTCGACGAAGGACTGGTTAACAAGATCAGTTTCACCGGTTCAACTGCGGTTGGCAAGATGATTGGTGAGACCTGTGGTCGCAACCTCGTCTCGTGTTCACTTGAATTAGGAGGCAAGAATCCTCTCGTGGTGATGCCCTCAGCCAACCTCGACAACGCTGTAGAGGGGGCCTACTGGGCTGGCTTCGGAACCGCAGGCCAGCGCTGCACGAGTCTCGGCAACCTGATTATCCACGAAGATATTTACGACGAGTTCATGTCGAAATTTATGGCTAAGGTTCAATCCACTAAAATCGGCGACTCAATGCGTCACGATGACGTGCTGTACGGCCCGATGCTCTCTGAGAGGTACGCCCAAGACTTCCTGAGAGACCTCGGCATGTGTGAGTCGAGCGGAGCCACCAAGCTCTGGGGCGAGGGCATGATAACCGGTGATAGCATGCCTACCAACTTCGTCGGGGAGGCTTCCGAGGGCGCATACATGTGGCCTCACGTCTACGCTGACGTGACTGAGGACATGGAATGCTTCCACGAAGAAATCTTTGGACCAGTTGTGACTGTAGTGAAGGCTAAGGATTTCGACCATGCCCTCCACCTCGCTAACGCCTCTCCCTATGGTCTGTCGAGCGCCTGCTACACCAACAATAGGCTTGAGGCGTACCGGTTCAAGAGTGGCATCAAGGCCGGCATGACTGGTATCAACAATTCCACCACCGGTGCTGAGGCTCACCTTCCGTTCGGTGGTGTCAAGGGTAGCGGCAACGGCACCCGCGAGTCCGGCATATGGGTCATCGAGGCTTACTCATACTGGCATGCTGTCAATGATGAGCTCTCCGGCAAACTACAACTGGCTCAGATGGATGTAGATGAAGTCCATATCGAGGAAGCCGACGCTGACTACGCAGGTCTCGCTTAGAGCATGGGTTCGCCACACTCCGGACAAGGCAGCCCAGGCAACCACGCACCGGGCATGTGCCCGCAGTTCAGACAAATCGAAGTCTCGATGTCCCCTCCGATCATGTCTAACGATTGAGGCTGTGTGCCTTGAACCTTGCACCGTCGGTTGAGTCCCATAGGGACTCATGCAATCCCTTATGGGGCTAGGACTCCGCGATGCGAACATCAGGGATGGACCATGAGTGATGGCATCAAACTCCCGCTCCCGATGAAGAAGGGATTCGGTGCCACCGACCGAGTCGATGATTGGTGGAAGGGGCCGACGGCGATGGCCGCCTACCTTGGGATTATGATTGTGTACGCCACATGGCGCGGCTTCATGGAGGCGGACTTCTGGATCTTTGAGGAGTTTGGCCGGAGCGCTGGCAACCAGACCATGGCCATTGAGAGTGAAGGTAGTCACGTCCTGAGTCCGTTATTCAGCCCCCTCGTCATTCCCGGACAGGGTACATTCGGGGGGCCAATTCCCGAGGCATTATGGTGGATGAGCCCGGCTATGTTCATCCTGATTTTCCCAGCTGGATTCAGAGGTACCTGCTACTACTATCGCAAGGCATACTACCGGGCCTTCTTCCAACAGCCCACTGGTTGTGCTATTTCCAAGCCATGGAACGAGTACAGCGGAGAGACTGGTTTACTTTTGGTTCAGAATCTACATCGCTACTTCCTCTATGCAGCATTGGCTTACCTCCCAATACTATCGTACGATGTATGGCTATCTGTCAACTTCCACGACCCTGTGAGCCATGCTCACTCATACGGGTTCTCAGTAGGTTCTCTGGTACTCGCTGTCAATGTTATCGCCCTAGCTGGTTACACCTTCGGATGCCATGCCTTCCGTCATCTGGTTGGAGGGGGATCTAATCTCTGGACAAGCGGTTCCAAACCCATACTGAGATACCGGATGTGGAAAATATCGACATGGTTCAACGAGCACCACAAGGATTGGGCTCTCTACTCTCTGTTCATCGTCATGAGTGCTGACTTCTACATCTACGCCTGCACCATGGGCTGGTGGACCGAGATTGTACTGTGGGGTGGTTTGTGATGGAGGATATCGTGATGCATGAGCATGATGTTGTCATTATCGGTGCGGGCGGCGCTGGGCTACGTGCCGCCATCGAAGCCAGTGCCGCCGGAGTAAGCGTGGCGATGATCTGTAAGTCGATGTTGGGCAAGGCACACACCGTGATGGCCGAGGGCGGCGCCGCCGCAGCCCTTGCCAACAAGGACCATCGGGACTCGTGGCAGACTCACTTCCGTGACACGATGAAGGGAGGAAAGTACCTCGGAGACTGGCGGATGGCACAGATCCATGCCCAGCAAGCACCTGATAGAATTCGCGAGCTCGAGCAGTGGGGAGCCGTCTTCGACCGGACGTCGAAGGGGCTGACCAGTCAGCGCAACTTCGGTGGTCATACCTACCCGAGACTGGCCCACATCGGAGATGCCACCGGTCTCGAACTCATTCGTACCCTGCAGCAGAAAGGAATTCACATGGGCATGGACGTTTTCATGGAATTCACCGTACGTAGGCTGTTCCAGGCCGACGGGCGCATCTCAGGATGCTTCGCATACGACCGTAACGATGGTTCGTTGCACATCTTCAAGGCCAAGACGATAGTACTGGCTACAGGGGGAATCACACGCTGTTGGGAGGTCTGCTCAGGCTCGTGGGAATACACCGGTGAGGGTCATGCCCTCGCTTACTGGGCCGGAGCCCAGATGGGTGACATGGAGTTCGTGCAATTCCATCCAACTGGGATGATTTGGCCTCCCTCAGTAAAGGGTATTCTGGTCACTGAAGGAGTGCGTGGAGAAGGTGGGATGTTACGAAACTCAGAGGGTAATCGCTTCATGTTCGACTATGTGCCTGAGATGTACGCTGACGAATTCGCCGACACAGAAGAGGAGGCAATCGGATGGGTTGACGAGGTCATTTCGGGCAAGCTCGCAACCAAGCGACGCCCACCAGAGTTACTGACTCGCGATGTGGTTGCCAAGGCGATTAACAGCGAGCGCGCAGCGGGCAGGGCCTCAGAGCATGGAGGTGCTTACTTGGATATCTCTTGGAGAGATGAAGAAGAAGTCAAGAAGAAGCTTCCAGGCATGTACCACCAGTTCAAGGAGCTAGCAGCCGTGGATATCACCAAGCAGCCGATGGAAGTCGGCCCGACTGCTCACTATGTGATGGGAGGGGTCAAAGTTGACCCTTACACCCAGGAGACTTCGATACCAGGACTGTACGCAGCCGGCGAGGTTGCGACGGGTCTACACGGTGCCAACCGTCTTGGTGGCAACTCCCTGACGGACCTGATTGTATTTGGCAAGATTGCCGGTGTGCAAGCCGCCGAGGCGGCCAAAGAGATAGGGTACTTCACTGGCATAGACCAGTCCGAGGTCGACGAGGTCGTGGCTGAAACGCTCGCTCCTCTTAGCCGAGAAGGAGGAGAGAACCCGGCGAAAGTGGTGAGTGATCTGCGCGAGATGATGCAGAACAAGGCCGGGATTATCAGGACGAGGGATTTGCTCCTAGAGGCTCTAGCCGACTTAGATGAGATTTCGAGTCGCGCTTCTATCACTTCCCCTGGAGGAGGGAGGACATACAACCCCGGTTGGCACCAGGCCCTAGAACTCAGCGCGATGATTGATGTCAGTCGCATGTGCGCACTAGCGGCACTCAGACGAGAGGAGAGTCGCGGTGCTCACACTAGAGACGATTTTCCAGAGACCGATCACTCTCATTGGGGCAAAGTGACCAGTGTCATCACCATGGGAGGCGACGGTTCTATGGATATCAGCTACTCCTCCTACCCGGAGATTGCTGATGACCTGAGGTCACTACTGGACACAGATGACTTGCAAGAGGAGGGATCTTGATGGACGAGGTGACATTTAGCGTCTTCAGGGGCGAGCCGGATGATGACGGCGAGCCGTTCGGCCGGATGGTCGACTACACCGTCGCGCTTGACGAGGGCATGGTAGTTCTCGATGTAATACATAGAATCCAGGCCGAGCAGGCCCCTGATCTGTCGTGCCGCTGGAACTGCAAAGCAGGGAAGTGCGGCTCGTGCAGTGCTGAGGTCAACGGCAAATCAAAACTGATGTGCATGACTAGAATGGAAGATGTCCTCAAAGAGACTCCCGAGGGAGATCCAGTACTAATCAAGCCCATGCAAGCTTTCCCACTGACCAAGGATCTCGTTACCGACACATCATGGGCCTATGACATGGAGCGCAAGATTGCTCCAATCAATGGTCCTGAGAAGCCTGACTGGGAGTTCCACCAGGAAGAAGCTGACCGGTTGCAGGAGTTCCGATCGTGCATAGAGTGCATGCTCTGTGTCAATACCTGCCATGTGCTTCGAGAGCATCAGAAGTTCGACGAATTCGCCGGTCCCCGCTTCTTCGTCCGTTTGGCTGGCCTCGAGATGCATCCGTTAGATACCGAGAGTCGCATACCCGAGATTAAGGATGACTTCGGTATCGGATACTGTAACATTACAAAGTGCTGCACTGAGGTGTGCCCTGCAGGAATCAACATTACCGATAACGCGATTATTCCCCTTAAAGAACGGGTAGTAACCGAGTTCTACGACCCTCTAGCCATGCTGGCGCGCAGACTTCGCTCCGACTGAACCCTATAGTTTCAGAATGAGAGGCTCCGCTCTCCACGGGGGGAAAATCGTACTGGCGATCAATAGAGATCACAAAGCGCCTAAACGCGCTTTGTTCCACTCTTCTTGACATTCGCCTTCTTGATCTTAGCAGGTAGCCATGCAGGCCCGTTCTTGGGCTTGTTCACCATCTCAGTCCAGCCACTGAAGCAGTGGACCTTGTTGGTCCCTCGCTCCCTCAGCTCTATGTCAGTGTGTCCACGCGTGGCTGCCTTTAGGGCTGCACCGCGTGGCTGCTTGCTAACGAACACCTGTGTGGTGTCGCTACCGCCATCCATCAGTACGAAGTATTTCTTTCCAGACATTATGCAATTCCTCCACTCCGAGCGCTTTCAGGTGGGATAATGAAGTTATGGGCGGAGAAACGCTATACTGCGCCTCAATTAGGGGGTTTTTCCAAATACCGGAGCGCCCAAAATCTCACATTTCTGCACAAGCCAGAGTCTTGGTATTAAGAACTCCAGGAATAGATCTGATGGATTCGACGACATTTCGGGCAATGTCTCCCATATCATCGCCCTCAACCTTGACAATTAGGTCGTAGTCGCCGAAGAGTAAATTGGAGTCTGTAACGCAATCGAGGCTAGCCGCTGCATCGCACACGCTGGACTCAGAGCCTGGTTCGACGTTAATTAGTACGTATCCGGCTGACATGAGTACACCTAGTGGGCCATCGCGAATCAAGGTTGCCTAGTTCCTCAAGGGCTGGAGAGTTCCCCGATGAATAGATATGCGATGGCCCCCCCTTAGGGGCGTATGGCTGAGGTAGTGATAGTTCGTGAGTGCCGACATGGGCAGGTCCGCGTCGTATTCGGCGATCTTACTCAAGTGGAAGGCGACGTAGTGATTATCCCGGCTAATAACAGACTGGCCGGACGCGAAGGGCTCGATGAAAGGATGCAACAGGCCGCAGGACCTGAGTTGAGGGAGTTCTGTGCAGGAATCGCCAAAGAGCGTCGTAAATTCAACCTGCAGCCCTGCGGCGTCGGTGAGGCCGTAACCACCCCGGCATTCAATCTCCCTGCCAAGCACATAGTGCATGTAGTCGGTCCCGATTGCAGAAGGCCAACGCAGGACAACTTCAGGCGCGAACTGTTGAAAAAGTCATACGACGCGATGTTCGAGGCTGTCGAGAAGCTCGATCCCCGGGAAACGCTGGTGACCCCTCCCCTCGGGATGGATGTCTTCGCATATCCGCACAGAGAAGGAGCACGTATGACGATGGAGATTGTACTCGAGTGGATGGATGCGGAAGATGATCCTGGAGTCGATATGGTTCTGATTGTCACCAATGAGAACAATTTCCTGACCAACATGAAGACGGTTTACCGCGAAAGTGAGGACAGGTTCCCTGGAGTCGACAGGACGCGGGAATACCGAAAGGGCAAGTTCGAGTGAGACTAGACCAATGTTCTCAAGAACCCTGAGAATGCGATAGTGGCATGGGCGGCGTTTACGAGCGTGAGTTGCGTGCTGTACTCGCGGGTGAATTGAAAGGCGTACGCGCGGTTACCAAATCCTGCAGCGAAATCGAACGCGCCTGTGCCATGCAAGTGATACAACGCCCGTTCCTAGTCGTCAGAGCCCCCGGCAGCGGCTCAGAGGGCACCGGCGATTTGCTTGTTTTGCGTGGAGACATGTGTTTCCCAATAGAAGTCAAATCCTCCAAATATTCCAAGCAGTATCTATCTGGAAGGACTATGCTCCAGTATGAGGCACTGCGTTCAACAGGAGAGAGGTGTGGCCTGTTGCCCCTGTATGCGTATAGGCTTAAGGGAGTCAGGGGAGATAGTTGGCGAATCATGCGCGTAGAAGTGGGGTCGTTGAGAGGCAAGTTACGGCACCTCTCTAGAAGTATCCCAAAACTGCCACTCACCCGCAACGGCTCACCACATCTTGACTGGTCCCAAGGGATGCCTCTGCACCGCTTCATAGCACTAGTATGCCGATCGGATGGTGCTAAATCAATCGAAGCAGGCATGACGAGTGTGCAGAAACTTGAGTCGGTACTAGAATTCACTAACTAGAGTTCGTTCTCGCCAGAGAGTTCGGAATCCAGCCTGTCAAGTCTCTTGTTAAGTCGCTCAACACTTTTCCTGACTTCATCCAAGGAAGCCTGATCTAGCAGTCTCCTGACACTGTCGCGCTCGCGCCTGAGCGAGTCGATTCGCCGGTTCAGGCTTCTCTCGTCTTCCTCCGCCTCCCTAGGCATGATAGTCGTAGAGGCCCCTGTCTCAAGGTGCTTACTCTCAAGAGACGCAGGTTGAAGAGGGAAATTGCGCCCCTCGCGCTATGGGAGAGGGCGAGGGAGGGAGAAGCTACTGGCTCCCAATCCTGATGCTCTATCTGCTGTATTTCATCGGCGCGCCACTGTGGGTAGTGGTAGTCACAGGACTCTGGTACATCGTCCTACTGTACCTCGAGAACGAGGGTCACCTCGACAGGTACGGAGTGTCGAAGGTGCTCGGAGTCGTACTGATGGTCAGGACCATGCATGGGCAGCGGTTCCTAGATCGAATCTCCAGTAGTAGGAGATTCTGGAGGGCGTTCGGGGAATTCTCAATCTGGCTCTGCATGTTGGCCATGCTTGGAGTCGTTGCTCTACTCCTGATTAGTGCGATTAGCACCGCAATGGCACCTCCCGAAGAGTATCTGCCGGCCAGCGACCTGTTGCTAATACCAGGGGTGACCAGTTTCGTACCATTCTGGTGGCCGGTACTAGCCCTTGTCTTCGCATTGGTAATACACGAGTACAGTCACGGCATCCAAGCGCGTGCGCACGGTATGCGGGTCCGCAGTTTCGGGCTCCTACTGGCTGGACCCATTCCAATTGGAGCCTTCGCCGAACCGCAGATGCATGAGATGGTTCGTGCCCCTAGACGCGAAAGGATGCGTCTGTACGCCGCTGGCCCATCAATCAACATTATCGCCACTTATATCGCTCTAATCATGCTGTCAGCAGCGGCTTCTGGTCTGGTTGCAAGTCATCCAGGAGTCTATGCCACTGGAGTCATCGCAGAGGAGGGGGCGGAAGAAGGGGGGCTACTCCCGTACGAAATCATCATCCGGATAGAAGGTGTCAGAGTTTCCGACTACAGCGATTTCGTAGAACAAATGGATTTGCTGTCATCGGATGAAGAGGTGACTTTCACAAAACTCTCGCATCCCAACTCGGAAGGCAAGCGAACGGTTCGCGACGTCTCAGTCACTCTCGGAGACCGTTACCAGTACTACATCGGGCTGTGCGAAGGCGATGCGTTGTGCGTAGAAGATACTGAGGTTCTATTGACTGAACTGGGCATCGAGCGTGGTGATGCCTTCCTAGAAGTGAGTGGGCTGCGATCTAGCTCGTCATCAGTAGGCTACTATTCTGGCATACTGAGTGGAGATAACGGCATAGGACAGACTGCCTTAGGCGCTGCTCTGACTCCTCTGGCAATGATTGGAGTCCCTATCCAGTATGACGGACAGACGATGCTGCTGGAAGAGCGTGCCATGCTGAAATCCGGTGACAGTTATGTCGCCTCTACTCTGGGCACCGATGGTATGTTGATGCTGTTTGACTTCCTGTTCTGGCTGGTCTGGATTAACTTCCTGCTCGGCTTCGCCAACCTGATTCCTATGATACCTTTCGATGGAGGTCACATAGTGAAAGACGGGGTTCACTCCGTGCTGGACAGGGTTACCAGCGGCATTCACCCCATGCGAGTGGAAGCGATGGCTGACCGTATCAGCAACATGAGTAATGTCCTAGTGTTGTTCATCGTGATTGTGCCAATTATACTGCCGCGACTGGTATAACTCATTCCTCTTCAGCGGATTCATCGCGTCTCTCGATAACAATCTCTAGCAGGTACGGTACCGAGATTATGACTGCGACGACCACAACGAGGCTATTCCACGTTGTATCCGTGACTTGGGACGAGGTGCCTGAGAATGCGAGTTTCGCTGCACCCAGCCAAGGAATCTCCGTGGATGCGACGCCGACGACCCACTCGTCTTTCACTGCCAGAACCGGATTTCCGTTCTCATCCTTCAGACCGTTTCGTGGATCGCCTCCGGTGGCGACTATCTGATCGATCTTGCAACCATTACTATCCTCGTTGTCCCCTGTTGTCAGGTATCCTTCGTGAGACGGTACCCATTGGTCTATCTCGAGGTCATAGGTTCCACCATGGTAGAGGCACTGGTAGTCGAGTGTCCATGTGATGCTGTCCACGTTTCGCAGAGTGGTCCCCGGAACATCCCAGCCGCCCGACGCGTTAGCCACTGCCTTGAGTAGGGCCCTATGGATGACAGGAGTGTCAGAACCACCATTCTTCTGGAAGATGATAACATCACCCGCCATGCCGTGTGATTCGAATCCGAAGTCGTCGTTACCAGCCTCGGTGGCCTCGACGAAAGTCACAATTTCGATTCTGTCAGGATCCATCACCAGCACCAAATCACCGGGGTCGATGGCACCCAGAGAACCTTCATCCTCGTGCATCATAGAACCGGACTCGACGACAACCAACGGCGGGAATGAGCCGGTCGCTACCCACATCGATCCGAGCAACAGAACCACTAGGCCGAGAGCTAGCATGGCTTCTCTGGCTATTCCCGAAGACATCTCACTCCTCCTCGTCGTCCGACTCGGAGCGAGGTCGAGTGGAAAGCAGCAAGCCTACAAATAGAGAGATGAAAAGAATGCTGATAGCATCGTAGTGAGGAGATATCTCGTAGACCCGATCGAACTCGTATATCGATGCAGTCAAATCTAGAGTGTGGTCGCGCTCGCCGCTGGAACTCGTGAACAACCCCAACATTGTGTTGTATGCAAGCAGTAGAGTCATGGTGAACGTACCAGTAATCAGTCCCCGATTGACTGACTGTTTCTTGAGGGCGTGCAAGCCCGGCAAGGCATTGGCGAGAGTTGAATCAGTGGTGAACCACCAAGATTGCCCCGAGGGAGATCGGATTTTAATTTCGTCTCCTTCGGAGGAAAGAACAGGTCCGATTGGACTCACAGACTCAACCTTGTACTTCTTGCCGATGTTGATGTTGTGTATATGGTAGAGTCCCATCAGACGCGATTGGTACGACTTGCCGAGCATGTCCGCGGCGTCCTCGGCCTCCTTACGGCGTCGAAGGATCTCAGGACGTGATTCAATGAGTAGGATATCCTCGAGGATATGTTGCTGCTTCCAGTATTCACCGAACTCCGGCGCGGCGTAGAACGCTACTACCAACCCACCGATGAAGGCCAGCCAGCTCCACGGAACCAGATGCCCGACCTCCGGGTCACTATGGCCATCCAGAACAAACAGGAAGACGAAGCCCCAGACTAGGCTGGAGACGGAAATAATCGTTGAATAGGTGATTATCTGGTAGTGGCGGTCGCTCTGGCTCTCCCACCAACGGCCAAACGGCCCCAGTCTGGCAGTGCCTCGACGCGCCATCTCCCTCGACGCGGGGTCATGCTCACACGATTAGTGCCTTCCGACGAGGTGTTTGTCTCTGGAAGGGCTCTGCGGGGCAGTCTAGAGTACGAAATCCGATTGTTTCATGAATGGAGAGCGCCGCTTCATAGCGATGAAGAGTCTCTGGATGGCCCTGCTGATGGTCTGCAGCCTGTTCGGGCCGGGATGCTTCAGTCCTGAAGAGCCACGGGATTTAGATCCGGGCGCTGACGAAGATGGAGATGGGCTTCCAAATGGGTGGGAGGAGGAACACGGGCTCGACCCACTGAATGGTAGTGATGGGATTGTCTGTCATGGTATGGCAGAGTACTGCCTGCGGAGTTACGACAACTTCACCTTCCCGGAGACTCACAACTCGTTCGCTACTATAGAGGACGGTGCATGGATGGCGATGAACCACTATACTGGGCTACAAGCACAGTGGGACGGCGGGATTCGTGCATACATGCTCGATACTCACCACTTGTCCAAAGAAGATACTGACGTCGAGGACGTGCGGTTCTGCCACGGTGACCCGGATTCCACCTTCCTACATCCATGCATATACTCAGAGGTGGATGCCTATGCATGGATGAGGCATCTCGGCTCGCTGATGAACAACAGCAGCGGCGACGTGGTCAGTCTGCTGCTGGAGAACTATGTTCCTGGAGAACATCTCGAAGTGTTGTTCAACCAGACCGGTATGCTTGACAGGGTCTTCGTGCATCAACCTGG
>CBFHQW010000023.1:0-16413 GCA_965658085.1 Candidatus Thalassarchaeum sp.
AGCATGTGGATGTCACCAGCTACCTCTTCGGGAAGACTGTCAATGACTTCGCGCACGAAGTCAAGCCGCTTACGCGGCTCGTCGGTACCAACGGTAATCATCAGACACTTCGAGTCGTCATCGTGCTCGGCGATGAGTTCCCTAGAGCGTGGATTACTCTCTGGGTCCCAGTAGTCAAGATCTATCTGGTGTCGTACCAAAGCAGTGGGCTTGCCCGGAAACATCCTCTCCACATCCCTCCTAGTCATCTCCGAGACGCAGATTAGTAGGTCTGCCCTCGCCAGACCTTCCTTCAGTCGCTTGAGGTCTCGACGGCGGAACACTCCGGGATTCTGGTTGCCCACGGGGACTCTGACATCACCGGCCTTAATCTGACGAGGCTCTAGGTGGAACATGTCGTGGACAGTCACCACCACGGGTATTTCACACTGCATAGGAACGAGGTGGGCTTGTTCTTGATCAGTTATGTGCAGGAGATCGGCTTCCGAGTTCGCCACAGAGGATGAGACGAAAGCGGGGTGCTTGCGCCACCTAGTAAGAAGGCGATTCGGTGCGAAACTCAGAATTTGATGCTCAAGAGTGGTCACCTTAGACCATCCCGGGACCATGGCGCGCTGGAGCAGTGACTCGATGGCATGGTGAGCGCGGCCCAGGCCGGTGCTCGACGGGAGGGCGGCACCTCTAGCCAGCACAACTCGCTTGACCATGTGCCCACCAAGGCGTATCGGACTTAAACGAGGGCGGGTGATGGGTCGGATATGACGAGTAATGGGGAGCACGGTCCCTCTGCCGGCGGCCTAGTAGTCGCAAAGGGCAGTTTCGCTGCAATGGGGGGTGCCGAGCGTGACTTGATGCGAAATCTCCCTGCGTTTGCTCGGAGGTTTTCAGTTAGCGTGGCAACGCTTCATCCTGTGCCGGAGCTGGAGTCGCTCTGCTCAGAGCTTGGAATACCTCTGATCTCCCCTGACGAGGCATGGGAGATGCCGACCGACGCACTCTCGACCGTGCTTGACTCAGGGAATGACACAGCCGCGAAGGCATGGCAAGGATGCTCCGGTCTTGCTACCGTGCTAGCCACTTCAGATGCTGTCCACTTGGTCAGTGGAGATGGTAGTCTCGCTCTGCTCGAACACGTGCCCGATTCTATAGCAGTTCACCTCCACCTGCTTGAGCCACATCGAGGCCTACATGAGAATGTCCTTCACAGAGAAATCGATGGTTCACCCAAGCGCAGCCTAGGTCTGACAAGCGCCCTATTATCACGGGCGAGACGGCGTGACATCGAGGCCATCCGCGGCCTGACAGACAGACCATGCTCAGCAATTAGTGGCAACTCCAGTTACACCGCCGCTCGCATCGGCGAGGTTTACGGTGTCGAAGCAGGGGTGTTGCTGCCAAGCGTCGTATCAGATGAGTTTCCTGCCGAGGCTGGGTCAGATGAGCCGACTGAGTCGCAGGACATCGTCGCACCATACTCTGTGAGTGTGGGCAGGGCCAGCTGGGTGAAGGGCACATGGGAGACAATCTCGATGCTAGCCGGTAGCGGAGTCTCACTTGCTCATGTCGGAGGGGGTGCTCCAGAAGATCTCGTACGCCTCACCCAACACGCCGAATCGTGCGGAGTCGGGCTATGGATTGCCCCGCGCCTCAGCTCTCCTGAGATGGCATCGCTCATTCGGGGTGCTAGGGCTGTTGTGAGTATGGCTCACGGGGAGCCTTTTGGCCTGACTCCAGTAGAGGCATTCTCAGTTGGAACACCCGCGCTAATGGTCAACGAAGGTGGGTTTCGAGACAGCGTGATTGACGGTGTGAATGGACGGCTTCTATCCCGTAGTGATTACGGCGCCTGGCACTTATCTCTCGAACAAGCAGCTGATAGCGGAACCCGTATGTCATGGGCTGAGGCAGGGCGGGCGCGAATCGCGGAAATGGACCTCAGCCCAGATACGCACTGCCACCGTCTGGAGTCGATATTGGACTGTCTTTGATACATGATTCTTTGAATCATGTCGTCAAATCATTCAAATGGAGCATGAGGGGACACAATTTCATGGACGAAAGTCGCAAAGAAACAACCGGAGACCGCTCAGCCCAAATTGCCCTGACCATGGGGCTACTACTTTTCGCATCGGTCATTCTCGGCTCGGGAGCTCTCGGAGACGATCGTGATGCTAATGCCGCTGATGATAATGACGACAGGGGTGACGAACCCAGTGATCGAATTGGAGAAGACAGGGATGGAGCTGTTTTGGACGGAGAAATGTTGAGGCTTGAGATAGCCTGCGATGACGGCGATGACGAGGCCTGCGAAGAGCTGAGAGACATATTCGAGAACAGGATGATGGAAGGTCGCACTGACATGCGAGAGATGGATGAGCGTCGTGGAAACGATGATCGCGACATGCGTGAAGAGAATCAGATGCGAGTACCTCCTGAGGTTCTTCGTGAGATGGCTCAAATGTGGTGCCACAATCACGTCTTTGAGACCTTCTGGGAGAACACTCACGCCGTAGAGTTGGATGACGGCTCAGGCTTTGAGATGATTACCTACGATGATGATGACAATGAAGAGAGTACGATAATCAGCCACGATGCAATGTGGCAGATTACATCGGGTCTCGAGCCATTAGTCGGGTCCTGCGCTGCCATGATGATGGAGCTGATGGGAGTGGGAATGCCACCTCATGAGGACGAGTGGGATGATGAGAGATGGTGCGAGAATCATACTGAACATGAGGACTGCCAGTGGGACGAAGATGACTGGGATGACGAAGATGAGTCCGATGAATGGGATGACGAAGACGATTCTGATGAGTCTGATGAGGACGAACCTCGCGACTAATCGAGCGAGATGCGTTCGGCTCTAGGGCCGAGTTTGACCACCACAACCAGAGCTGCTATGCCCACGATGAGTAGTACGGCTGAGAAGACCGGGTCGAGGACGGTGGCCGAATCAGAGGGCAACCAAACCGGCATGATATCGAACAGCGATTCACCGCGGACCAACTTGCCACCAATTGATGAAGCCATGGTGGTCATCAGCATCGCCATGGCCGCCGTGGCTCCCTGAAGCGCGCTAAGCGAGCGGTGTTGCCAGACCCCCGGACCTAGGCGAACCCTGCCTATGACGAACGAGGCCCAGAACCCAAATGCAAGACCGGTGTACACGAACTTGTTGTAGAGTAGGGCGTTATTGACGACGTTGTCGGCTGCGAAGGAACCGCTCAGAGCTGCGATAGGCATGAACACAAGGCCTAGCAAGGCCCCGGCGATGGAGGCCTTGTCCATCGTAACCATAACTCGCTCGGATGACAGTCTTCCACCGGCAATATTCGGGAAGATTGTGGCTATTGCGCAGCCCACCGCGCAAATTGTGGCTAATACCATCGATCCCACGACCACTTCAGCCATCGCGGCGTGGAATGTCGCTGCGCCGAACATTACTCATCACCCTCCGGTGGATTGTTCGGGTCTGCCACCCACTCTTCCTCAACTGGATCCCACAACCATCCAGGATTCTCCTCGGACGGGACCAGCCTCGACCAGTAGTCGTCTGCAGGCTCTAGGCCTGGGGGCTCAGGCGGCGTCTCGGCAGCCTCGACTTCCTCGGTGTGGTCAAGTTCGGGGCGTCCATCCCAAGGAGAAAGTCTCGCCTGCAGCGAGAGTAAGAACGCCATGACAAGTAATCCGAAAGCTAGGGCTTGCACCCTTGCACCCCATATCTCGCCGTCGAAAGCGGCTGGTTCAGTGGCCACGGTCAACCACGGCTGGACTATCGAAAAGTCTCCGTTAGACGTGGTGACCTGATACTGAATCCGAGTTTCACCGATAGTTGCCGGGAGCATTGCATGCCACTCGTCGCCCTCACCTGTGACCTCGGCATCGTGCGGCACCCATTCTCCTTCTAGCATCCACTGAACTGCCACTGAAGTTGTGTTCCGTGTTCTAACCACAGTCGGTGAGTCGTCGCCGGTCACTCTGGTCTCGGGGGCCCAGTCGAAAGCGAAGCCGGGTAGATTCTCTGGCACGGGCTGGACATCCACCGTGTATCCGCGAGTGAGTGCCGAATAGGCCCAATTATTGCTGTTAGGGTTGGAGCCATGGTGAATCTCTGTGAAGAGAGTCTGAATGCCGGACTGTGCTGGAGCCAACATCACCCAAGTAAGCGTCACTGAGCCGCTGGGTGGGACGACGACTTCAACATAGTTGTGAGTGCCTCCATTAGGGTCTTGCAGGATATTCCAACCATGGTCCTCGGGATGATCGTCGTTGCCGCTGGTTGAACTCAGCAGGAATACCCCGAGTAGTCGGTTGCCTGACAAGCTCATACCACTGGCCGTTACATGTACTGCCGTCGCGGTGCCAGAAAATGAGAGGGGGTCGACCGATACTGTCACGGTTCCATCCGACGGACTGCTGAGTGCCGGGTCACCGTGGCATGAGCCTCCACAGGTGTAGTCGCGGTCGGCATCGCCCTCACCGGCAGGGTTTGCCACGCTGGCGCTGGTGGCGAATAGCAGTGCGATGATGATTAGCACAGTTGTCCGAGAGCGCATCACGTCGACCTCCTGCGGCTCTCCACCAGTATGATTCCGATGGCCGCTGCACCCAGAATCATCATCAGCGCGGCTATCGGCAGAGCGAGGAGTTTGGGCGAGCCAGTTGGATCAGTGTCGACTGATTCAGCGGCGGCGGTGGCATCGACGCTAACCATGTTCGCGCCTGAAACCCAAACCACCTCATGTCCGTCTACCATCGTCGTTACAGCATAGTAGAGTACTGTTGCAGCGGGAGCTGTTCCGCTCCATGAGGTATCGCTGGTAACTCCAACGGGAGTCATATCGAGCGGTACAGGATCTCCCCATGCTGGCACCGCGTCGAGCGCTGTCAGCCCGACCACGGTTGTGATTGGGCTAGTAGAGCTGTAGACCCGGTACTCCGAGGAAGCACCGTTCCAAGTGAGTATGACTGTAGAGCCTTCGAGAGAAGCTGAGAGTTCTGAAACCGAGTTGACCGAGCCCAGAACCACCTCGTTCTCCAGTGTGTCAGAATCGCCTAGGTTATCTATCACAGTTAGTGCGACCGTGTGCACTCCCCCAGGGAGAAGCACGTCAATTACCGGCCCGGACAAACTGACACCGTTGACAGTCCAGAACCAAGTCACCACCTCTCCATCCGAATCTGTAGATGCGGTTCCATCGAAGCTCATCATAGCTCCCGGAATCAGCGGTTCGGGCGATGTCGACCACGAAGCGGAGGGAGGGAGGTTGGCGATTTCTACCTCTTTGGAGAATGATGAGGTTAGACCCCATGGATCGCTTGCGATGACCGTGACGCTCCAAGTCTGACCAGGCTCAAGTCTTGATGAGGGGACCACTGGCTGGCTATCGAGGTCCGGCACATGGAAGCCGTTCCTAGACCACTGGTAGTCGAACAGAACCATCTCCTCGTCAGGGTCCTCAGAAGTAACCTGTGTTACCAAGTCATGAACAGAGTCGGGCACCCCTAGTTCGGATGATCCGAAGTCTCCTCCCAACATTATCTCGGGCACGCCAGGAGGAGCGTTCTGTATTGTTCGTGCATTAGTCTTCATCGATGATCCAAGGCCCTCTCCATCGCCAGGGATGATCTGTACCGACCAATGCTGATCCCTAATTGTCTCAGAGGCAGGGACCGTTTCCATGCCATCGTATTCACTGACCCACTCACCATTGACCCACCAGCGGATTTCGCTGTTCGACTCTGCATCGCCGTCGATATCGCTCTGCTCCCAAGATACTGTCAAGTTCATCGTGGTAATCAGATTCCCTTCTGGAAGCATGGAGATTGAGGTCACCACAGGAGGCGTGTTCTGTATAACAGCCGTGCTAGTAGTTACCCATTCAGACCATATCAGTCCGTCAGAGGCTCTGACCTCGGCGAGCCAAGACTCGCCTTTGGAAGTGGCTTCGGGTGGAACCCAGTTCAAGTCATTGTAAGCAGAAATCTGAGTCCCGTCCCTGAGCCATCTAATCTCAGTCGCTTCCTTGGGGTCTCCATCGGGATCGCTGTACCCCACGATGACCTGTAGGGCATCGGTGGTCACAGCGTTGCCCGAGGGTGTGATGTATGCTGTAACCGAGGGTTGCAGGTTCGAAGAGCCGATGACTAGCACAGGTGTCCAGACGGTGTCACCGTAATCGGTCCCATCATGGGGCTTCACCGAGGCCTGCCACTCGTCTCCTGACCTCGTCCACAGGCTCGATACAGAGGTCGAGCCATCCAGTTCTGGCATCATCCCACCATCGAGATACCACTGAATAACAGTGTTCTGCTGGGTGTTACCATCGAGGTCGAAGTACTCGTAGTCGAGACTGAGGTCATCATTGTCCAGAGGGTCTGTTGGAGATAGTTCGAGATTTCTCGCAACCGGCAATGTGTTGCCAATGGTCACTGGATTGAGTATCACAGGCTCGCCATCTTGGTTCACATCAGAGGGGGTCACCTCGACCTGCCATTGCTGCCCCCTTCCAATCCAGCTGTTTGGCACATCGGTCAGATCGTCTATTGCTGAGACTCTGAGTCCATCCCTCCACCACTTGATTAGTGTGCCCTGTTCGGAGTCTCCATCAGCGTCGTGATAGTCGTAAGAGACTCCGAGTCCGGTGCCCTTGGTTGGACTAGTGGGGACGTAGGTGACGTTGGAAGCCACCGGCGCTGAGTCTCCTGAGCCGCTGGATTCACCAAGAGTCCACGCGCCGGTCCCCCAGGTGTCGCCAGAGTTCTGTCCGTTACCATTGGCGTAGAGAACGGCCAGAGTGAAATCGACATCGCCGGTTCCTGTGGCAGGGGAGATCCAGTCAGCGCTCCACGAGCGCGCGGCGTCGTTGCTGTGAGTCAGTTCGCCGTTCGCGAGTTGCACGTAGGAGCCTAGGTTCGTCCAACTCCCGGCGCTCGCTTCTAGATTGAATCCACCGTCGCCTGAGACGTGCGGACCGCCATCCCATTGCAGAGAGTAGGTCGCACCTGGAGTGTAGCCGCCTGCTCCGAAGGGTAGACCACTCATTGAAGGCGACAGGGAGCCTGAGTTGGAATGACAAGTGCAACCGCTGACCGAACTGCCAGTCATCCCGGAAGACTGAGAGTAAACGGATTGCGAGAGGGACACTAAGAACAGAAGAACCAGCAGCACAGCGAGGCGACGGCTGCGCTCCATACCCTGCACAGGTTGACCCGGCTGAATAAGTTCGCGGCGACCGGAAATTTGCTTTCCGCTGCATTGATGGATGAAAGGCAGGTGGCCGGAGCATGCGCACCGTGGAGAGCATAGCGATAATCGGTGCAGGAAACATGGGTTCGGGAATCGCCCAGAAGAGCGCTCAAGAGCACTTCGAGGTCCAGATGGTCGACCGGGAGAAGCAGTGGGTCGACAGGGGCCAACAGATTATCTCAGACTTTCTTGAGGAGGCTTTGGAGAGGAGAATCTTCTCACCGGCCCAGATAGAGGGCATCAGGAGTCGTGTCACTGGAGTAGTCGGAACTGAGAACGTCGCGTCTGACACAGACCTAGTCATCGAAGCGGTGTTCGAGGACTTCGACATCAAGACTGAGGTATTCGGCATCCTAGACGATGTCTGCGACGAGCACACCATCCTAGCCAGCAACACCTCGTCGCTCTCCGTAAATGGCCTGGCTGATGCCGTCGGCAGGCCGGATCGCTTCGTCGGACTGCACTTCTTCTACCACCCGGCCAAAAACAGACTGATCGAGGTCATCCCAGCCAAGACGACTTCGGCAGAGACGTTGGCCGCAGTTGAGCAGTACTGCAAGACCATGGGCAAGGTCGTCATCGTCTGCAGGGACAGGCCGGGCTTCGTTGTCAACCGCTTCTTCGTACCTTGGCTAAATGAGGCCTGCAGACTGCTCGAAGAGGGCGTTGGCTCGACCGCTCAGATTGATGCAGTGGCTCGCGACGCGTTCCGCATCGGCCTCGGGCCGTTCGCGCTGATGAACCTGACAGGCTCTCCGATTGCACTGCACGCCACGGACTACCTAGCTGAGCAGCTGGACACATCGCGCTACTTAGCCACACAGAGCCTACGCGACCTCGTCGCAGAAGGCAGGACATGGGAGATTGGAGAAGACGGGGGGTGCAGCGAAGAGGCTGCTGTGGTAATCCGTGAACGCCTGCTCGGACAGGTCTTCGCCGTCTCATCCCAAATAGTGGACGAGGGTATCTGCTCGATGGAGGACGTCGACAGAGGCGCCAAGGTCGGTCTACGCTGGGCGCGCGGACCGTTCGAGATCGCCAACCGCATAGGCGTGGGCGAGGCTGTGGATATGGCATCTGCCTACGCCGAAGAGGCGGAGTTGGAGTTGCCAGACTGGTTCACTGGCAGGAAGGAGCCGTTCAAATTCTCATATATCGACATCGGAGTCGAAGACGGTATCGCCACAGTGCGCATAAACAGGCCCGAGGCGATGAATGCGCTGAATGTCACCGTGGTGTCGCAGCTTGGGGAAGCGTTGGACGGGTTGAACGCCCGCGACGATGTCACCACAATCGCATTGGAAGGAGCGGGCAAGGCCTTCGTCGCCGGCGCGGATGTGAAATTCTTCGTCGACAAGATACGTGCCAACTCGATTCAAGACATCTACGACTTCACCGCGCACGGGCACGCGGTTCTGGACAAGTTGGAGAGCAGTCCGAAGACTACAATCGCGCTGACTAGCGGGCTGGCGCTCGGTGGTGGGCTCGAGTTGGCTCTGGCATGCGACTACAGGGTCGGCACCCGCCGCACCCAGTTCAGGTTCCCTGAGACTAGTATCGGAATCTACCCCGGGCTCGGGGGCACTCAGCGTACCCCGCGCATCTGCGGTGTTGAGTGCGCTCGCTACGCGGTGCTTGCCGGCAACTTCCTCGATGCGTCGTCCGCCGAGGCACTCGGCCTGCTGACCCATCTGGTCGAGCCCTCGCAAGTCGAAGCCACCGTGGCTTCGATAGCAGCTGCAGGCAAGCCCGAGGATAAGTACCCTGGTCGCCCGGCTGATTCAGAGAACGCCACGGTCGCCTTCGCGACATCGTTCTACTCGGGCGACAACATGTCCTCGCTGATGTCCGGGGAGGTTCCGGATGGTTTCGACATCGCGGACAAAGTAGTCTCTAGGCAGCTCAAATCGCTGTCCCGGGCCGCGCCAATCGCACTCTCGATGGCTAACGATTTGCTCGACGCATCTGCTGATTCGGATCTCAAGGCTGGTCTAGAGGGCGAGCTTGCGGGGCTGGATGGGGTCTTCGGAACCACGGACGCCCTCGAGGGGCTGAGCGCGCTTATTGAAGGCCGTAGACCCAATTACACCAATGCATGAGAACTCTGAATACGGGAGGCTCTGCTGGACCAGCATGGCATACGGGTGTCCACATTGTGGTTGGGCTGGTGACGATCCGATGGAGTCGCGTGGCGTAGAAAGCAACCCTGTAGCATATGGCGGCGAATCTACAGGTCGGCCTTGGAGGCAGGATCCTGGTTTTGTAGTGATGGAAAAAAAGCATGTAACCAGGGCTTACTGCCCCAACTGTCACAAACCATTACCCAAATCTCAGCAACCAGGAATTAGCATGACATCGGGGCAGTACCAACAGAGTCTAGGGAGAATTGTTCTATTCCTAATACTCACTGTAGTTGGATATATCCTACTTACTTGAGATGCAGTTGGTTCCTAGGAGATTGAATCCAAGCAGGTGCTCGGTAGTGTGCAATCGCAGCGTAGAGCATTGCCCTCATACTGAACCTCGGCACCTCAACTATTCCGTCGCAATTGCCTATCGTCTCGTCTAACCAATTCTCCAATAATCTATCCATGTGGTTTCCTCCTGCTACTTAGTGCAGTTTACACACTAATCATCCAATTCCTGTATATCAATCGAGAAGTATTCACGATTACACTGAGGTGCATTTTATACACTAGATGGGTCCTGCACAACCTGTTACCAATGTCACGTGGACCCTTGCGAATCTCCTCCTCAGACCTCAAGATGATTCGTGAGACAATCTCCGAAGTGGAGGAAAGTGGCGCGGTGATTCGCAGGTCGTTCGGGAAATACAACGATGATGATTTCGATGTTGGTTGGGAGGTTGATGCTGCCGTAGATGCGTTCTCAATTTTCAGCTCAAAGTGGACCATCGAGATCTTAGCGACTCTGTATATTGCTGGTGATCGCCGCTTCAACGAGATGAGAAAGCTTCTGCACGGTATCAGTAGCAGGACCCTCTCGGACAAGTTGACCACCTGCGTTCAGAACGGACTTGTTGACAGAGTCGTTGAGGACGGCCCTCCAATCCGAGTCATCTACCGCCTCACCGAGCATGGGCGAGAGGCTGGAAGGCTGCTAAGTCCACTGGTCGCTTACATGAAACTGTATCAGGGCAAGGTCGTCGGGCCCAAGTGACTGTGCTTATCGAGCATGCCCTGAACAACCAACCGTATGCTTCAAAGGTTGTACGACGACGAAGGGTGTCATGGCACTGATTGAACAGTGGCGCAGTACGCGTCCTTGGTTCGTTGATGGGCTTGCTGCGATAGCCGGGGGAGCACTGGGGCTTGCTGGCCTTCTGCCGTTAATCGCGCCTGTTGCTCAGGGCACTCTGACAGCGCCCAAAGACCACTCTTGGGAGCATCCACTTAGGAAGCGTATTCTCAACACCCTTGAGCGTTCTCCAGGAATTCACTTCCGTGAGTTGCAGCGCCAGTTGGACGCTGCCAACGGCACTCTTCGCCACCACCTCGACGTGCTCGTGAATGAGTCTTCAGTGACCACTATGCCGGTAAATGGGAGGACCTGTTACTACGCCGGAGCGCCCACACAGGTAGAGATTCTCGCCGGGACTGGAGTGACTGACCAAAGTCGTGCAGCTGAAATGCTTCCAGTCGGACTGTCAACAGTACAACGCAAAGTAGTCGCAAGGTTGTCCCGGACTCCTGAACCGGTCTCGCAGGCCCAACTAGCGCGCGATCTCGGTAGATCTCGTGCATCGGTGCACTCAGCGATAGGAGTACTGCGCCAACGCGGTATACTATGCCCAGCCAAACTAGCTCTGGCGCCGCACATGTCCGGGCTGCAAACCTCTGAGGTAGACTACCCGTGGTTGGACGTTCGCGTCGAATACGCCTGAGTCGGTACCGGAGACTGGCCAAGCCTCTTGAGCCTCGGAATGCGCGCAGAGCGCGCATGTTCAGAGTCAGGCTGTCCGAATCGCCGATGCCGACGGGTAGCAAGGACCCAGATGTCCTACTGGCTTGGCTGCTCGATTCGATGGGGATGGTCAGGCGAAAGACAGAGGGGGTTAGCATCGAGGATGAACAGGGTGCACTGCACAGACTGTTGCGTGAGACAGTATTGATTGATCCCCTCAGAGGTTGGGACGCCAGAGCACTGGGGGACTCCAGCGGCCTGTCTCAAACTGGCGTCCACCACCAACTCGTCAAACTAAGGGAATCCGGACTGTTAGCCGCTGACACTGAGGGGCGCTGGCACATCCACGTTCTCAGAGGGGGGTCAGTTAGCGCGGCTATCGAGTTGGTCTCAGTCCAAACTCGAGCTATTCTGGACCTGCGTCTATCCGAGCTAGTCGAAGTCGTCTCCAAGTCTGACGACAGGATGGTCGCCTCTAGCCAGGATGATGAGATGGCCTTCCGTATAGAAGTGGCCGAGCCGGGTGCCATCGTGGAAGGTGAGGACTGGTTCGATGCGCTGGTACGTGACCTCGGGCTGAGTGGTGAGCGAGCCAAGCCAGGTGACAAGTTGTCGCGCAACCTACTCGAGGAGTTGTTGTCAAGCAGTAGGGCCGTCACATTACTCGCTCTGGCAGACAAGTGCGACGACTCCCGAGCCCGCGTCCAAAGATCGATTGAGCGAATGCGAGCTGCGGGCATCGTCGAGCGTGTACCAATGCTGGATCGAATAGCCCAAGACGTGTATGGTGGCTTGATGCGTCAGTACGATGCGCGAGGCGAAGATTGGTTGATGACAAAGGGAGGGATAGGTAGACTGGACGATTCCGTCTCAAAAGCCCTAATCTTAGGTGTCAAGAAGAAGTCGCTGAACATCGAGAAGGTGCAGAAGATTCTGGACCCGGTGCCAGTGGATTCTCAGAAAATACTGCTCAATACCCTCGGAGGCAGGATGCCTTACGGATTCAGAATCTCCGGCAGGGATGGAGATGCAGTGAAGGAGAAGGTGATGCGTCGGGTCGAGAAGACGCTGCGTCGGATGAGGACTGTTGCTCAGAGGCTTGACGATGCTCTGGCATAGTCAGTCGGCGTGCTGTTCCAAAGTCTCTAGAGCGACTATCTGAAGTGTCTCCTCATGTGTTGCCTCCAGCACGATGGGGCATGCCACCCCTGCTTCGGTTGCATCCTGCCACGTCTGGGCGCATACGCACCACCTGTCTCCAGCCTTCAGTCCGGGGAAGTTGAACTCTGGTGCAGGAGTGATGAGATCGTTTCCTTGCTGCCGTGCGAACTCCAGAAATTCATCTGTGACTAAACAGCATACTGTGTGCAGGCCCCTATCACTGCGATCAGTATTGCAGCAGCCGTCTCTGAACCAACCTGTGATGGGTTCAGTTGAGCAGGGTTGGAGGTTCTCTCCAAGTACATTGTAAGAGGGGAACACGTTTCTCGCATCAGACATGCTCTGATTAACTCGTCTATCAAGCAGCCACAGTATGAGGCTCAGTGAGCGCCTCTAGATATTCGGTGACCCTGCTTCCGAGTTCAGTTTGATCTTGTATGGAGTGGAGGTCGACCCTCATGGCTGAGGCGCCTGGCAGTCCCTTAGTGAAAGATACTGCATGCCGCTTGAGGTTCTTGTTCATCTGTGTAGGATATACTTCATCACTCAATTTGAGATATCGCTCCCAACACCAAAGTCGGGCCATTGCGGGGTCGTCGGAACCCCATGGAGGATTCTCATTGTGCCAGCCCATATCACGCTTAATCTCATGGAACACTGTTGGCCTACCTATGGCTCCGCGTCCTATCATAAGGCCAGCTGCACCAGTAGCCTCGAGGCATGCTGAGGCGGTAGCCGCGTCAACCACATCGCCATTGGCGATGACTGGGATGTCGACGGCTTCTACGATATTGCGAATCTGCTGCCAGTCGGCCTCGCCGGAGTACCTCTGACGCAGCGTGCGGCCGTGAACGCAGATTCGCTCGATGCCTTCCTCCTCCAGCCGCTGAGCGACCTCTAGAGCAGTGTTGGGACCACCACCAGTACCAAGCCTCACCTTGACAGTAATCGGTACCTCGGCCACATCAAGACAGGCTCTGACCATTTCTACGACTCTGTTTGGATTTCTGAGTAGAGCGGCCCCCGCGTCAGTACGGCAGACCTTGGGAGCCGGGCAGCCGAAGTTGATGTCGATGACATCGGCCCTGTCCTGCAGCAATTCGACGGTCTCGACCATCTCTGAGGTAATCCCACCGAATATCTGCGGGATGAACGGCTTCTCGCGTGGATCGCTTTCGACCTTGAGCCATGAGTTCGTGTTGCGCCTAGTCAGACCCGAAGCGGCGGTGAACTCGGTGACAGTAACATCAGCACCACACTCACGCGCGAGAAGCCTGTAGGCAAGGTCGGTGACTCCTGCCATGGGGGCGAGGAATAGTGGCACAGACTCATTGGGCACGAGCGGCGGTTCGGTAACTCCTCTATGAGGCCGTCGCGGCATCAGAAGGTGGATTCCCAGTCATCGACGCTCTGGGATCGTTCCCAGTCGGCATCAGATATGGAGCTCCTAATCTTGAGAATCTCTCGGGCCAGCAGCCAGTAGACGAGAGCAAGCGAGCGTCGACCCTTGTTGTTGGCCGGAAGCACTAGGTCGACGTTGCGCAGTCTGTTGTTTGCGTCACAGATGCCAACCACTGGTAGGCCTGAGTTCACTGCCTCCGACAAGGCCTGAGAGTCTGCAGCCGGGTCGGTGACGAGGATTACCTCGGGCTCGATGTAGGTCCGAAGACGAGAATTGGTTAGCGTACCAGGGATGAAGCGCCCAACGATGCGCATCGCGCCGATGTTGTCAGCGAACTTGCGAGCAGGGCGCTGGCCGTACTGCCGGGCACTCACGACGAGAATCCTGTCAGGGTCAAAGCGAGATAGGAACTTGGCCACTACTCTGATGCGCGAATCAGTCTCGTGGACGTCTATCAGATGCAGTCCGCTTGAGTCCTGACGCAAGGTGTCTAGGAACTTCTTCATGTCCGCGGATTTCTGATTAGTTCCTATGTGCACTGCGTGCTGCTCGTACACATCATGCGGCACGAGAAGGGCTAGACTCTCATCCAAGTTGAATCCTCAGCGTCGCGGCGACCTGCCCCCGACTCATAAGCGCTACGCATCTCACCATAGAGGCTAGAGGCTAGTCCAGTTCAGTCAAGTAGGTGCATTCTCCGCTCTCATGCACCTCATCAAAGCGCACGCATGGGCGGGTTATGGTCAGATAGACGTCGAAATGATCGTGGAACGATAACTGCTCTATCGGTGCAGTGATGCCATATCCACGGGCCTCTACCTCGAAGGTCCACTTGCCCTCTACGAAGGTGCCGTTGCCTATGGAGAATCGTGTCTGTGGGTAGTCGCTACTAGTCTCAATCTCCCAGAACGGATCTCCGCCAGCCTCCTTAACCCCGGGCTCATACAGGCGCACCTCGACATATCGCAACTCGTTAGTCTGGTTACCAATGACTTCCTCAATCTGAGACGACCAAGGGAATTGCGCACGGAAGTTAATGACAAGCATGGTGACGCTCTCGTCGAACTGAATCAGTTCCTCCCTCTCGTACGGGTCGGCCGCCTCCACTCCTGACGAGTAGAAAGTGTGGTCCCAGCCAAAGGTCTCCTCCTTCTCGATTGTCAATGGCGGCTCCCTCCATGTCTCCATGACCTCTCTCTGGGCAGCCAGCCCGAGGCATCCACTGGTCAGTGTAGATGCGAGCAAGATTGCTATGATGGAAACCGCAGTGCTGCTACGCTTCATCGTCAATCGGAAACGACAGCCTATCTTCAATCCGCGTGTCGTTTGATGACTCTGCGAGCCCCATATTGGACTCATGGACGTCTGCCGGTTACTCTTCCTCAGAAATCACACGGGGCTCGTGGACTTCTCTGAATACGACAACTCCGACCCCAAGGTGGTCCCTCAGGGTACGTACGAGGCTGAACTTGGCAAAGGACCAGTTCTGGTCATAGGCGATGGCCTCAGGAGTGGTGACGGTCAAGTCATCACCATCGAAGTCGACCTCGAAGTCATCACGGCCAGTGTTCATGTTGAGTAGTGTCTCGACCTTCTCGGTGCGGTCCTCAACTACCTTCGTAATTCGGTAGTCATAGCGAAGGGTTACGCCAGCTAGAGGGTGGTTGTAGTCTATCCTCGCGCGCCCGGCACTGAGGAACTGGAGGATACCGGTGCGACCACCAATCTCTACCTGAGAGCCAATCCCGAGCATCTCAGGGTCTTTCACACTGCGCAACAGGACGTTTTGGGCGATGGTCTCGACGAGGCTCGCATCACGCTCGCCGTAGGCGTCGGCGGCCTCAATGTCGAGATTGTAGTCCGTCTCAGCCTCAGCCTCGGACAGATGGTTCTCAAATCCGGGAATCAGTCGGCCGTCGCCAATCACGGTAACCATAGGAGAGTAAGTTCGGGTCTCGTCGTGGACGTCGTGCTCCTTGGCAGCCTCCTCGCGAGTCGTCTCGATGAGCTTCTCTGTCTCCGCATTGAAGAGATCATAATCGATGTGAACTATCGTTCCGTCGTCCATTGGTAGGCCTCCTAGGCGACCCGCCGACCGGCTCCCCCTTTTTCATACAAACGGTATCACCAAAGGTGATTTTTTCTCTCGCTGCTAGTGCTCTGCAGAGCGGTCACTGGAGGCAAGGGCTAGAGCCCCGCCAAGCATTACTAGGACCCACCCTGCCCAGACCAAGTGGCTTCCCTTCAGACTGTGTACGGTAATCCTGACGGTCTCTACTTCATCGGTCCCACCAAGAATCATCGAACTCAGAAGGTCGTTGGACTGGAAGATGTCCAGAATCACGATAGTGTCGCCTGTCAGGCCGGTCATCCTATCAACCTCCGAACGCGAGTTGACTGCTCCGCTTGGTGAGTCAAACCGTAGCATCCCTGGTCTCAAAGTGTCAATCAGATTACCGTCTCTCCTTACTTCGACTAACACTCCAACGAAGCCATCACCGACGGCGAAGTCGTAGGCCTCGTCTTCTGAAGATATCAATTCAGTTCCTACGAATACCAGCTCATATCCGTCATGCTCGACCGGCTGATTCCGCTCCAGAGTTACTAGGTGAGACGGGTCCGAGCGATCGACAAGGGTAGTAGTCAGGACGTGTCCAACCAACAGCAGTAGGATACC
>CBFHQW010000024.1:0-16101 GCA_965658085.1 Candidatus Thalassarchaeum sp.
TGACCCTGCATTCTTCCTTTTGTTCTGCTCTTTGATTCAGTTACTTCTGCTAGCCGTGGTCCTAATTCTAGCCCGCCTTGATGTAGCGGGACCTAGTGTGAATTTCTCGTCGGGTGGTCGGTACTACGACGACCCGGGTTACTATGATCGGCCATGGCACAGGAGGCCATGGTTCCATCGCCGCAGGCACCATTACCGCCACCGTAGAAACCACAGTCACCGCCGTAGAAGAGTTGGTGGGCGTTCATCAAGTGGCGGTAGTCGGCGGTCAAGTGGCGGTAGAAGCAGGTCTGGCGGTCGCCGAAGGTGATCCTCAACCCAAGGATGAAATCCACCCCTCTCCCTAGGCTAATTTGATGGAAGAAATGTGGAGCGGTGCGCCTCATCTCCCAGGAGCCAATGCTGAGGAGTTTTTTGTTGAAGTCGCTCCGAGTATTTCGGTAAGGGTACTACGGTGGGTTCCTACTGATTCATCTGCAGCCTCTTTGGATCCTGCTGTGGTCGTCCCTGGCTGGGGCTCTGTCTTCGAGGGTTGGCGACCGCTTCTGACCGAGTGGGTTTCTCGCCGTCCTATTGTCTACATCGAGACGCGCGAGAAGAAGAGTTCCCGGATTACTAGGAAGGTGAGGCGCGAGGACTTCGAGATGCGGCATCACGGTCACGATGTCGCCGCGGTTCTAGACAAACTTGGTATCGATTCGAATGAGGTTGACTGGTTCTCGTCGTCCCTAGGGGCGACTTTGCTAATCGAAGCATACCAAGGAGGGGTGCTTGGCGGTCGCTCTTCGATACTGCTCGCCCCAAATCCGGACTTCGAGTTCCCTCTCTGGGCGAGAATTCTGCTCAAAATGCCAATCCCTAGGTTCGTTCACCCCTCTCTGATGCGATTCACAGTTTGGCTGGTAGACCGTAGGACCAAAGAGGAGGGTCAGCGAATCAGATATCGCAGGGCTCTGCTCGCACAGGACCTGCAGAGGATGCTCCTCAGTGCGAGGGCAAACATCCGCTACCGACTCCCCGATGACCTATCGGCTATCCGCGTTCCTTGCGCTGTGATGACTGCTTCCTCAGACACCCTACACGACATTGACAAGGTTCTCGGGATAGTAGAAAGAATACCAGATGCTGTACTGGTAGAGGTCCCAAGTAACCAATATGCACACGATGCTGGAGTCCTAGTTGAGATAGAAGAATTCCAGTCATCTATCGGGAATTAGACCGATTTGACCAAGCGATTGCCTGATGAAGGGCAGTTGAGCCGGGCGGGTTGAGCAGTATGCGCGAGCAGTCCTCATCCTTCGATGTCGCACGCATCGTGCGTGAGCTTTCCGAACTGATAGGAGCTCGTGCACGCAAGGCATACCAACCGCACTATGAGCAGGTTGTCGTGCGTCTGAATCGGAAAGGGGTGCCATCGACTGATCTAGTAATCGTCAGAGGACGTCGTGTCTACACATCTCAGCGCGACCGCCCGATGCCTTCGAAGCCTTCTCAGTTCGCCATGGTTCTGCGCAAGCATCTCAACAATTCACGTCTGATAGCAGTCGAGCAGTTTGGCTTTGACAGAGTCATCGAGTTGACCTTTGAGCATGGTGGTGGACGACTTAAGCTCGTCATCGAGTTGTTCCGCGATGGCAACGTGATATTGCTCGATGACAATGGAGTCATCATACAACCGCTCACTCATGCCAAGTATGCCAGTCGCTCGCTGAAGAAGGGGGTTGCCTACGCTCCTCCTCCTGAGACTGTCGATCCACGCAATATGGATAGGTCAGCGCTTGATAATCTGCTAGATGGCAGTAATCACGACCTAATCCGTACCCTAGCTGCCCGAGCAAATTTCGGTAGAATCTACGGTAGCACGGCATGCTCTATTGCTGGACTTGATGAGAAGATGGGTGCAAACTCGCTCGACTCAGAGCAGCGTGACGCTCTGGAGGAAGCCATACAGTCAATGCTAGTTGAATTGTCAGAAGGAGATGGGGCGATGATGTGGATGATTGATTCCGAGGCCAGACAGACATGGGAGGCTGCCGATAATGAGGCCGACCGAGACACTGCCTCATCCGGGATTACTGAGATTGCCCCAATCGACCTGTCATATACGGACGGCAGTACAATGGTGAGGGCCGCATCGCTATCCTTGGCTTACGACGCTGTATTCGGCTCACACGACGCTGCCGCTTTCATACGTCGGGAAGAGGAGCGTTTAGTTGAATCCGGAGAAGACGCGGGGGAAAAGCAAGCGAAGTTGGGTCGGCGGGCAGCGCAACAGAGCGCGGCCATAGACAGGTTCCACGAACGCGCTGCGATTACTCAGGAGTTGGGTAAGGCGATTCAAGGCAACTGGGAACACGTGGATTCGCTGCTGACCCAATTCAACGACGCTGTCGACTCGGATGGCTGGCAGAGCGTCGGAGACAGAATCTATGACGTGCCCTGGATAGACAGCGCAGACCCAGCGAAACAGACCATAGTGGCCTATCTGCCAGACGAGGAAGGAGACCCGGGTGCTAGCATCACCCTCTATGTCTCCAAGACTGTGCACCAGAATGCCCAGCGCTACTTCGAGGAGGCCAGTACCCAGAAAAGCAAGGCCAAGGGCGCTCAAACGGCTCTGGCCAATACCAAGCAAGCTCACGAGAAGGCCGAGAAACGTGCTGCCAAGGACGCTGCAGCGGGCAGACTTAGATCGAGGCAGCGTAGCAAGCGCTTCTGGTTTGAAAAGCATCGCTGGGCGATGCTTTCAGGCGGTCACCTGCTCATCGGTGGGAAAGATGCGAAAGGGAACGATGTCGTAGTTCGAAAGCATCTATCTTCCAATGATCTCTATTTCCACGCCGATCTACATGGAGCGCCATCGTGCTCACTCAAGCTCAATGACGGCTTCGCACCCAACCAGAACCCGTCAGAGACCATCCCAGAAGGTGTGGCTTCGTTGCAGATAGTCCAGAATCTGGCTGAAGGCATAGAAGACGCAAGAGAATTGCCGGAATCGATGCATTTGGAGGCTGCTCAAGTCGCGGTCTGCTGGTCGAGGGCCTGGGGAAGCGGTGGCGCTGCGGCCACCGCCTTCCATGCTAGGCCGAGCCAGGTCTCAAAGACCACTGAAACTGGTGAGTCATTAGCTAGGGGTTCCTTCGTCGTAAGAGGGCAGCGCAACTGGCACCGCAACCTGCCTCTGGAGTTAGCTATCGGCATGGCAGTGGTGAATGGGGTCCCGATGCCGGTGTCAGGCACTCCCGCGACAATCTCAGAAAACTTCGAGAGATGGGGCAAGGTGATTCCCGGGAGAGAGAAGAAGGAAAGTGTGGCTAATCGTATCTCCAAGGCGACCGGACTAAGTCAAGATGACCTGCTGTCCTGTCTACCTCCTGGTAACTGCTCAATAGAGGACCACGGCTTGATTCAGTCTTGATCTCGAGACTGCCATTCGGGCGCGGTAATAGCGTATAGGGCAGAGTCGACATAGTGGTCATACAGCCACTCCCTGTCCTTGGTGATGCCTTCGAGTCGCATTCCTAATCGCTCAGCAATAGCGCGGCTGGCGAAGTTGTCGGTGGCTGCTTCGAGAACAAAGCGATGGAGTCCAAGGTCGTCGAAGCAGTGCTCCATTAGACGGACGCAACTACGCGTGGCTATGCCATGTCTAGTGTGCTCTTTAGACAACCAATATCCCACTCCACATCCTCTGTTATCGTAATCTATCCAATTTAGTCCGATACATCCAATGAATTCTCCATTCTTCCTAATGGAATAAACCACTCCTTCTCCCTTGCCATATTCATCTAGAGCACCATTGATGAACGAAGTCTCGTCTTCTACGGTTTTAGTGGAGTCCAACCAAGGAAGCCACTCCCTAAGATGGTCCCTATTAGCATCCACAACGGTGAGAATCTCCTCAGACTCTTCAGGCAACGTCTGGTGAAGTTCGAGGCCGTCCTCAACCAAAAGTGCCGTTGCAGGTAGAGAATGATTGGTGGTGGACCTAGGGCCTCCACATCTTCCAGACATGGAATTACGGCGTTGTTCGGGCGTTTAGAAGATTCGGGTTCTGCGACAATGCTTCAAGCAGCGGCCATCAGGCAGGAGCATGGGAGAGGGAGGCTCGGGCAACTGGAGCTATGCCGATTACCTGCAATTACATGAATTGCTGGAGTTGCAGGGAGATGATCGGAGCATCAACTCAGACGAGATGCACTTCATCATCGTACACCAAACCTTCGAGCTTTGGTTCAAGCAGGTGATTCGTGAGTTGTCTGAGGCCCGAAACATCCTCGGCGGTGACCATGTCCCAGAAGATGACATTCCTCGAGCTGTTGACCATCTCGGCAGGACCACCGAAATCTTCCGGTTGATGGCGAACCAGTGGACTGTACTCGAGACGCTTACACCGCAAGGCTTCCTCGCCTTCCGCGACGGTCTTGGATCGGCCTCAGGGTTCGAGTCGTTTCAGATGCGCGAGTTCGAAATTCTCCTCGGCCTCGATAACGAAGACAGAATAGGTGGGATGGACCCACTTTCCAGCTTCAGGAGAATGGCGGAGGGAGACGAGCGCAGTGCGGCTATGCTCGCACGACTAGAGGATGCGGTGTCACAGCCATCCCTCTACGAGTCGATGATGAACTGGGTGGAACGAACCCCAATCATGGGCTCTTCATACGGTAGCGAGGGCGATGCGGAGAATGTTAGAGCATACATTGAGACACATCTGGAGGCCCACAGAGCTGTCTGTGAGGAGGCCGCCGAGAGGTCAGCAGGCTGGGGTGCAGGTGACCCGAGCAAGATGGTGGCTAGGATGGCTGCCGCCCATGATGGGGCGGTTTCCTTCCTGATGCCAGAGGGCGAGATCAGTCGAGCCCGTGCTGGTCTGCTGTTCATCGAGTCCTATCGCGAGCTTCCGTTACTGACTTGGCCTCGTACTCTGATTGACGCAATCGTAGAACTAGAGGAGTCGATGGTGAAGTGGAGGCATTCCCACGCACGCATGGTTGAGCGTATCATGGGGAGGAGAATAGGCACAGGAGGAACCAGTGGAGTTGACTACCTCGATGCGACCTCGCAGTATCGCATTTTCAAAGACCTGTGGGGAGTCAGAACGATACTAGTCAAGCCAGAGAAGAGACCTGCCCTAAAGAATGCAGAGTTCTATGGCTACACTGCTGATTCGTAATCGTCGGCACGACTCGTCAATCGGACCATTGAAGGCTTGCTCGCCTCTCGAGCGTGTCATGCCGCAAGCGGTCATCTGCGCCTATGCCCGGACCCCCGTGGGCAAGCACCGTGGTGCTCTGTCCGGTTTCAGTGCCACCGAACTCGGCACGTTGGCTGTGAAGGAGCTGTTGCAACGAGTCGGCATCGATCCATCAAGTGGTCTCATCGACCAGGTCTACATGGGTCACGTCCTACAAACCGGTGCCGGACAAGCTCCTGCTAGACAGGTGGCAGTCAATGCAGGCTTGCCAGTCAGCACTCCCTGTACAACCATCAACAAAGTCTGCGGTTCAAGTCTCAAAGCTGTTATGATAGCAGCTACAGAAATCAGCGCTGGCGTCTCAAGCCTCGTAGTGGCTGGAGGGATGGAGTCAATGAGCAACGCCCCTCACTTCATCAGAGGAGCTAGGCGCGGCGACGACATCTCCTATGCCTCGCTGGAATCAGTGCTTGTGCACGACGGTCTGAAGGACGCATACACCGGGGAGTCAATGGGGAACACAGGTGAGACTATTGCTGATGAAAATGGTATCACACGAGAGCAATCCGATGCTTTTGCCGTGCGTTCACACGCTCTGGCCAACAAGGCTTGGGTAGAAGGCTGGTTGGACAAAGAGGTGTTTGCCGTCGGTGGGCTAGAGCGCGACGAGGGTATTCGCAGCGGCTCGACTATGGAGTCCCTGGGTGGCCTATCAGCCGTTTTCACAGAAGGTGGACAGGTTACAGCGGGAAACTCCAGTCAGGTCTCGGACGGAGCCTCGGCAGTGTTGATTGCATCCGAGGAGGCTGCTAATCAGCATGGTCTGCCCATACTGGCGCGTATTGTCGGCTATGCTACCTCGGGCGTCGAGTCGCACCGAGTGATGTCAGCCCCCATCCCAACTGTTCACAAACTCCTCGAGCAAACCGGGATGAGCATGGAGGACATCGACATCCTAGAGCACAACGAAGCCTTCGCAGCGGCCTCATGCGCCATTCAGATGACTCTTGGTGCTTCAGAGAGCCGTTTCAATCCACATGGAGGAGCGGTGGCGATAGGTCATCCGCTAGGAGCCACCGGTACGCGCTGCCTGATGACTCTGGTGAACGCCCTCGAGCGCACCGGGGGGCGCCGTGGTATCGTGACAATATGCCTCGGCGGGGGCAACGCCGTTGCCATGATGGTAGAGCGCAATTGAGAGGATTACACGCCCCCTGTGGGGGCGACTAGTTTGTCATAGGCCTTATTTGGGGGTCGCTGGTCGCCCGGCCGATGGTAGAGCCCGCAAGACCCCACACACGCTTCGAGAAGGCGAGGATTATCGGTGCGAGAGCGCTTCAGATTAGCATGGGAGCCCCTCTCTTCGTAACCGAGGACGAACTACGTCAACACTTCAGCGACGAGTTGATTCAGCTGTATGGTGTCGAAGAGGCACAGTGGAGAGTAGTTCTAGACCCCAACAAGATAGCGATGCTGGAGTACGAGCAGCACCGTATACCGATTGACGTAGACCCTCACACAGAGTGAGTTAGCATCGGTTCGGTCAAGTCTATTTGTTTGAACACCGAGGCTCTCTCAGAGGGGAGATTTTAGTTGCTCGACAAGATTCAGGCCAAGCGATTGACTGGGGCTTTGGTGATAGTCACCTTCCTTGTCATCGCCCTTGGCGGCGTGATTCGAATCTACGATGCAGGAGAATCATGTCCAGACTGGCCGACCTGCTTTGGCACGATTGGCTTTGATGTCTCGGAGGCCGAGCAAGGAGCATGGTACGAGGCACATCCTGACGAGGTTGACTCAAGGGGGAGTGATCATCGTTACACAACTTTTCAGATCTTTACAGAGTGGGCACACCGACTGCTCGCAGGAGCCGTTTTAGGGCCTCTGGTTCTCCTCAATTGGCTGATTGTCAGGCGTGAAGAGGGACTCGGTTCCGAGGTTTATCTAGCCTCCAGCGTTACTGTGGCCCTGATAGTATGGCAGGGAGCTGTGGGGTGGCTGACAGTCAGTATGGACAACGAACACTGGAGTGTCGCTCTGCATCTGGGCTCGGCTCTAGCATTCATGCTCAGCCTAATCTGGCTCTGGCTAGCGGTATCAAGGGACCATAGCAAACTGCCTGATTGGGCAAACTTCGGGCCGACTTCAAAGAAGTGGAGGAGTTGGTTGTTCTGGCTTTCTACAGGAATCCTGTTCACGCTGTTCTCAGGCGCTTTCGTTTCAACCACTCACGGAGCGAATACCTCTTGCGGGGTCAACGGTTTGTTTGAATCGTGGCCATTGTGCCACGGAGAGTTGATTTCATCGGTTCACGACTGGGTGCTGCAGTCCCAGATTATCCACAGATGGATTGTAGCTGGAGTCGCAGTCAGTCTACTGGGGGCATCGTGGTTGGCCTGGAAGGAATTCGAATCAGACAGTGTGTTGTGTAAGTGGTTCTGGGTGTCTACCATACTGTATCTGGTAAACATCAGCATCGGAGCCTTATACATCCTGTCATGGAACATCAGCGACGGTTACACCGAGTATCTATCGCTAATCCATCTGCTTGTAGCCTCACTCTCTTTCATCGTCCTATCTACCGCTTGGATGGGGACGACGATGGCACTTGTAGCGGAGGCCGGCGATGAGTAATCTGAGACCATACTTCACCCTGACAAAGCCACGGGTGGTCGTGCTTCTGCAGATTACTGCGTTGTGCTCCGTGCTTGTGCACGACCAACTCGGTGGCGGATTAGATGCAAACACAGTGCGGACAATACTGGTAGTATTTGTTGGAGGATACCTGAGCGCTGGAGGCGCCAACGCGATCAACATGTGGTATGACAGGGACATCGATCCGCTGATGACACGCACAAAGAGTCGTCCCGTGCCTGCAGGTGAGGTCTCGGCTAACGCCGCTCTAGGATTCGGGGTCGGCCTGTCACTTCTCGGAGTAGCGTGGTTTGAGATACTGGCTAACTCAGTTGCCGCATTCTGGTCGGCTTTCAGTATCCTGTTCTACGTCTTCATCTACAGCATATGGCTGAAGCGCACGACACCGCAGAACATAGTCATCGGCGGTATCGCCGGCTCGACTCCGCCCGTAATAGGCTGGGCAGCGGCCGAGGGCGAACTCACGGTAGCTACTGACTCAGCCTGGGTTATGCTGGAATCAATCCTCGATCTAGGCAGTCTGATGCCGTGGTTCATGTTTCTGCTAATCTTCCTATGGACTCCGCCTCACTTCTGGGCGCTAGCACTGTACCGTTCCGAAGAGTATGGGAATGTGGGAATCCCGATGATGCCGAACGTCAAGGGGGCAGAGAGGACGATTAGCGAGATGAAGGCATACGCTGTGCTTCTAGTGATTTTATCGGCAGCTGCCCCAATGAGTTACGGTGGCATAAATGAGAGTGATACTATCTATCAAGTCCTCGGCTTGACGACAATTGGACTGAGTATCTGGTACTCGAGCACGGTCTGGAGAGTGGATCTCAGCGAGCAACGCGACCCCACTGGAAGGATACCGACGGCCGCTCGCTCCTTCTTCGTCTCCATGCTTTACCTAGCCCTGATGTTCATAGTTCTAGTCGCAGCCAGTTTCGGACTACTGGGCGCCGGAATAGGTGCTATTCTATCTGTGACTGCAATGGTTCGCAGCGAGCGTCGGGCGAAGTCTTGAGAGCCCGATGGCTTCAAACACCGAGTGCACCATCGCGCTGCGTCGTAAAGCGAGGTGAGGCAATGGATGAGCAGGACCTGATTTACGATTGGAACAAGATAGATTACAAGATTGAGCGCAATGAGTCGAACCATCCGCATGAATTGTGGTTCGACGATGAGACCTTGCGTGATGGCCTGCAGAGCCCGAGTGCTCGCAACCCGACCATCGAACAGAAGATTGAGCTGATTGACTTCATGGAAACTCTCGGAATCCAGAAAGCGGATCTCGGGCTTCCTGGTGCTGGTCCATTCCACGTCGGTCACATCGACGCAATGCTCACTCACATGGGCGAGAACGACTACGCGCTGCGCCCTGGATGCGCTGTTCGCACGGTGGTGAGTGATATCGAACCGCTGGTAGATCTGCAGGCAAAGCACGAGCGGCAGATACAGGCTAGCGCCTTCCTAGGAACTAGTCCAATTCGCCAGTATGCTGAGGACTGGACGATGGAGAAGATTATCTCAACGGCCGAGAAGGCTGTATCATTCGCCATTGACAACGACATCCCAGTGATGTTTGTCACCGAGGACACCACGCGCAGTAAACCAGAGGAGATCAAAGCCGTATACACTAGGGCACTGGAGCTCGGTGCTGATCGAATCTGCGTGTGCGACACATGCGGGCACGTTACTCCCAACGGAGTTCACAAGTTGCTCTCTTTCATTCAGGACGAAGTGATACCCGATGCAGGGGTGAAGCGACGTGACATCGAGGTCAACTGGCACGGGCATCAGGACCGTGGACTTGGAGTTGCTAACAATCTCGCTGCCTATGAGGCTGGGGCCGATGTCATCCACGGCACTGCCCTCGGAGTGGGCGAGAGGGCCGGAAACGCCCCTCTCGATCAGACGCTTGTAAATCTCAGTCTTATGGGTGTAATCAGCAATGATCTGACTGCCCTAAACAATTACATGCGTAAGGCACACGAATACGTCGAAGTTGCTCTGCCTCGCAACTACCCTGTATTCGGCGAGGACGCCTTCGAGACTGGGACAGGCGTGCACGCATCCGCAGTGGTCAAGGCGATGAAGAAGGGCGACCACTGGCTTGCAGACCGCGTTTACTCTGGGGTACCTGCTGCAGACTATGGGTTGCAGCAGGTAATCCGAATAGGTCACATGAGTGGTCGCTCCAACATAATCTGGTGGCTACAGCAGAACGGCTACGTAGCGACTGACGAACTGGTATCAAACTTGTTTGAGGTGGCCAAGGGACAGCGTAGAATGATGACTGATGAAGAGGTTCATGCAGTCATCTCGGAGTTCCCTTAGTCGTGAAGCAGGTGCTTCACGCTACAGACGAATGGCTAAATGTCGAATGCGTTCGAGTTCGGTCATGCGCACGGCGCTGGCGGTACTCATCATCCTCTTATTCGCCCCCTTCGGGGGCGTAATTACTGGTAGTGCGGAGCAGCCAGTAGGCCTTGGAATAGAGGGCGACGAGATACTGCCGACATACTCACGGGCCGTGCAATTGGCCTTTGAAAGGGTCGGGGACATGAGTGTCTACTCAGAGGATGATCTCGAAGAAGTGCACGAGTGGCTTGTCGTCACAAGAGTTCCCATTGAAAAGCACCAATTGACTAAGGCAGCGCCTGAATCGAGCGAACCGGCTCCGATTCTCCGGGGAGCTTACATCTGGATTTTCGACTACCCACTCAAGTCGATGGTTCTGCTCCAGCAGTCTCTTGAAGCGGGCGAAATTGAATCATTCTCACCACTGCTGGATAAGAAGCAGGAGCCGCGACTCTCACCGAACGACACAGAGTTCTCAGCGCAGTGGCACCTTGAGAACACCGGCCAGACCAACGGCTTATCGGGAGAGGATGTCAACGTCACCAGCACTTGGGACACCTACACCGGATCTGGAGTAGTAATCAGTGTGGTCGATGACGGGCTCGATCATGCCCACAGCGACCTCAGTCCTCACTACTCATCGCTACTCTCGTATGACTGGTGTGATGATGATGGTGACCCCAGTCCTTCCAGCTGGAACGGTCACGGTACGGCCGTGGCTGGAGTGGCCGCTGCAGTCGGAAACAACGCACTGGACGTAACCGGAGTCGCATTCAACGCGACCATTGCGGGATCGACGTTGATTGCGTGCTGGGCTGGTGATGCGACCGAAGCTGATGCGCTGAGTTACGAGAGTGACGATATCGACATCTACACCAATTCTTGGGGCCCTGCTGATGATGGTCAGACTCTCGAGGCGCCTGGACCGCTAACTCTGGCGGCCTTCGAAAGTGATGCCTACAACGGACGAGAGGGATTGGGTAACCTAATCACATGGGCTGCAGGCAACGGCCTTGGGTCGGACGATAACTCAAACTACGACGGTTACGCCAACAGTCGCTTCACCATCGCCGTCACCGCAATTGACCACGACGGTGACCAATCTTACTACGCCGAGCCGGGGGCGAACATACTCGTCGCAGCGCACTCCAATGGTGACGGCGAAGGCATCACCACGACCGATATCTCCGGAACAGGCGGATACAACAGCAGCGGCAACGTGACTCATACCTTCGGCGGCACTTCTAGCGCCACCCCGTTGGCTGCTGGGGTCATTGCGCTGATACTCGACGCCAACGAAAATCTGACTTGGAGAGATGTGCAACACGTTCTAGTCAACAGTGCGCGTATGAATGATGCCAGTGACTGGTCGTGGGACGTAAATGGCGCCGGGCATGACGTATCGCATAAGTACGGTTTCGGAGTGGTCGATGCCGGCGCCGCCGTCTCTGTAGCTGAAAACTGGATTAACGTAGGAGATGAGTTGAATTCCACCTACGGGCCCTATACTCCTTCAACAGACATTCCTGACGATACACCTGATTGGACCGAATTCACGACTATGGTTCCAGAAGATTACTCACTAGAGAGTGTAGATGTGGCGGTCGACATAACTCACACTACGAGAGGAGATCTCGATATCGTACTAGTCTCCCCTTCCGGAACTGAGTCTTGGTTGGCTGAGTCACGCAACGACAATGGAAACCACTACTCTAACTGGATGTTTAGCACTGTAAGACACTGGGATGAGTCTTCATTGGGAAATTGGACACTGAAGGTACGTGACACATCTCCAGGCGCAACCGGCATACTAAATTCATGGGAGTTATTATTGCACGGAGTAGACATAGACTTCGATCACGATGACGACGGACTGAGCGACGAGAATGAGACGTTGGTATACGGTACTGACCCCTATGACTCCGACACTGACGATGATGGATTAAGTGACTTCGATGAAGTGATGGTACATGGAACAGACCCATTGGCTATTGATACCGACCTTGACGGGCTAAGCGACTGGTCTGAAGTAACTACCACTGGTACCGACCCTCTCGATTCCGACACTGATGATGACGGGCTGAGCGATGGTGCTGAAATTAACTTCTGGCAGAGCGATCCTCTTTGGTATGATCCTGATGCCGACTCCGATTTATTTTATCACTTCAATGACTGTAATGATGCAGATCCAAATGTCAATCCAGGCCGACCGGAGCTACTGAACGATATCGATGACAACTGCGACGGCTTTGTCGATGAGGGTTACAACTTCACTGACAGAGATAACGACGGACTCAAGGACTGGAACGAGTACCACGTCCACGGCACTGACTACATGGACTCCGACACCGACGACGATGGATTAGATGACGGTGAAGAGGTAAACACCTACGCCGCCCTTGGCTCAGACCCGTTGGTGTATGACCCCGACTCAGATTCAGACTTGTGGTACTGGTTTGAGGACTGTGACGACGAAGATGGTGATCGATCCCCAGGTCACGTCGAACTGCTCGATGACTTCGACAACGACTGCGACTTCCTAATCGACGAGGATTACTGGGATCGCGATACAGACAATGATGGGTTGACCGACTACGACGAGTATCACAATATCACCACCGACCACCTTGATGGAGACACTGACGACGACGGTCTACCCGACGGACTAGAGTACAACGAGTACTCTTCGATGGGGGCTGATCCACTGGTCCACGACGATGATGCTGATTCCGACGGCTGGTACTGGTTCCAAGACTGTGAAGATGATGACTTCGATAGAGCGCCACTCAAGCCCGAGGTCCTTGATGGCAAGGACAACGATTGCGATGAAGTCGTTGACGAGGACTTCTTCGAACTCGATAGCGACGACGACGGATTAACTGACTTTGACGAGTTTCACAACTTTACCACTAACCCAGAACTGGCGGACAGTGACGCAGACGGGATGTCGGACGGTCACGAGGTGATGGTCAGTGGTTCAGACCCCAAGCAATTCAACTTCGATCGCGACGAGGATGGATTCTACGATTTTGAGGACTGTGATGACCTTGTCGGCACCATCAACCCCGCAGGAGTCGAGACTTGGAACGGCCGAGATGACGACTGCAACGATGCAGTCGATGATGGACTGAGTAGGAAGAACTTGGTCACAACTATCCCTGACTTCCGACAAGTACACTTGTGGGACGCGGTCAATGAGAGTCTTGTTCTCAATATAGGTTCAATACCAGAAAATGTCGTCGTCTCGCTGTCATGGCAGTTTGGTGATTACACATTGACAGAAAATGTCAGCTTCGACGGAAGGGGGGTCGTCATCGAGTCTATCGACTGCGAGGCCGGGGACACTACCCTAACCATCTACCTGTGCGACCAAGGTAGCGGACCACAGCAGATTACTGCTACCCTAGTCGACTCGGGTCAGACTACTGTCTTCATCTGGGACATAGACATGGATGTATGGATACCGCCGGAGACACTCTCAGAGAAGTTACTCTCCTACGTCACTTCTCCTACCGGACTCGCAGCGACCCTCGTGGTGCTACTGTCCCTGATAGGTGGCTGCGTCTATGCAGTGGGAAGACTGTCACACAAGCGCAAACTCAAAGACGCTTACAATGCGTATAATCTGAAGCCAGATAAGTTCGCACTCTCGTCAGAGTTTCAGGACTACGATCTACCCTCGGCACCTGATTTGAATGCGCTCATGGGGCAGCAGAATACTCCTGTTGAACTGCCATCCGTACCAGTATTCGAAGACGAGGACGAGATCCCTCGAGCCCCTAAACTGGACTGACTAAGCCCAGTTTGGATCGGCCTCACCAGCTTCTTCGTCTGCTGGATCCTCCTCGTTGCGACCCCATTCCGCGTCGGGTGAGCCGCCGGACCATTCCCCTGCTACGGAGATGTCCTCGACGTCCTCATCCTCTCTCCAAGGAGGTTCACCGTCTGAACCGCTGGTGACTAGGCATCCCTCTGGATCCAGTCGCTTGCGCAGAGTTTTGATGCCGCGAGTAACCGGAAGAAGATGGCCAATTGGTGTGCCGGCGTTGACGAACGGGTGGGTAGCGGTCGAAATCAGCAGGCCTCTGGTCGGAGAGAGAATGTCGTAACTCTCACCAGGTCTCTCTGGGTCTGTCACCGTGGCAACCGTCTCACCGTCCTCGACAAAACTGCCTGCGGGAGTCAATACATCGAGTAAGCCGCCTTGGTCAGAGCGAATCCATACTGACCCGGAGGCTAGTATCCTGAATCTTGGTCGGCTCGGATAGCCAGGTAGAACCTTGAGACTGCGGAGTACATTGAGCACCCCATAGATAGCAACCTGAACGGATTCGGGGTCAGCCTCGTTCGAACCACCACCCTCGTAAGTTATGGCTCCAATTCCATCATCATTGGCAGTCTTGCGCAGGGAGCCCTTCGGGCCAACATTGTCTAGTATCGTCTCAATACCGAACGACCTCGCAATCCGATTGCTGAGACGATCTGCCAAGTTAGCGCGAATCTGAGGCATGTTAGTTCGACCAGCAGCAGCAGTATGGAGGTCGATCACATGATCGCTGCCTGAGATAATTTCGTGCCACAACCGGTGTGCCACTCTTGAAGTGGTGTTGCTATCGGGCTTTCCAGGGAAGCTCCTGTTCAAATCTCTGCCATCCGCCATGTACCTACTCTGTCGCCGATATCCAGGTAGATTGACCACGGGGACTATTCGAAGCGTTCCGGCCATAACAGAGGGGTCGATTGCCTTGTCCTCACCTAGGAAGTTTGGCCCGCATAGGTAGGTCAGGGCTAATGGTCCAACAAGCTCGTTTCCGTGAAGGGCCCCGAGCACGGTGACCACAGGTCCGGGCCTAGCACCATGGACCACAGTGATGGGAATTGGCCATGACTCTCCGATATCAACATCCAGTAAATCAAATTCAATCTGTCTCACGGTGCCTGGACTTATTCTCTTCTTGAGGAATCTGTGATACTTCGGACCGTTCTTCCTCGACCACCTCTTTGGAGTGCCCTGAGTATCTTCGAGGGCTTTCTCTATCTCCTTGCGCCGACTCTGTGGAATTTGATTGGCGACCTTCAACGGTTGTGACCGTCTTCGCTTGGGCCTCGGAGCCGCTGCCTCAGCAGGTCCGTCATCCTGTGAACTCGAATCCGCGTCTGTCACCGGTTCACGGAAAAGGTCTCTCGATTAAGAGCATGTGTCGACCAGACTCTAGGAATTTTCAATTCCTAGTGCGCCTTCGCTAGTCGTATGAGACATAGGGGGCCATCAGTACAAGAGGAGTACGCCCCGAACAGTATCTGCTTCGGCTGTGGACCTGCCAATCAGAACGGCTTGAAAATCCGCTCATTCCGTAGCGAGCACGGGTTAGAGATGGAATTCTCACCCAAGGCTGAACATCAAGCATTTCCAGGCATGATTAATGGTGGAATTATCGGGACACTTCTGGACTGCCACGGCAACTGGACAGCAGCGATGGCCCTGATGGACCAATCCAATGAATCCGAGCCGCCCTGCACCGTGACCGCGTCTTACTCGATTAAACTCAGAAGACCCACTCCATACGGGGTTGCTCTACAAGTCAGTTCGGAGATCGAAGAAATCGAAGAGGGGCGAGTGAAGGTGAAGATGGCCTTGAGAGCAGGTGGTGAGGTCTGTGCCACTGGAGGGGGGCTCTTTGTGGCCGTAAAGGAGGGTCATCCCGCCTTCCATCGCTGGAATTAGTCCTCACTACTCGACATCCTTTAGAACGGCCGAATCGAAGACGTGTCGTGACCCAATCAACAGGGCCTCCCTCGCGCGGGCTTGAAGACCTCGGGCTGGACAAGAGAATCGTGTCGATGCTGCGCGAGAAATGGGGTATTGAGGAGCTTTTTCCACCTCAGGCAGAGGCTTTGCCACATGC
>CBFHQW010000025.1:0-15529 GCA_965658085.1 Candidatus Thalassarchaeum sp.
CTACCTAATCCAAGGGATGCATGACTGGAACGTCGATCCGCACATGGCGGTACCGACCATCAACATCCTGAAACAGCACGGAATCGATGCCAAGGGACTGTTCGGCCAGTGGGACCACGATTATCCTGACCGCCCCGACTACCACTTCAACCGCTCGGGCGAGGGCCGTGGGCGCGAGGCCTACCCACAGATGACCCGATTCGACTGGATGCAGGATATGTTGGAATGGTTCGACTATTATCTCAAAGGAATTGGCGACAAACCAGGTCTGTGGATTGAGATCCAATCCAACCAAGGTGAATGGAGGCTTGAGGATCACTACCCACCACAGGGTATGGAGACACTCGCACTCGATCTAGGGGGGGCCTTGAGTAACATAGGAGGGACCACCACTATCCTCCCCGACGCAACCACCGGACCAGTCTACGAAACAGCACCCTTCGAGGAAGGCATCTGGATTGCCGGATTGCCACGATTACACGTGGACGTGAGTACCACGACCATCGGTGGCCAGATCTACGCTCTAATGGAGGACTGTGATGAATCAGGCCAGTGCATCCACCTCGGACACGCCATCATGGACCTACGCTATCACGAGGGAGGCACTGAGGAGCAAATTTGGATTCCTCTGCTGCAGACAATCAATGCAAAGATGGAGTTCTTTACAATCGACGCCTATGTAGATGCAAACCATACAATCAGGCTGAGCTTATTCTCAACTGGTGACGACTATCTACCAGCTAGCACGAGTTCAGTAGTCTCAGTTCAGGAGGGAACCGGTTCTACTCTGCAACTGGATATCATTGACCCAGCGGACAAACTGTGGTTTGAGCCTCCGACCTGTACTCATTCGTACTGTCTCGACTGGCTGAACCAGACGGCCGAGTCTACTTGATGCCGCCCTTTTCGTAGCGACGAGTCCACTTGAGCCGGCGCGGGTTGCGGTTGAGCTTGAGCATGTTCTTGCGTGCCTTGCTGTCTTTGAAGTAGAATACACTACCATCGCGCTTGACGAACATCATGCCGGTGCCTGGCTCGATCTCTTCGTGTGTGAAACTGCAGATGCGGCGCTCAGGCATCTAATCACCTCCGGCCGCCAATGCTGCGGGCCTCGCGACCAGTATCCTTCAGCATCAGGACGTCACCAACTCGCACAGGTCCAAGCACGTTGCGAGCGATGATGCGACCGATGTCACGAGGGTTGGTTGAGTCGTTTACGCGGACCTTGACTTGGACAGCCTCACCACTCATACCGGTGCGGCCGACGACTTCAACGACCTCAGCTGGCCAAGAGTCCTGTGCCATAACGAATCACTCCTAGAAAACTCACTCTGACAGCGTTGTGCAGTGGCCGTTGACTTCCTTGAATTTGTCTTCGGCCTCCTTCTCGACTTCCATGACCGCAATTGCAGCGGTTCTGGTGCCTAGGCTCATGCCTGCCGCCTCGGCCAGATATGCCTGGTCCTCGACGTAGATGAAAGGAATCTCCTTCTCTTTGCAAATCATTGGGATGTGGGCCAACAGTTCACCGGGGTTGACGTTCTCAGCCATCACCACCATCTTCGCGTTTCCACGCTCTGCTGCCTTGGTTACCTCGTTGGCGCCCTTCTTCAGGCGCCCTCGACCATCCTTGCCTAGAGACTTGACCATCTCGTAGACTTGCTCTTGTATTTCATTTGGGGTTTCAAACGCTATGTGTACACTCATTGGAACTACTCCTCGTGTGGGTAAGCCGCCGCACGACGTGGCCGATATAAACGAAACGGACACGCAGCAAACGACCGTAGGTCGCCTGTACTAACTCATTAGTCGCTTCAGGCCACGAGCAAGGGCCGGTGCAGCACTCACCACAGCCCTCGGATTAGGCAGTGAATCGGTGCTGTGCACACCGTCGACGTGATTGGATAAACGAAGGATAGCGCCACCAGTGAACAAGCCGTGTGTGCAGGCGGCGTGGACCTCGGTAGCGCCCTGTCGGCGCAAAGCATCACTGGCCCGACAGATGGTACCACCAGTGCTAATCATGTCATCCACTATCGCCACCACCTTGCCGTCGACATCGAGGTTCTTCGGCGTGTGCTCGATTGTGTGAGCGTCAATCCTAGTCTTCTCGAGGTAGGAGAAGTCACAGCCGATTAGACCGGCAACCTCAGTTGCTCTCGCAATGGCCCCCTTGTCTGGACTCAGTACGAAATCCGGTGATACTTCCGTCTGTAGAAGCTCGGCTATCTCGGGCATTGAGCTAACGAATTCGATTGGAACCTCCATGTCCTCGAGCACGGCAGGCTCGTGTAGATCGAGAATAGCGATACCATCACAGCCACGTGCGAGAATATCGGCGATTACACGCGCGGAGACCGCCTCACCCTTCGAGAAGCGCTTATCTTGCCTGGAATATCCATAGTATGGGATAGCTAGGTAGACTCCGCTGCCGACATCCTCCATATTCTGAGGTTCTTCGCCTTTGAGATTGGATAGATTACCTCTGCGAACCTCGGCTATAGCCTCTAACAGTAGGACCGTATTCACTATCCCTGAGTCAGGGTAGGTGTTTGACACCAGCACCACGGGTTCGGAACGCACGGCATCGATGGCGTTGGAGGGGACCCGCACGTAGCCCTCGCCATCTGGGAATCTGCGACTCTCAAGTTCGATGTACTGCATCCCCATCAGTGGAGCCAGAGAGGTTGCCACGTCGCGGCCGGAAGAGCCACTCACTACTGGCATGTGACAAGAAGCCGGTCTGACGACCCTTCATGACTCTGCCGACGAATTCGATTCATTGGTGGGCATGACAGGATTTGAACCTGCGACCTCCCGGTTATCAGCCGGGTGCTCCAGCCAAACTAAGCTACACGCCCTTGAGCAGGTGTGCGAGTACCGACCCCAATTTCAAGATGTTCCTAGGACGAATTCATTCCTCTTCCAAACCCTCGCCGTTGAGTTTGAGAAAACTCGGCAGAGTAACCAGTCTTTTCATTGAGCATCGCAGTATGATTTCATCCAGTCTTGCTGTGGTTCGTGCCAACTGGCCAACAGGCACCACGATGGAGTCGGGTAAGTTATGCCTGGAGCGTACGATGTAGTGCGGCTGGACGACCAGTCCCTTGTAGGTCCGCTTAATCTTCACCATACCGGTTACATTCCCCAAATCCATGCCGTCGTTATCGAGAACAGCTCTATCGAGCAGTTCGTCGGGTGCGTACAGCCTCTCATCGATTCTGACCGTGTTTCTCCATCTGCGCTGCAGTTCACGCATTGACTTCGATAGCTTCACACCACCGTCAGTCCGTATGCTGTGCACTAGTTCCTTCGAAAGCGGAGCGAACTCAGCCGGCTTTCTCATGTATTCTTCAGCTACGTCATCCTCGACCTTGATTCGCATAGATCTCACAAGTTCGTCGCGGGGGTGAAATCTTTCGCCGGTAATCACACCGACTCTGGTCTCACCTACGTAGACATCTCTCTCCAGTAGTTCCTGTATTCTGTATTCATCGCTCATTAAATTCCTCCCTGTCGGGAGAAGAAGTGCATCCCCGGCGCATTTCTCCTGCTCCTTCAGCCGGCTCCTTGGCACTTATACTATCCGTAATCAAAGACTGATAATCCAATTGAAAAATTAGACATATCCATAAATTTTCAATTGAAAAACTAAAGTCAGTTTGATTTTTTGTATGATTATCAGAAATCGTGTTTCTCCCGATTCCAGGTGTTTTCCGTACGGATTCTAGAATCCGATTCTGGAAATGTTGATGTGGGAATCGATGTGTCCCTGAGATGATGGGAGACGGGATGGAAGCCCTAGCGAAGATCCGTCGCAACACAGGTGAGCCTAGGACCATCGGTCTAAGCGACGAGGTGATTCGTGACTTCCTAGAGTCAGACCCTTCATTGAGCAGGGCGATCGATGAAGCCTCTGACAATTTCCAGAGCCTCAGGAGTGACCTCGGTGACAGGCTGTTTGAGATGGAGGAGGTCAATCTAGTATCCGAACTCCAGTCAGATTACGTGAATTTCTACTCGGCCCCGACTGTCAACCCCTACGTCGCAATAGCGGCTCGCGGTCCGTGGATCGTCACTTCACACGGAGCCGTGCTACACGATAACGGCGGCTACGGCATGATGGGAATGGGGCACGGGCCTGACGACGTTATCCACTCGATGCAGCAGAACTGGGTGATGGCTAACGTGATGACCCCATCATTCAGTCAGAAACGTTTGGCTGAAAGGCTTCGTAGAGAGGTAGGCCACAGTCGAGGAAGCTGCCCATTCTCGCGCTTTGTCTGTCTCAACAGTGGCTCTGAATCAGTCACCATTTCGATGAGGATTGCCGATGCTAACACGAAGTCAGTCACCGGAGATGGAGGTCGTCATGAGGGCAAGCCGACCAAGCTACTGGCTCTGACCAATGCCTTCCATGGAAGGACCCAGCGGCCAGCTATGATCTCAGACTCATGCAGCACGGGCTATGAGAAAAACCTCGCGACCTTCCAAGACCGCGATAATGTGATGTTCGTCGATTGTAATGACGTAGAGGCCCTGCATGAGGCCTTCACTCAGGCCGACGATGAGGGATTCTACATCGAACTCATGGCAATGGAGCCGGTGATGGGTGAGGGCAATCCGGGCCAATGCGTAACTAGGGAGTTCTACGATGCTGCTCGCTCACTTTGCACAGCGCACGGCAGTATGCTAATCGTCGACTCCATACAGGCGGGGCTGCGCGGGCAGGGTTGCCTAAGCATCGTCGACTACGATGGCTTCGAAGACTGCGAGGTTCCAGATATGGAGACCTGGTCCAAGGCACTCAATGCCGGGCAGTACCCGCTTTCTATCGTTGGTCTCTCAGAGAGGGCCGCCGGTTTGTACGTCGTCGGCATTTATGGAAACACGATGACCACCAATCCGAGGGCACTTGAGACGGCGATTTCAGTGCTCGATCGAGTTACCCCTGAACTGAGGCAGAATATCAGGGACCGCGGAGTCGAGTTCGTCCAAAAACTCGAGGCGCTGTCTGAGGAGATTCCTGGGACAATAACCCAAGTCCAGGGCACTGGCCTACTGCTATGTGCTGAACTCAACCCTGAGATTCTCCCAGTAGTTGGTTTCGGATGTGTTGAGGAGTGGTGTAGGTTCAATGGACTAGGCGTTATCCATGGCGGCCAGAACGCTCTCAGATTCACACCTCACTTCGCCATCACCTCAGCCGAAATCGATCTTATTATCGGCGTATTGCGCGATGGGCTTCTCCAGTTCACATCGACAGAGAGTGTCGAAGCAGAGTCTGCAGCATAGTGGTAGAATGCCTAAGATAGTCCACATTAGTGGGGCCGTAGACGCCTTCTATCACGCACTGGCCGATAGACTACATCGTGCCGGAGCGACGCTGACTGAGGACCCTAGCGAGGCCGAGGTCACAGTCGGTATTGGTGAGGGCGCTAGTGGTGATGTCGCAATAGTACCCGCCCACGTCGGGCACGGAGAGGCCGATCTGGTAGTCAGAATACACGATCTACTGATTCCCGAAGGCGCCATCGACTGGGGCAGTGAGGTCATCCACGACTGGGCTGATTGGGTCAAGGATGGAGCGGAGGGCATTCACCCTCCTGACATCGAGGCAAGGCACTGGGTCCACGTCAGAGACGCCACTGATGCCCTTGCTCTACTGATACTGGCTGACACTGACGCTGCAATTCAAGGAGTCATTGACATGAGCGGACGAAGGGCATGGACTCCCAAGTCAGTGCTCGCCGAGATGACATTGATGTGGTCGCGTTTTACTAACGCGCTGCACCACAGTCACACGATTCATTCTCTGACCGAGAACACCAACCCAGCGGCATCTAGCTACAGACCCAAGGACCTCCGTCCGGATTTGGGGCCATTACATGATGCCCTGCTGAAGGCTGGGGGAGAAGGCTGGCGCCCACTAGTCTCCATGAGAGTAGCACTGATGGAGATATTCGCTCACAGGAACGACTGATTCAACGTGAGTTCTTGTCGGACTGGACCTGCTTCCTGACGTCTTGAGCGACGTTCTTGCAGCCCTGCATTGCCTTTCTTACGCGGGTCCCAGCAGCGCTGTTACCACGGTCATGCTTGGCGGCGTCGCCAAGCGCTTCGTTTAGTGCATCAATCATTCCCTGTACCATCGATTCAACGGACATAGAGGCGGCCGCTCTGCTGAACGCCTTTATGCATTTGCACGCCTTTAGTCGACTATTCGCCCACTAATCGCGAAATAGGTCGGCGCCAAGCAGGGGCAGTAGTACCGAGGCATCACCCTCTATTGTCACGTGTGGGGCATTGGGACGAATCTTGCCCCAGGACACTGCCTCGCGCAGGCGCGCGCCTGAGAGTGAACCATCATGCTCAGGAGCGGTAGTGATGCCAACCGCAGAGTCGAGACCTCCGCGATACTGGTTCCACCAGATTACGTGGTGTTTCGAGATACCTCCTCCTACCATCAGCGCATGGCTCTCCTCGGCAGTCCAAGTGAGGTCTGAGAGAATCTGTTCGTCGGCGAGGAAATCGACCATGAAATTCGGATTCTTCTGCCGGTGCATGAATAACTGAGAGCCGATTGAACCATCGGAGAGTCCGGGAATGACGATAGGGATGCGATGCTTAGCCGCCCAGTGGAGAAGCGACCCCTCATCTTCGATGCGGTCGCCCATCGCCCAGCACAACTCAACAGAGCCGAAGCCAAGCCACGGGTTGCCAGACTGCTCCGCTGTACGTTCTGCTTCGATATCTTCCAGCCATGGCATTACGACTGTCTCGATTATCTCGCCGTAGCACTCGTTTGGAACAATGACGTTACCGAGTCGATTGAGCCCTTGCTCACCTAGTGCGATGTCATCGAGGTTGAAGTCGCCGTGGAAGTAATCCTGGTATGTGCGAGCAATGTCGTGGTCCAGGGTGCCACAAGTGGTGATGATCACGTTGAACGTCTTGCGCTTGAGCGCCTCGAGAAAGAATCCTCGAGTTCCTGTAGCACACAAGCAAGCCGGGAACGAGAGCCAATTGAGAACTCCTTCCTGTCCGCTCTTGACCATCGCATCGCTAAGCACATCGCGCGCGTGCGCGAGCTTGGTAGCGGTGAAGCCACCAGCGCGCCCCATCTGGTCGATAAGCGAACTGACGTCTTCTACAGTAGAGAAGTCGTAGTCCTCCACTGGAGTGGTGAAGTCATCCTTGCTGTACTCCGGCACGCCCCTTCGCAGTGCTTCCGGGCCTTCAATTCGACGCACTCTCAAGTTGGAATATACGGTCACGTAACTGTGCTGCACGTTCGAAATCTAACCTAGCCGCGGCCTGCCTCATCTCCTTCTCCAATCGGACAATTAGTTTTGCAGTATCTCCATCGTCATCGTTTGCTACGGCCTCGTAAGCCGCAGACACCCAGTCGGGCTGACTAACATTCTCGAGCACAGAGTCCGAGGAGTTCCAGACTCCTGCACCAAGTCCGAACTTCTGCGCGAGTCCCTCAAGTCCGCGCTTACCTGGAGCCTTACCGACCATGCGCCGTCCACCTCGCTTGCCCTTGCCTGCTACTCCGGACAGTAGGTCTTCGACCTCCTCACCCATCACAGGCAGCGCCTTGCGGATGGTCTGTGGCACGATACCGTGCTCCACATTGTGCGCACTCTGCATACTACGCCTCGCCAGTGTCTGACTAATCGCGGCCTCCATTGAGGGCGAGATTGAGTCAGCGTAGAGTATGACCGAGCCGTGTTCATTGCGACTTGCTCTGCCAATGGTCTGCAGAAGAGAACGTTCGTTGCGCAGGAAACCCTCTCTGTCGGCATCGAAGATGGCGACCAGTGAGACCTCAGGTATGTCTAGACCCTCTCTGAGCAAGTTGATGCCGACGATGATGTCAATATGACCGAGGCGCAGCGCCTTGATGATCTCAGTACGTTCCAGTGTATCGATTTCGCTGTGTAGGTGATGTGCCTTGAATCCCTGACGGTTGAGGTATTCAGCCACCTCTTCTGCGAACTTGATGGTCATCACAGTCACGAGAACCCGCTCGTTGACCTCTATGCGCTTGCGAATCTCTTCCTCTAGATCCTGCACTTGTCCAGCGGTAGCTCTGACTTCGATGCCCGGGTCGAGCAGTCCGGTAGGTCGGATTTCCATTTTGGTAACACCATCTATCTGACTCAGCAACCCTTCCATCATCACCCTCTCACGCGGCTTGTCCCGCTCAGCTGCCCTAGCGCCACCGCCTCCTTGGACGTGCAGCAGACCCTCTGGAACTCCCTGTCCGGTGATTTCTGTTAAGTGGCGCAACTCTCGCTCACCCGGGGTTGCGCTGACGTACATCATCTGCGGTACCAGATCCTGAAACTCGTCGATACGCAGCGGACGATTGTCGTAGGCCGAGGGTAGACGGAAGCCGTGTTCAATGAGGTTCTTCTTGCGCGAGAAGTCACCACCATGCATCCCGGTAACCTGTGGTAGTGTGACGTGTGATTCGTCCATGACGACGAGATACCTCTCCGACCCTCCGTGGTACTTCTCAGCGCACATAGCGAAGAAGTCAAGCAGACAGTACGAACGCTCGCCGCGCTCCCTCCCGTCGAAATGCATAGAGTAGTTCTCGACACCCTTGCACGAACCTACTTCGTCGAGCATTTCAAGATCGAATCTTGTGCGCTTCTCCTGCCTGTGTGCCTCCAGTTCCATATCATTGGAGTTGAACCACTCCAGTCTGTCATTCAGTTCAGCCTCGATGTCCTCGAGTGCCTGGTTGAAACGCTCTTCACTGGTCATGTAGAACTCGCGCGGATGAATCCACGCTTCCTCGAAGTCATCAAGCGGCTCCCAAGAGACCGACTCACAGACTTGGATTCGCTCGATACCATCCCAACCGAAGCGGATGCGCAACGGATCATCGCGGCTCGGCATCCAGACATCGAGCACCTCGCCGCGTAGGCGGATGTCACCGCGCGTAATCTCGCCAGTGGTGCGTCGGTACTGTAGGCTGACCAGTTGCCTAACTACGTCCTGCGGATCTGCCTTGTCGCCCACAGCTAACCTCAGGTGGTTCTGCTCGAATACCTCAGGAGGGTTCAGTCCGTAGATGATAGAGACCGTGCCCACAGTGATGACATCGGGTCGTGAGACGAGAGAGGCCACAGTGGAGAAACGCTCCTGCTCGATACGCTCGTTCATCTGTAGCTCCTTGTCGATGTATAGGTCGCGCCCGGGAATGTAAGCCTCAGGCTGGTAGTAGTCGTAGTAACTGACGAAGTACTCTACTGCGTTCTCGGGAAACAGTTCACTCATCTCCTGCCATAATTGTCGAGCTAGAGTCTTGTTGTGCGATAAGATAAGCGTCGGGATTTGCAACTTCTCGATGACCTTAGCCATCGCGAAGGTCTTGCCCGAACCAGTCACACCTAGCAATACACAACGCTCCTGACCCGCTTCAAGCTGTTCGACCAACTGGTCGATAGCCTGTTGCTGGTCTCCGGCGGTGTCGTACTCTGCGTGTAGTCGAAACATCGTCAGACCTCAATCCAGCATTCCATCGTTGTAATGCTCTACGAACGTGAGACTAACTAGCAACACCCATCCTGTCAGCATCGAGGCGCGGAAGAGAGTTCTCTGGAAGCTACCCATCGCTTCTTCAGACTCAGCCGCAGCCGTAGCTCCCTTTGTCATCACGATGATGTTAATCAGTGCCATTAGTATCACAGAAGGAACCCAGAGCGTATAACGAAATGACCGTTGGTCGGTGAAGTCGTACATTCCTGTTAGCATGAAGCACACTAGCCAAGCAATGGTCAAAGCCACACTCAGTTTCTTAGTCGCCTCAAGACCATAGCTTGCAGGGAACGAGTGTATCCCCTGTCTACGATCCGTATCCTGGTCCATAGATGCGTAGTTGATATCGAATGCTGTAATCCAAAGGGCTACTCCTAGGGAGATGAAGAATACCTCTGGATACCACAGAAAATTCGTCTCCCCATCCAGCATCCCAGTGATAGCCGCCCAGCCGTGTGTATCCGCTGCGATGGCGACCCAAGCGCCTGCTGGGGCGAGTGCTAGGCAAAATCCAATCCAGAAGTGACATATCCATGATATTCTCTTTGTATACGGGTATATCACGAATGCTAGAACAGGTAGCCACGCCATCTTAAGAGCAACATCGTTCAATCTCCATGCAGCAAACAGAAGCACCCCTAGGAAAACTGCAGCCAGTATCCATGCACCCTGCATCGACATTGTTCCAGAAGGCAGATGTCTAGCCGCAGTACGCGGGTTTTCTGCATCTATATCTCGATCAACAATCCTGTTGAGAGCCATCGCGAGTCCTCTAGCACCGATAGCTGCGATGATAATCCAGACCAAATCCATGCGCTCTGATCCAAACTGCTTGTCGGCGAGTACGAAACCAATCAATACGAATGGAAGAGAGAACAGTGTGTGCTCAACCTTGACGAACTCGAGAATTTCTCTGAATCCCATCAGTAGCCCCCCTCGGCCAGCCACGAATCGACTCTCTCGGCAACCTCGGGGTCATGTAGTGTGACACCGGGCCAGCGCCGGACCGGCAGCGGACCCTTGTTCGAAGGGATTGGAGCGGTGGCGTCCCAAGCTACTCGGCCACCTGAATCATCGAAGTGTAGGTCGCGGCCAACGTCGAAGCGACAGAAAAGCTGCCACAGCAGACGCCGCCGCCAGTCGTCACTAGCCAAGTAGGCGTCGTCGTCGGTGATGAAAAGCCAGCGCAGATTCTGTGCAGCCTCAAGCGACCAAATTGCTTCGCTGATGCCACGGATGACCTCGCGCTGCCTTGCAGCACCCTCTTCACTGACTTCTTCCATACTGCTCTCAGGCTTCGGATTACCTTCGATGTTCGTGGTAACCACAAGCATCGACGAACGCAACATTCTGGCTTGGACGACACCCTTCACCGCTGATGCAGAAATCTCCAATGAGTCGGAACAACCTGGCTGTTCAGGTAGCTTGGAATGCGGATCTCCTTCCGGAGTCGTAGTGGCATCGATGATCAGTTTGTCGTGTATGTTGTCCCATGGCGCAGTGTGAGCTAGTGTGTCAGCGACCATTCCCCTCAGGAAGACGAGATCCTCGGGGATATGGACACGGTAGTCGATGGCGTCGAGAAGAGCGTCGAGATCCTTGACCGGATGATCTTCATCTACGGCAATAACGACCTTCTGGAACATCAATTGCCCCGCGCCCAGCAGACCCAGCGCCGTCTTACGTGCCTGCCTTGGGTAGCGCTGCTTGGAAGACACGATGGCGAGGTTGTGAAAACCAGTCTCAAGTGGCAGGAACAGATCAACGAGATCACGCTGCTGGAATTTTAGCACAGGAAGAAAAGCATCGCCGACGGCCTCGCCAAGGTAACCATCTTCCATCGGAGGAAGTCCTACGATGGTCATGGGAATCATCGCATCCCTGCGATGGGTGATTCGTGTGACATGCATTACCGGGTAAGGCTCGGGCAGCGAGTAGTAGCCGAAGTGATCACCAAAAGGACCCTCAAGTCTAGTCTCGCCGGGTACAGTGTAACCTTCAATGACCACATCGCACTCGGCTGGCACCCAGAGGTCGCTAGTCTCGCATTTGACTATCGGAAGCCTCTTTCTGGAGAGCAGTCCTGCGAATTCATACTCGGTTAAGTTGTCCGGTAATGGAGAGATTGCGCTAAAGGTCAGCTCGGGTGGACCGCCCAGACATATCGCCACTGGCATTCTGTTTGTGGACGCGTCAGCGTGGTCTGCTCCGTGCTTGTGGGCCTGCCAGTGCAGACCCACCTCGGTGGGACCAAACACCTGGCTGCGGTACATGCCCATGTTGTGCACACCGGTCTCTGGATCAGCGGTGACGACCAGCGGGAGTGTCATGAAAGGCCCAGCATCTTCTGGCCAAGTTCTCGGTATAGGAAACCTGGTGACATCAGGTTCCTCCATGACTACCTGCTGACAGGCCCCCCTCGAGACTTTGCGCGGCGCCATCGCCATGCCTTGTCTAGCAAGGCCTATCCCTGTCCATGGTGCCTTGAGTATACCACCGATGTCGGGTTTCATCAGGGCGACCATGCCCTCACCAACCTGCTTCGGATCCTCAACGCCGAGCGCCCTACAAGTCCGTTCTCTCGTTCCATACAGGTTCATCAGCAGTGGAAACTTGCTGATACTGCCGTCCGGTAAGCGAGGCTGCTCAAATTTTATTGCAGGACCTCCTCGCTTCACGAGACGGTCAGCGAAGCATCCCGCTTCCAGCTCCACATCCACTGGATCGGGGATACGTAGCATATCGTTGGACTCCTCTAGAGACCTGACATACCGGGAGAGTTGCCTCCAGACCATGAGACGGCGGAGTGCTCACAGAATGAGAAGTTTCTCTCGCCATCGTAGATGGCGCGACCGACGGTTTCTTTGATATCGAACCTTCCGACGGCACCATGGGAGACGCCGTGAGCACCTGCGATGTCTTAGTTGTCGGGGCTGGTCCTGGTGGTGGAAACGCTGCTCTGCAGTGCGCTCGCAAGGGACTCACGACGATGATAATCGAGGATCATCCAGCAATAGGAACCCCGGTTCACTGCGGAGAGTGCATCTCTGAAATCGCTTGTGAGAACCTTAACCTAGAACTGCCAGAGCACGTCATTAGCCTCAGAGTGCATGGAATCAGGGTAATATTCCCTGATGGCACCGAGAAGTGCCTAACGGAGGAGGGATACGTCCTCGAGAAACATCTGTTTGAGAGGTGGATAGCAGAAGAGGCTACCGAAGCCGGGGCCAGCATGCACCTCAATCACAAACTAACCTCGATGGAGAGGGTGGAGGAGGACGGACGCTTCGCAGGCTGGTTGTGCGACGGCAAGGGAGACGAGTTCCCGATTCAGACCAAGGTCGTAATCGACGCCTCTGGAGTCGCCGCTGTCTGTTCTAAGATAGTCAAGGTCACAGATGAGAAACCGCTCAACGAGATGGGTAAGGTCGTGGCCGGTATGCAGTACGAAATGCTCGAAGTGCCGACAGACGGCTACCTTGACTTCTACATCTGGCCAAAATACGCCGAGAAGGGCTACTTGTGGATGATTCCCAAATGTGACGGCCGCGCCAATGTAGGACTAGTCACTGAAGACAGGCCCCGGGCCAAGAAGGCACTCGACGAGTTCATCGATATCACTCACTTCAAGGAACTCGAACAGGTTCCTCCGCCCTGGAAGGAGAAGGGCAATCCTGCCTTTGGAGGAACCATCCCGATTTCCGGACCCTTCGATAACACTCACTACGACGGACTGATGCTGGTCGGTGACGCCGCTGGCTTCACCTCACCGCTCTTCGAAGGTGGGTCACACCTCGCTCTGAAGTCAGCGGTCTACGCCGCCGACACAGCTGCCGCAGCTATCGCTGAGGGCGACCTCAGTGCCCAACGACTATCCGTGTACTCAAGGCTGTGGAAGGATGAGTTCCCACCATACGACAAGATATTGCGTGGCAAGAACGCTCTTTTTGATCTGACAGACGACGAAATGTCGGTGATGGCTCGTTGCTTCCCCGACGAGATGGGAGATATGGGAGTCAGTGGGAAGGCGATGGTAGGACTGAGGTTGCTGGTCCGCTGCCCCGCACTATACTTCAAGAAAATCGTACCTGCGATGCTGGCATTCGGCTACAGCAGAGCTAGGTACTATGGGTGGTGATTCCATACTCCCTGAATTTGGATTCGCGCTACTCGCGCTCGCGCTACTGACCAGTTTACATCAGATTATGCGACCTGAGAAGGCAGGCGACCCAATTGTCCGCAATGTCACGATGGCCGCACAGATTTCCCCGTTCGCACTATTGGTCGGAGCTTTCGTACTCGACGCCTCCTCACTCGACCTAGTCTCTCGCTATGGTGGTGACGAACTACCTCTGTTATATCGAATCTCATCTGTTTGGGGTGGCAGGGCAGGACCACTTCTCCTCTGGGCTGCCATATTGGCGGTTGTGACCTGGTTCATGGCTAGAGTTGACGAGCCAGCGTCGCTTGAAGTCAGAATCATGCACGGCTGGGTAGCCGCGCTATTGGTCCTTTCATGGATACTCGACCCATTCGCTCCAGCCACAGGCAGTCAAGGTGAGCTACACCCACTCCTCCAGACTGATTTGATGGTCATACACCCTCCAATCGTGTTCTCATACTACGCTCTGTGTCTTGCCACTGCCAGCGTAGCTCTAGCTGGGGTGATTAGGCGTGATACGGCTGAATCAGTCCACGCCGCCCAGCTACATTGGGCCCGCGCCGGATTCGTGCTCGGAAGCATCGGCATCGGGCTTGGTGGCCTGTGGGCATACACGGTCCTCGACTGGGGGGGATACTGGGCTTGGGATCCTGTCGAGACCGGCTCGATTCTGCCGTGGCTCGCGCTACTTCTCGTAGTTCATGTTCGGGCCAAACCCGGCTCTAGCGCAGTTTCGGCTGCGCCCGCTGTCGGACTAATCGCTGGAGCGCTTGCCTTCCATGCCACCTTAGTGACACGAGCAAATGGTGTCTGGGCCTCGGTCCATGCCTTCGTGGCGGACGGCGAGGGCACGCTAGCCGACGACCCCTATCTCCGTGTCCTCGACATAGCCGATTTCAGTCCAGTAGGAATGGAAGTCACTTCCTACTTGGTGATAATACTGGTTCTATTCTACTTCGCGTACGCGCACCTGCGACAGCAGCAGCACCTCGCAGTAGTTGCCTCGGGTGGAACTACCCTGCTAGTGGCTAAACCTCAACTCTCCCTAGCCTTACTACTATTCTTCTGCGTTACCGCATACTGGATTGGATCGACCGCGGTCTTCGCAGTCGGACTCGTCCTGTTACTACTAATCGTGCACGGCGATTCCATACATCCTCCGAAGCACTGGATCGCGATGGGCGTCCTTTTGATGCTATTCTCCAGTTGGCTCTGGATTTCTGAGATCCAGCAGGCGGTCGCCGGGCTGGTCCCGTTCCTCGTCCCGTGGCTGTTATCTCCTGAGGATGAGGGTGAGTTCGAAGGAGCCCTGTTACCTATTTCTGACTCCCCAGCACGGACCCGCGCCGCTAGGATGGTGCCGTGGTATGGCGGCACGGCCTTTCTACTCCTGACATGGCTGCTGCTGACCATAGAGATAGACGGCTCCAGCCTCCAAGCCCACGAGTTCTATGGTGCCCCCCTCATCGGACTTCTCGCCGTTGGCCTGACACTGTATGCTTGGGGTCGCTCGATTACACCTAAGGCGGGTGCCTCAATGGTTGGAGCAGTGCTGCTGACTTCCATTGCTCTCGCGAGCATTGCTGACCAGATATCACTCCCAGGGGACCCCAGTTTAATATTCACAAACGGCATTACTAGAGGCGCAGTTGCTCTGTTCTTGTTGACTTGGTTGATATTCGCCCTACCATCGACCGCACAGCAGGCATGGCGTACTGCGAGCACCACTCTGCCTAAGCTCAGAGAAGGCGGTCTACGCAATCGTAACTCTGCCCGTACGAGACTTCTGGCCTCACATCTAGCACACCT
>CBFHQW010000026.1:0-15467 GCA_965658085.1 Candidatus Thalassarchaeum sp.
CAATCAACAGGGCCTCCCTCGCGCGGGCTTGAAGACCTCGGGCTGGACAAGAGAATCGTTGCGATGCTGCGCGAGAAATGGGGTATTGAGGAGCTTTTTCCACCTCAGGCAGAGGCTTTGCCACATGCCCTATCAGGTCGTAACGTGATGCTCACCATCCCGACCGCCAGCGGCAAGTCTCTGGTAGCTTATTTGGCCATCGTCCACCGATTAATCAGTGACCTAGAAGGTGCTCGCGCCCTGTATGTGGTGCCGCTGAAGGCTCTGGCCACTGAGAAGGTGGCTGAGTTGAGGGAGATTGCCTCTGCAGTCGGACTTCGCGTCGGGCTCGCCATCGGCGATAGAGGAGGAGAGACCGGGATGATAGAGGAGGCAGATATTCTCGTGTGTACCAGCGAGAAGTTGGATTCGCTCCTACGGACCCGTTCTGAGATGATGGACAGAGTCGGTATCGTCGTCAGCGACGAGTTTCATCTGCTGCATGACCCGGGGCGTGGCCCAACTCTTGAGGTCTTGCTATCGCGAATCCGACACAGGAGACCTGAAGCTCAGATTATCGCGCTTTCCGCCACTGTAGGAAACGCCACAGAGATGGCAGAGTGGCTTGACTCCGAACTGATTGTATCTGACTGGCGCCCCGTCACTCTACGCTACGGCACATTGACAGGGTTAGATGCTAGAGTGCACCGAGTAGATGGGTCTGGAGAAGAGATACTGCCTGAGACACGTGAGCTGGAGGGTAAGACCACCCGGCCGTTGCAGGCAGTCCTGCAAGACACTATCCGAAACGGCGGACAACTCCTCGTCTTCGTGTCCTCGCGCGCTTCTGCCCAGAAGGAAGCACGTGAGCTCTCCAAACACATCCAGCGGATGCTGATTGAGGGCAGTCATGAATTCGATAAGGGAATAGATGAGAGGTGGGGAGCTATCGCTGACAGACTCGTCGGGAGCGGCGACTCCTCTGCCATGGTGGGCTCGCTCGAATCTTCGCTCAGAAGTGGTGTTGCCTTCCACCACGCAGGACTGACTAGTAAACACCGCAATATTGTCGAAGACTCGTTTAGAAGCGGTGATTTGTTCTGCGTGGTTGCCACACCGACGCTCGCGCAGGGAGTCAATCTGCCCGCGCGAACGGTAGTAGTCAGGGACTACAGGAGGTGGAGTGCGGCTGCGGGCATGACAATGCCCCTTCCAGTACTCGAAATCTTGCAAATGATGGGCAGGGCAGGCCGACCAAAGTACGACAACGTCGGTGAGGCGTGGTTACTTGCCAAGAGTCGTGACGAGGAGTCTCATTTGGTCGATCTGTACCTACACGGCGAACCCGAGGAAGTGACTTCAAAACTCGCCAATCCAAACGCCTTGAGAGCCGAGGAGGACCCTGCTTTACTCACTCATGTCCTATCCATGGTGGCTACTGGAGGCACTGCTGACAGGGACGCCCTCGGTAAATTCTTCTCCAAAACATTCCTCGCAACCCAGTTAGATTCGGAGTCTCTGGCTGCTAGAATAGACGACGTAGTCAGTTGGCTCGCATCAAACGGGATGATTGACAGACTCGGAGAATCTGACGAGGTGCGGGCGAGAATCCTCGAAGAGCCTCCTGTCGAGCAACCTGAAGATTGGGAGGACGATCTTCCATCGTGGGTCGGCTCCGCCTCCGAAGTGACAGGACTAGATGTCGCATCTGAGCCGAATAGGGGGCATGGTGAGAGGCCTCGTCGCGGCCCCCCTATCTTTGGTTTCCGAAAGGCCAGTGTGCATGACTCGTACGAGATTGATCCTCCTGAGTCGTCTTCGATGGCCTACAGCGCCACACCTCTAGGAGAGAGGGTCGCGCAATTGTATCTCAATCCAATATCTGGGCGCATCATACGCGATGGTTTAGGCAGGGCCATGGCCATCCTCACAGGGGAAGACGATTACGGGCAGGTCTCTCCTCTGAGCCTCTTGCATCTGGTCTCTTGCACCCCAGACTTCCTGCCACTGTGGCCGAGGAAGGGTGACTACGATGCCATTCAAGCCGCTCTTCATGGTCATGAGAGGGAGTTTCTCGCCGAGGCAGTGGATCTTGACGAGGAGCGTCGGATGAAAGGCGTCCTAGTACTCCAATCGTGGACTGAAGAGATCCGTGTAGAGCAGGTGGAGAAGGACTGGGGAGTACAGCCAGGGGACCTGCGAGGACGCGTCGAGTTGGCCGAGTGGTTACTCTACGCGACTAGAAGGATTCTGGTCGAGGATGAGGAATTATCTTCGATGGACAGGGATGCTCATCGCACCCTAGTGAAGGCAGTCGACGAGATTCACCGCAGGGTGCGGTACGGATGCAAGTCAGATCTCCTAGGTCTAGTGGCCCTGCGAGGAGTCGGTAGATCCAGAGCAAGGCAGATGGTTGACCTGCTGGGCGTCTCCAACGCCGCAGACGTGGCTGTTCTGACCGAGCGAGACATGCAGAAATTGTCTGATCTACGTGGATGGAGTCCTCAACTGGTGGACGGAGTGGTCGCAACGGCTGGTCGCGCTGTTAGGCAGGGTTCGCGATAGAGACCCTTCTTCAACAGGAGGCCATCACGGCGCATGGACCAATCCTCGTCAATACCATGGTTCCCGGCTTGGGGCATCGGCTTCGAAGAAGCGATGATTGAGCCGGGTGAAGTGGTTGCGCTGTTTAGAGAGTGGAGGCCGAGTGAGAGATGGCTGCTTCTGGCCTACGACGCCGCTTGTAGCGAGTTCCGACTATGGACGGCTTGGGCAACCCTCAGGAGACTGGAGGAATCTAATCGCATGGTGGCAAGGACCTGTGATGCAGAGTTCCTAAGGCTAATCTCAGGCACACATCAACTCAGTTCCGCCTTCGAGCGTGCCGGCATCAGCAGTGGCGACCAGTCGGCTTGGATAATCCACCTGCCAGAAACAGTGGTCGGAGATGAGTTCGGTCAGACGAAGGTTCCACGCACTAGCTATCTAGACGACGAGATTGAAGCAACTAGGCTGATAGAGCACCTTGGAGCGAGGCTGCTCGCCCGCAGACCTGTTCCAAGCGAAGCCGGCTTACTGAGACTAGGTGTCATCGAGACTGGGGACTCAATAGAAGAGGCGAGGAGAGAGGATGCTTTCCTTCTCCACACCGCTCTCGCTGATATGTAGGCGATTGACCCCTATGGGGTCAAACTCATAGGCGAGATGCCCGAGGGTTCCTTGGGGAAAATGGCGAAATTTCACGGATTCAGGCACTGCATCACCTGCAAGGTGAACTGTACTCCAGGCAACTTCGTGGACTTCGAGAGCAAGAGGTACTGCACAGCTTGCTGGATTGAGGATAACAATCCTGAGCACCCAGAACTTGAGCAAATCAGGCAGCAGGTCATCGACTCGGCAGAAGAGTGGAAGTGTGCCAAGTGGAGTCGCCAAGAGGGGCCTCTGCCAGATGGCCCGAGACCGGCTCGCAAGTGAGGTGGTAGTTTGGATTCTGGATTCATCACTGAGGATTTCGATGCTACTCAGTGGGAGAACATTGAGCCCTATGCCCACGACCTCTTGAGTCGCAAGTTAAGTTGCTCGGGCTGTCTCGAAACTCTGATCAAAGACTGTTCGACCCTTGCTGAGCACATCTCTGAGGCAGGGACACTTCTGAGCATTGCTATGACATGCGACACCGAAAACGAGGTCAAGCGTCAGGCCTACCTAGACTTCATTGAGAATGCCCAGCCCAAGTTGTCGGAATTCGGTGACGCCTTCAACCGCAGGCTTGCTGGTCACTCCGCAGTCGGCGACCTGCCGCCTCGCTATGACTTGATGATTAAGTGTATCCGGACCGATATCGAGACCTTTCGAGAGGAGAACATCGCTCTACAGATTGAGGAGGCCAAACTGGAGACGGAACACAGCACTATCACCGGAGCCATGACCGTGGAGTTTGAGGGCGAGGAGAAGACATTTCCACAGATGGCCCTCTACTTCGAGAGTACTGATCGCAGTATCAGGGAGGCTGCTTGGAGGACGGTCGTGGAAAGGATGAGTAATGACACTGAGAGGCTTTCAGAGATTTACGACAAACTGATTCAAATCCGGCATCGGATTGCAGTAAACGCTGGTTTCAATGACTACCGCTCCTACATCTTTGAAGCCAAGCATCGCTACGACTACTCTATAGAAGACTGTCTCGAGTTTCACGACTCAATCGAGCGCGTCTGCGTGCCAATGATGCATGAAATCCAAGAACGTAGGCGTGAGGCTCTCGGGGTTGCCACATTGCGACCATGGGACGTCAGCGAGAAGAGTGGTGGTGGAGTGGACATCCACGGAAGGTCGCCACTGAGGCCCTTCGAGGATGTCGAGGGATTGATCAAAGGCTGCTCGAATGTCTTCCATGACATGTCGCCCGAGCTGGGAGGCATGTTCGACATGCTAAGAGAGAAGGAATCACTCGACCTTGAGAGCAGAAAGGGTAAGGCACCGGGCGGCTATCAGGCCAATCTAGAGAAGACCCGGATACCGTTCATCTTCATGAACGCGGCTGGCACTCACGACAACCTTTCTACGATGTTGCACGAGGCTGGGCACGCGTTCCACTCGTGCTACAGTTCCGACTTAGATCTCATAGGAGAGCGTAACCCTCCTCTTGAATTCGCAGAGGTAGCCTCGATGTCTATGGAACTGATGAGTCAACCCCAATGGAGTGTATTCTACAGTGACGAGGAAGCTCGTAGAGCAAAGCTCGATGATCTCGAGAAAATCGTCTGCTTCTTGCCGTGGATGGCTACTATAGATGCCTTCCAGCACTGGGTATACGCCAATCCCGAACATACACATGAAGAGCGATCTGAACACTGGATGGAGTTGAGGCAAAGGTTTGGTCCGAGAACCGATTGGAGTGGTTTTGAAGGGTTGAAAGAGACTTCTTGGCAGAGCCAACTTCATCTGTTCCAAGTGCCTTTCTACTACATCGAGTACGGAATAGCGCAACTCGGTGCGCTGCAAATGTGGCAGTATCACAGAAGAGACGCCGAGGACGGTCTCGCCCGCTACGCACGGGCCATGAGGCTGGGCAACACCAAGCCACTCCCGGAACTTTTCGGGGCTGCTGGACTCGATCTTGGTTTTGACGAGAAGCACGTTGCATCGCTGATTGGCGAGTTGAGCGAGGCGATGGCAGAGATTCGGGCTTGACCGGCAGTATATTGCCTCCCACGGCCTAGCGGTTTAGGGGTGGAAGGATGGAAAGTGCATCAGAGGTAGGCTACTTAGGGCGACTGAGGCAATTCAGCCGTAATGCCCGGTTGTACCTGCTGCACGTCATTGGGATGGACCTTATTCATGGGGCCTGGGAAGTCCTGTTCAACCTCTACCTGCTGGCCATAGGGTTCGATGTCAAGTTCGTCGGCATCAGAATAGCCGTTCTGGGTATAGCAGGTTCACTGGCCTCAATTCCAGCAGGCAAATTGGCTGATCGCATAGACCGCAAATGGGGATTCATCATCGGTGATGGAGGAGGGGCCGTGTGTGCACTGATACTCATTATGTCCACCAATGCGAATACAATTCTAGCGTTCTCGGCCATCTCAGCCTGTTTCAGCGCACTGCACCATGTCACTGAGTCACCGTTCATGGCGGAAAATTCCGAGCCAGATGAGAGAATCCACCTATTCAGCGTCGAGCAGGGATTGGCTACTCTCGCAGCGATGTTGGGGGCACTAATTGCGGGGTTTCTGCCCCAGCACCTCATCGCCTCAGAGGGAATGTCTCTTGTCGAGGCTTACAGGTGGGCGGTCCACATCGGAATAGCGTGGTGGTTCCTATCTCTGATACCAGCTATCATGCTCAAGCGTCATGTCTCAGAAGAGGTGGCCAAAGCGAGAGCGGAAGTTGCACAAGATGAGCGTAGCGGCTGGCTTTCGGCCCTCCAGACTCCGAAAACGGTGTATCGATTCGTGGCTATAGGGACTCTGCTATCCCTAGGAGGGGGTTTCGTTCTCAGGCTCGCGAACGTATTCTTCCACTACGATCTGCACGCTCACGAGCACCAAATTGGGATGGTCTTTGCAGCTGGTTCATTCTTCCTCGCCATAGGGGCGTTCGCTGTTCCTCTGGTAGTAGAGCGGCTAGGAGAGGTTGCTACCATCGTGTGGACAAGGTTCGCAGCGATTCCTTTCATTCTCCTCATTGGCTTCGCACCAGAGTTGGCCGCACCCGAGACAGTGGTTTCCTTAGCTGGTCTCGCATGGGTCTTGAGGACAACCCTGTTCAATATGTCAGGCCCAGCATTCGAAGCATTCAGTATGGGTCAGTTGCATCCAACAGAGCGGGCCACTTACATTGGCATATCGCGCTTGTTTGGAAGTGCGATGGCCGCAATAGGCGGATATCTAGGGGCGATTCTGATGAGCGGAGGCGACTTCCGCACCCCCTTTATCGTAATGGCAGTGCTGTACGCGTTATCCACTGCCCTGTTTATGCAGTGGTTCAGGGGCACATCTGGTCTTTCGGACCCGAGGAGCCTACAGGAATCAGTCCTCTAGGCCCTCGGATGTCACGGTAAAGACCGCTTCGCCCTCAGGTAAGTTAGGACTGTCGACGAGTCGGGCTATGCGTCGGCCCCCCTTCGACTTCCTGAGGTACAAGCGGAATGTGCTGGCGTGTGCTACGATGTGCCCTCCAATGGCTCTCGTCGGATCTCCCCACATCGCATCGGGCTTCGACATGACCTGATTGGTCACCAGAACCAGAGCATTCTGGACGTCTGCAACTTGTTTGAGCTCCTTCATGTGGCGATTGAGCTTCTGCTGTCTAGGAGCCAGCATGCCGCGCCCGATGTACTCGGCGCGGAAATGACTGGTCAACGAGTCGACGATGATTAGTTTGACATCGATGTTCTTTGACATCCTCTTGATCTCATCCACCAGGAGTATCTGGTGGGCTGAGTTGTAAGCCCGAGCGACATGAATCCTGTCAAGGGCATCCTGTGGATCTATGCCGACAGCTTCAGCCATCTGCGTTATCCGCTCGGGCCTAAAAGTGTCCTCAGTATCGATATAGAAGACCTCGCCGTCGAATCCACCCTGATCTAGAGGTAGGATTGTATTGACTGCGAGTTGGTGTCCAATCTGCGTCTTACCACTACCGAACTCACCGTAAACCTCTACGATAGCCTGAGTCTCGAATCCACCACCAAGTAGCTCATCCAATGACGAGGTTCCCGATGTAAGCTTCTGCACCTGTCGGCGGCGATCTAGAAGTGCTGTGCCACTGACGAATCCGCCTATGTTAGCCATCTTCTTTGCGCCAGAGATAATTTTGGCCGCTACGGCCTCGCCCAGTTCGGCCTGCTCAGCCAACTCATTCGGGCTCATCACCGCTATGGAGAGTAATTCTTCGAAGCCTGCCTCACGCAGTTTCTCCGCCGTCGCAGGTCCGACCCCCGGGAGGTCCTCTACAGTACTCTCGGGCTCGTCCACGTCAATCACTATCTTCTCTTCCTCAACCTTCTCACTTGCTGTCTTCTTGGTCATGTCTCTCACCTTGTTATGGCCTCTATCGGGCTTCGATAGTACTTGAACAAACGATTGACCCTTGCCGGCGGTTGAAAGTGCTTCACCCCGTCGTTTGTCCTCAGTACAACGAATTTCACTTTCAGTTATGTTTCATCTATGGTAGCGGGTGGTAGATTTGAACTACCGGTCTCCGGGTTATGAGCCCGACGAGATAACCTGGCTACTCCAACCCGCTATGTCCTTGGGTCTACGGTTGGTTATATGAACAGCACCTTAGACGGAAAGAAGGCATGATTGCGCACGCGAACAGTCATGAGACTTCTCGCACCGCAGTCCTTCAGGTGAGAGAGTGGTTGGCGGCCTTCTGATTCAAAATTCGGCAATGGTCATCGGTGGTGACATCGTTCAAGGAGACCTACGAGTAGTTGCTGGGAAGATTGCCTCGGTCGCTCCGGGAGGGGGTCTAGAGCCGCTTGATGGCGAGCCTCTGATTGATGGTGAGGGGTTGCACCTGCTCCCAGGTGCAATCGATCCCCAGGTGCATTTCCGTGAGCCTGGCCAGTCCGATAAGGAAGACATTGGTAGCGGCAGCAGGGCTGCGGCTGCCGGCGGGGTCACTGCCTTCCTGGACATGCCGAACAATGTCCCCGCCGCTACTACCATGGAAGCTATGCGGGCCAAGTTAGACTCGGCGGCTCGCAGCGCGGTGACTCATCACGGCTTCTTCATCGGTGCCACCCCAAACAACGTTGCCGACCTACAGCAGGCAGTAGGCACTCCCGACGCTCCATCACCCACAACTGGAATCTGTGGCATCAAGGTGTTCATGGGCAGCAGCACGGGAGATTTGTTGGTGCACCAGCAGCAGCACCTTGAGGACATTTTCGCGGGCACCGCTGGCATCATCGCAGTTCACGCTGAGGACGAGGATAGGTTGAACGCGCGCAAACCTGAATTCGCTCACAGGACTGATGTCGCCGCCCACGCCGAGTGGCGGGACAGCGAGACTGCTCTAATCGCTACCCAGAGAGCAGCCGCACTGGCGGAGTCACACGGACACAGGCTGCATGTCCTGCACCTGACCAGTGCCCTCGAAGCCGACTGGTTAGCCAGCAACAAAAGCACCCTAATCACCACGGAAGTCTGTCCGCAGCACCTCACTTTCGACGACAGTGATGTGGCCGAGCGGGACACCAGACTGGTGATGAATCCACCAATCAGGTACGCAGAGGACTGCGAGACGCTGTGGCGCCGTCTGAAGGACGGCACCATCGACTGCATCGCCACCGATCACGCTCCGCACACGCTTGAGAACAAGATGCTGGGATTCCCACAAGCGCACTCGGGTATGCCTGGTGTAGAGACCTCTCTACCACTGATGTTGACCCACGCGGCCGCCGGAAGGTGCAGCGTGCCAGACGTGGTCGGCTGGATGTGCGAAGGGCCTGCCCAGGTCTACGGCATGACCGGTAAGGGCAAGCTGGCCGAGGGCATGGATGCTGACCTCGTCCTCGTCGACATGGAATCTCACAGAGAGGTCCGCGACGCCGACACATGGACTCGGGTCGGTTGGACGGCACTCGACAAGATGTCACTGACAGGATGGCCGATGCTTACCATCGTCGACGGAGTAGTGGTGCACTCGCGCGATTCGAATGGAGAATTGCGTGGAAACGCTGTAGCTGCCCCGGGTTCAACTGGACGAGCTCTGGAGTTCTCTTGATTAACCCTCGACAGTCGCAGAGTCTTCGTCTTCCTTTCGATCATCTTCGTTGGATCCCTCTGATACCTCTGGGTCGGTGGCCTCACCCTCATCGTCGTAGTAGTAGACCTCTGGCTCGTCGTACCCGGGAATCTCCAACTCGACCATAGAAGTCAGGTCATCAGTCTTGTGAACAGAAGCCCCCGCTGCAGAGAAGGCATAGATGTAGTCGCCCATGAAAATCGATCTGCGGATGCTAGTCGAACCACTCCACCATCCCGATAGGCCGTCCTCATTGTAGAATTCTGAGTGGTTGACCATACCGTGAGTGGACAATGTACCGTTCTCTGCATCCACATCGATTAGTTCGAGAGTCGAAATGAACTCATAGCCGGAGTAGGTGTAGGTCCTACCGTCAATCTCAACCTCGTCGTATGTGTATCTGTAAGTCGAGAGTGGGATAGCCAGTAGTTGCTCGGGGGCCCAGTAGGTGAATGCCTTGTGCTCGTAGGTAGCCTCTGAGTACGACCACGACCAACCACAGCCCCAATCATCGCAGCCATCGTCTTCGTAGGCCGGGGACAGTGGCAGCGAGTCAGCGAGCACCGGGTTGGTGGGGTCGCTGACATCGAACAGGGAGACTTGTGTGACTGACCAGTCGAGTCCTAGGCCGTCGGGCCCGGGTCCGATGCCGATGGTCAGCAGTGTGTTAGCATCGACTGGGTGGATGTAGGTCGAGACGCCCGGGACCTCGAGCTCGCCGAGGATTTGCGGATCGGTCGGATCAGTCAGATCGATGACCCACAGTGGGTCGATGTTGCGGAAGGTGACTAGGTAGGCGCGGTCGCCCACGAAACGGGCGCTCCAGATGCGCTCGCCTTCGGCGATATCGCCGACGTGGCCGATTTGTACCAGCTCGCTGGAGTCTTCCTCGCATCCCTCAGGAATCATGCACTCCGTGGCTACGAGAGTGAACACGTTGTTTGTCGGCCCGGTCCATTCCTCGGTCTCTAACCACCAGCGGCCCCATGCATCCTCGGTGGTGGCGACGCGGATGATGCCGTTGTACTCGGAGAGGGAGAACTGGTCCTGCACGGTGCCGTCGACCCTGCCCGAAGCCACGTAAGTGGTCTCGGAGGGGTCGCTGATGTCGAAGATGTGTATGTTAGTGGCATCATCCCAGCCGAAGTTACGCCAGAACCACCACCAGTCGTTGGCTGGCTCTGCGAGCACCATGACGTCCTGAGATGCGTACACGTGTGCCCACGAGGATGTGATGTGGTCGACTTCCAAATCAGAGTCGTCACTTAGCATCTGGATTGTCATGATGGTCGAAAATCCTCGACCGGCGCTGTCAGCGCTAGCCGAGTACTCACTGCAGTCGTCCGAGCTTATCGGGTGCTGGAACAAGCCGTCATCTCCGACCTCGTAGATGTGCGGAGCGAAGTCGTCTAGAGTCAGGCCGTCAATGATGGCCCGATTGGCGGCAATTGTCTCTTCCATACTCTGATTCCAGATATCCATCCTCTCCTCGTCAGAATCAGTCCCCCAGTAGGTTTCAGGCAAGTAAACCCAGGTGCGCATGCCCTCGATGTGGGTCCACAGGTGAGTTACCGAGCGCATGGTACCGTCGACCAGCCTCGCAGTGTGGTAGTTGCCCTCGATGTAGATCTCGCGCTCGACCTCTGGAGCGGACCTGTTGGAGATGTCTACGACAGTGTACTTCACTAGATTCTGAACGCGTGTGTAGGTGTAGGAGTACTCCTCTTCCCCAGGATAGTTAACGGTGACATCCTCTGACATCAGCTCCCTGAGTGGGTCATCAACTCGAAGGTTCCAGTAGTTTATCGATGAGGCGATGACGAGTCTGTCGTCATCTAGCATCATCTGCATTGGATAGCCCTGCACGCTCATGTTAGACTCGAGTGTAAGCTCGCCGAATTCGGGGACGCCCATAATCACCAGCAAGTTACCGTTGAGCATGTAGATGTGGTAACCGTCAGTCTTCAGGAAATCAGCCTCGTCGACGCCTTCCTCTTGGTTGTTGGTCTCGGAGTACTCGCCCTCGCGGCTAGTGTCGTCGGTATTTGACCCGAAATCAGCCGAACCGCTTTCGGCAGTCATGGGCGCACCGTCCATCTCCACCATCACATCATCTTCCATCCAGCCGCCGCGCCAAACGGGGCCGGCCCAGTGCCAGTACGCCTGCTGGTCTAGCGAGACCAGCATCTCGTTGTAGATTGAGTCCTGAAGGTTCGTTAGCAGAATCTCGCACTCGTTGTATATGTCGAGCGTTGGCGAGGTGCGCTCACGAGTTGGTAGATCCAGCCGAGGGTACTCTCCCTCAAGCCAGTCGAGGATTGGATCGAGGATATCATCGTCGATATCATCGAGGTCATCTATAGCTCCCAGACAACCTGAGCTCAGCATCATTAGCAGTACCAGAATTGCAGTCCGTGGACTTCGGTTCATGTTGAGGGCCAACGGCTAGGGGGATATCAAGCGGTTGGTTAGATGGTTGGACATTTCCTGCTCAGACTGTCAGCCCTATGGGCCGGAATGGCGGGAACGAGGTGTTACGCGGCCTCGGGGCGGGGATTGTTTCCTCGGTATCCTCCTCCTCTAGGGTAAGGGCGTTCGTCGTTCCTACGTCTCCTTCCTCGGAACCGGAGACTAGGGCTTGCGTGCCGCTCATGAAAATCAGGGCGGCGATTTGTAGGTCCAGGTTTCGGTCCATCAAGCAGTAATCATCAGCATATCCATGATAAGCGACTTGGGTCCTTGAGTCACCTCTGCATCAGGCTCCCCTTGTGTTCAAACTAACTTCATCATCGCGTTTGGCGGCCTTCGCAACCGTCCCCAACCTGAGGATCCCATAAGGGAGGTTAGTAGACGGCGCGAAGGCACGCGCTTGGTTGCAGCACTGAGTTCTTCCAGAGAAGTTCAGTATATTGTGCGGCTATATGCTTAGCAGCGCTCGCACTGACCACCCCATAGGTAATCTGCTAGCATCACTATGTCGAGCACGTTGACCGTATGGTCGCCATTGATGTCGGCTCCCTGCATCGAAGCAGGTGCATCCCCGTAACCGAGGATATACTGCACCATCACAATGAAGTCGCCGATATCTACGCTTCCATCGTCGTTCGCGTCACCTCGTAGCACTCGCACAGACTCGAGGTCACAGACCGCCACATCGGCCTTGCTGGCCTTGGTGGTGCGGCTGTCCAGAGACTGTGGTCCAGAATCGGACTCATCCCCTCCCCACAGGTAGTCAGCTAGGATGACCAGATCGAGCACATCGACTGAACGGTCGCCGTTGATATCTGCCTGAACCATCGAGGCAGGGGCCCTGCCGTATCCAGCGATGTACTGTGCCATCACAATGAAGTCGCCGAGATCCACACTTCCATCGTCGTTGGCATCACCACGAAGGTAACGCGCGTCGATGAGTGCAGCCTCAGCTGACTCGTCATCTATGTCATTCGTTGTTTCAACGCCTCCGATATCCTCACCGGAAACGAGGCCTGCTGTGCCAGCCAAAAAAATCAGCACAGCGATTGTTAGGTCCACTGTTCGGTCCATGAACAGGGTCCATCGGTGTGCTAGACATAAGTAACTTGGTTCAATGATTGGACATTCTTCAACGCCGTACGTGAATCAAAGAATAGTGTCTAGTTGGGCAATAAGAGTGACAGTGCCGCTTCGATGGATTCACAAGTGCTAGTTATGGTGCATTGTCGTGACAGAGGCCCCCGTTGAACAGAAACCGCCTTCGGGGGTGCAGAAGGTTCTGGTTCCCGAAAGAGTAGTTGGCGGCCTCCCAACGATGTATTGCTTCGAGACCTGTCCGTTTTGCTTCAAGGTCAAGGCGCTCTTAGGCTCCAGAGATATCGATTACTCGAAGGTTGAGGTTGACCCTACCTTCAAGACGCAACTGAAGTGGTCTGACTGGGGCATGGTTCCAGTCTTCGTCGACGTCGATGGCACCCAGGTGAACGACTCGAACTACATCCTCCACTACATCGACTCCAATGACTCGGGCTCGTTCCCGAGAATGGGCGAGGACCCCGATCAGGACCGGTGGATGGACTTTTCCAACAAGATCCTAGGGAAGTCTATCGTCGCAGTAATCTACACCTCGTACAAGACTTCTCTTCAGGCCCTCGATTACGTGACCAAGGTTGACAACTTCTCGTTTGGCAGCCGCCTGATTAACAAGTGGCTAGGGGCCTTCATCATGCGCATGGTAGGCAAGAGCAGAGCGAAGATGTTCGAGCTCCCACCTCGTGAGAATCTCCAGTACCAACTAGACGAGATGTCCAAGGGGATCGAGGGGGACTTCTTCGGAGAGAGAGAGCCTAATGGAGCAGACTATGCCAACTTCGGGATACTTCGATCGATGCAGGGGCTGAATGGGTTCGACATAGTCGAAAGTCATCAAGTCGTGTCCGGTTGGTATGGAAGGATGCAGCAGCACTCTGGCGTGTACTAACTAGTACTGGTCCATCTTTATCGAAGACAGTAAGTTGAGTACCCTAGATTCGTTACTCTGGGCCCCAGGGCGTGACTTGGCGGGTTAGCCCTAGCCTATGGGTGAAGAGGAATCGTAGGTTGAGCAAACCATCTCCCCAAGTGTTGATTTCCGCCTCGCCGACACGTGGACGGTAAGGAACACTCACCTCAGTTGTATTCTTCTTACCCAGATACCGACGTGCCCTGATTTTGAACTCCTGGGAAAGTGGCATACCATCGTGCTTGGGGCGCACACGCTCGTCCTCAAATATCGACTTGCGGAACACCCACATACCACTTTGTGAATCGTGCACACCGTACCAGTAGAGTAGACTTGCAGTTGTACTCAGAACCCAATTACCAAAGCCGTGGATTCCAGGCATCGCTCCTTCCTCAGCCCGCCGCAACCTGTCGCAAGTAATCCACTGCAGGTCATCATTGAGTAACTTCTGCACCAGTCCAGGAACCTCTTCCCCGGGATATGTACAATCCGCATCCATGGTCACAATGACATCCCCTGGAGCCATTGAGAATCCTGTCTTGTACGCTCTACCGTATCCTTTCCTAGGTTCGACGTACACAGTCGCTCCCTCGCCCTCGGCGAGCTCCCTAGTGCGGTCGGTCGAGTTGCCGTCGATGATGAGGAAGTCTAGTTTCTCGCACCAACCATCATTCGGAATGGAGCGAATTGTATCCACGATGGCGGCTTCTTCATTGCGCGTTGGTATCACCACAGTGACATGAACTGGTAGGGAGTCGGCCATGCTATCGAAGGCGACGACCAAAGGCCTCGTTTTGAACAATGCGAAGCGCTGCCCAGAGGTCGTGCTCTTGAAATGCGGGTGCTGAGCCCCGAATAAGGGGGAACCATGCACATAGCCATGCTGTCAGCCGAATATCCGCCTCGCTGGGGCGGGATGGGTTCTACGGTGTACCACCTGTCCGCCGCTCTGGCCGCTAGAGGCCACCGAATCACCATCATCACCCGATCGGGAGGAGGTATGGCGCCAAGAATCGAAGGTGTCGAGGTGCTGAGTGTAGGGTGGGCCCCCCTCCCAATGGCATTCACGCGCTCTTACGGTCGCAGTGCGATGCGTGCGTTGAAGCGCCTGCACGCTAACGATCGAGTAGATGTCGTTCACCTACACTGCCCGATGATATCGTGGAATGCCAAGCAGTTCGAGAGTTGTCGGGAGAACATTGCTCCGGTGGTCTCCTCACTGCACGGCTCATGGCTAGGCGAAAGGGATGGTTTGGTTGCCGCCTCGAAGCAGAAGGAGGCGGCAGTCTGGGCCAACCCAAATGACCTCGCGATACTCTTGACAGCCAAGCACTACGCCGGTTATGAGAAGGCTGCAATCCATGGCTCCAGCGTGTGTGTGGCCAACTCCAAGGCTACTAAGCACGACTTTGAGGCGCGCTACTCGCCACCGTCTGACTGGGACTGTGAAGTGGTACACTGGGGCGTTGATACCAGCATGTTCGTGCCACTACATCGTGATGATGAGGATTCTATTGCGGTTCACGAAGGGATTCGATCTAGGTATGGTGGCTCACATCTGCTGTTGGCAGTGGGGCGTCTCGCGGCAAGGAAGGGTTACGGCCTGCTACTCCGGGCCTTCGCTAATGTCCATTCATCGGACCCTCAGACCCGTCTGGTAATTGTCGGACGGGGGCATCTACGCTCACGTTTGCAGAGGCAGGCTCGAGCACTCGGTGTGGCTGACGCGGTACCAAGTGAGTCTGGGCTGCCTTTCGAA
>CBFHQW010000027.1:0-15212 GCA_965658085.1 Candidatus Thalassarchaeum sp.
GGCGGATATCGTCTTCGAGTAAGTGCTTGAGTAGGCGACGCCCTTTAGCGCAGTCATCATTTGGTGATAGCATGGGACGCATGCGCAAGTCGTTGGGACGTCGAGTCGACGGCCTGGCCAAGTGGTTCCTGAGATTCAGGCTGTTCTCTGTGCCTGCTCAATTGATCGCGAACTCCAGTTATGCATGGAGTTTCATCTCTCGGACTGATAGAATCCGAACCAATAGACTGCGCGACAGGCTGAAGCAGGGCGAATTACCCGAGCACGTCTCCATCATTATGGATGGAAATAGGAGATTCGCGTGGAGTAGTAATCTCGGACGTGATATGGGCCATCACCACGGTAAGGAGAAGCTCAAGGATGTGATGGGCTGGATTCTCGATCTAGATATTCCATACCTCACTGTGTATGCACTCTCAACCGAGAACATGCGCGAGCGCTCAGAAGATGAGCTTGGGTCGCTGTATGACTTGTATGTCGCCGGTCTTGACGAGATTGCAGCAGATCCACGGATACACTCGCGCGGGGTCAAGGTGCAGGCTGTGGGTCGCTTGGAGAGTTTGCCTTCGAGGGTACGCAACGCGATAGACCGTGCCGAGAGTAAGACTGCAGAACATTCCAACTTCTTGTTCACAGTATGTCTAGCCTACGGAGGGAGAGAGGAAATTGTTGATGCGGTGCGTGAAGTAGCAGCGGACCACGCCAAGGGCGAACTCGCGCTGGAATCGATAGACTCGGCCCAGATCTCAGCTAGGATGTACACAGCTGATCTGCCTGATCCGGATCTCGTCATCCGGACTAGTGGTGAAGAGCGCATCTCGAATTTCCTACTGTGGCAAATAGCCTACTCAGAACTGCACTTCACTGACGTTCACTGGCCCTCATTCTCCAAGAACGATCTATACGAGGCGCTCGAGTCCTACCAAAGCAGGAGGCGTCGCTATGGAGAGTGATGTGTGCGATGTCTGCGGACGTGACGGCTATAGCAATCCTGCTGTCGCTGTGGATGCTGTCGCCCTCAGGGAGGCCGAGGGTGGCATCGAGGCTTTGCTAATCAGAAGGGGTGGTGAGCCCGAAGTCTGGAAAGGACGATGGGCATTTCCAGGTGGCTTCGTAGACTATGGGGAGGACCCTGAGCACGCGGTCCTGCGTGAGCTTGAGGAAGAGGCGGGGGTCGATGGTTACGACCCGGTCGCTCTCGCAATCCAAGGTGACCCAGACAGAGATCCACGAAAGCACATCATCGCGCTGTTCTACCTAGTTGACGTGGAATCCGAAGCGGTGCCACGGAGTGGCGATGATGCAGAAGATGCTGCTTGGGTGCCAATAGCCGAACTGACAGCGGATGAAGTAGCTGGGAGTCACTTCCGAATCATCGAGATGTTGCGTGAGTAAACATTTCACCGAAGAGCCTGTGCGAGAGGTATGACTCGCAAGTTGAAGATTGATACTGGTGAATCTGTCTTCGGACCATATAGCCCGGGAATCACCGTGAAGGATCACATCTGGTTGTCCGGGCAAGTGGATTTCTCGGTAGACGGAATAGAAGCACAGACACACGGCACTCTGGCTAAGGTGGACGGTCTGCTGGCTGCAGCGGGCAGCTCCAAGACTGATCTCGTCAAGGTCACTATCTTATTGGCCGACATAGGTTTCTTCTCTACGGTAAACGAAATCTACTCCGAGTGGCTCGGGGACTCTATGCCACCTGCCAGAGCGACTTATGGAGTCGCTGACCTGCCTGGTGGCGCACTGATTGAGATTGTCTGTGAAGCGTTTCGCGGTTGTGGAGGAGCCTGATGCACGATATCATCCTGAAGCGTTTTGAGGAACCTGATGAGTTACGAGAGTTTGAGAAGGGCAGGTTCGAAGTAGTTCATTTCGATGGTATGACCATAGGACGGGCAACTTACGAGCCGGGTTGGAAGTGGTCGGTCGATGTATCACCACTGTCTGGTACGGATTTCTGCGAGGTCGAGCACCTCGGGATGGTTCTCGAAGGTCATGCGACTTGCGCTTTCAAGGACGGTGAGGTATACACCCTAGGTCCGGGTGATCTGTTCTACATCGGCCCGGAGCCTCACGACAGTTGGGTCGTCGGCGACGAGAAATATGTCTCACTGCACTTCCAAGGAGCCGATAAGTACGCTGATTGAGTGGCTGTCCCGAATCGGGAACGCTTAGGAGTGTCTGCATCTGGCCCGGGCCGTGAGTGTGTTCAAGGCGTACGACATCAGGGGCATCGCGGACAGCGAGTTGACACCCGAATTCGCAAAAACTCTAGGAAAAGCCGTTGCAACTCACCTTGACGCTTCCTCTGTTGCTATCGCGAGAGACATCAGAGATTCCGGACCCAGCCTCCATGCTGCCTTCGTGGAGGGGATTGTCAGCACCGGCGCGGATGTCCTCGATTTGGGTGTGACTACTACTGGAGTACTATACCGTGCCACGGTCGACCTCCCTGTGCAAGCCGCTGTGGCCATCACAGCGAGCCATAACCCGCCCGAGTACAACGGATTCAAGATCTGCCATGGCAAACTTCCAGTGGCCGGAGATGATCTGCAGAAGTTGCGAGCGACCTTCGAATCAGGTGAATTTCGCGAGGGCGAGGGCACTCACGTCGAGGTGGGTGGTTTTGAGGACCACTACATTCGCACGATAGTTGAGAATGCTGGCAAGCCTGCTAGGTCGATTCGCATCGTAGTGGACTGCGGCAACGCTGTCCCGGGGCCTCTGGCGGTGAGACTCATGGATGCTCTAGGAATCGATGCGATTCCGCTGTACTGCGAGTGGGACAACAGCTTCCCTAACCACCCACCAGATCCGACTCGCGAGGGCAACATGGCCGATCTAGCAGCTGCGGTGGTCGAACACGGAGCCGAGTTCGGCATTGGGATGGATGGAGATGGAGATAGAATTGGGGTGGTCGACGAGGCTGGACGCTTCATCCACCCGGACAGACTGATGGCAATATTCGCCTCAGACGTCCTGTCCAACCTGCCAGAGGATGCCACCGAGGCTGAGAGAACTGTGTACTTCGATGTCAAGTGTAGTATGGCACTAGAGGAGGCGATTGCATCTGCTGGCGGCGTGCCAAAAATGGTGAGAACTGGCCACTCGTTCATGAAGCGAGAGTTGCGGGACAATCCCCAATCCCCGATGGCAGGTGAGATGTCAGGGCACTTCTTCCTGCATGACCGTTGGCCGGGCTTTGACGACTCACTCTACAACTCCGCGCGCTTGCTTGAGATAATCGGACGCGACCCTGCTCCATCAGATGGTGGTCCATCCTTCTCAGAGCGCTTCTCATTCCTGCCAGACTACCCTTCAACGGGGGAGACTAAGGTCCCACTACCTGGTGAGCGAGAAGAAGTCATGACGGCCGTACAGGAAGCCTTCTCAGACATGGAGTGTTCAACAGTGGACGGTATCAGAGTACGTTACGACGACGGTTGGTACCTGTGCCGGCCGAGCAATACCGAGGCTATTCTGGTGATGCGGGCAGAGGGCCGTACCGAAGCTGAACTGCAGAGCATCCTCGCGGACGTGAGTGCCCGCATCGGACACATGGCGGACCTCAGCGCGCTGCGCTAATCTTCCAAAGAGTCAGCAGAGGCTAGAATTGGTAGAGCCACCAAAAGGCCGCATATAGCAGCACAGAAGACTTGGAAGAATGCACCAATACTTCCGGCGAATGCCCCCATACTGCTATCTCCGGCCATCTCAGCCATTGCATCGGCGAATAAAACAGTCCCAATCAGCTGGACGGCGAGAGATGCACCGATTGCGTAGAGACCCATCATTACACCACTCCTCTGGTAGTTGAATACCTGATATCCAGCATATGCGATCACAAATGATACTACTACAGTCACAATCGCTTGGATCCACATGTAGGTTGAGTTAACCTCGATAGCCATGGATTCGTACGTAGCGATTGTATCTCCAGTAGTAGTTAAACTGAGAGTTGAAAATAGCCCCACTATGACACCGTAAATCATCATGAGAATTCCCATGATTTTGGGCAAAGAGCTCTTCGGGCCAATCATCACAGCGGGCTGACCATACGCCCCGCCATCATCGCCAGCGGGGGCGGCATTCGGTGTTCCTGATAGTGTCGTTTCTTCCGGGGCTGTGCCCTCGTCAGTCTCTTCCATGCAAGTGTGTAAATCAGTGAGACCTTAGCGTTGCCTACGGCACCGATTCTCTTATCCGAGTGTCTAAGGTGGCCGCGCTGACGCCACTGTAGCTTAGTTGGTAGAGCACCTGATTCGTAATCAGGAGGTCGGGAGTTCAAGTCCCCCCAGTGGCTCATTCCGCCGGTTCGAGGCCCAATGCACTGAGCAGTGGTCTGAACTTGTCATTTGAACGCGTGAGTGCGTCAATAACGGGCATTGGATCGCCTGAGAGCATTCCCAGTGCCGAGCCACCCCCAGTGCTGTTGTGGCTGACCTCTCCGGCCATTCCACGCTGATTCACCAACGCACTAGTATGTCCGCCACCGACGATAGACACCCCAGTAGCCTCTGCACACATGTTGAGAATCTCGATGGTTCCGAAGGCGAACTCAGGCAGCTCAAAGTATGAGGCTGGACCATTCCAAAGCACACAGCCGGCGCCCGTGATGAGAGGTCGCATATCCATCAATGTCTGGAAGCCGATGTCGTAGATGGGGTGTTGTGTCGGCAGCGCTCCGAGTTCCAACGGCTGGCGTTGTCCGTCCACCTCAACGGCAAGGTCACGAGGCAAGAATAGCAGTTCCGAGTGGTCTGTGACCAGTCTTTCAGCCATCTTCCATGTCTTCTCGAATTCGTCCCCCATAGCACTACGAATGAACTCCTTGTTGCTACTTCCGATGTCATGCCCACTTGCCCAGAGCATCAGGTTCCCAACTACTCCTACCATGACAATGGTGTCGACTACTTCACGGCCGATCAGATTGAGTGCGACTCTTAGTGAGTCGTCGCACTTCGCACCACCAAGAATTGCTACATATGGCCTCGGGGGGTCATTAACAGCAAGACTCAGTGACCTGATCTCATTGTTCATCAGCCGACCCGCGATGCAAGGCATCTCCTCGGCAAATCCGGTCAGAGTTGGAGAATTGCGGTGTGATGCTCCGAAGGCATCAGTAACGTAAACATCAGCCATAGCGGAAAGCTTGGTGACAATCTCAGAGTCACGCTCCTCATCCTCACTTACCTTCTCGGGACCGTACTCCTCAGGGTGCATCCTAACGTTGTCTAGGAATATTTTCTCCCCGGGCTGAAGCGCCTCGATGGCCATTAGCGCCTCGTCTCCGCAGATGTCAGAGACGAATTGAATTGGTTGTCCGAGTAGACGGGACAGTCGGTCACAGTGGCCCGACATATCGGTGAAGTCTTGCTTGCCTGGTCTCGACTGGTGTCCCATGATGACGACCTGTGCATCAGACAGGTCCCCGAGGGTCTCGAGTATCGAGCGTAGCCTACTGTCATCAAGGAATGCGCCGGTCGACGGATGGAGAGGAGAATTGACGTCGGTTCTGTATAGCACAGTCCGTCCCGCGAGGCGGACGTCGTCCAGCGACAGGACGGTAGTCACGTTTGGCGGCACCAGCGGCCCCTCTATGGCCATTGTGGGTGCAGAACACACTCAGTGTGTTCCCACAATACCTTTCGTGGGTGACTCTAGAAGCGTTAGCATGAGTTGGGATGCCGAGCGCATTTTAGGCCCGGACGGCGAGGACTGGAGGGTTCCCGTATCAGAGTTGGAAACGAGGCAATCTAGGCTTTCTGAGGCACTTGCCCGAGCTGGCCATGAATCCGTGTTAATCGACGACCCAGTCGAGCTCTACTGGCTAACTGGAGGCCGGCAGAACTCACTGCTGCTGGTCGGCGCAGAAGGTTCGGGGATATCAAGCACCCAATGGGTCAGGCGCTCTCTACAGCGGGCTCGCCATGAAGCTGGGGGCAGTGATTCGCCCCACTCCATAACAGCCAGACCTGGAATGGGCGAATTCGAGGTTTCTCTCAGTGAAGTAGGGTGTACCCGGACCCCAGGGATGCTGGCCGCCAAGGTACCGAAATCTAGGTGGTCTTTCCTTTCATCGAAAATAGATGGCTTAGGTGGCGAAAGTGAGGACTGTACGGGCATATTGTACTCACTCAGGGAGACCAAGTCAGAATGGGAGCTTGAGATGCACCGCGAGAGTGGTCGGATTAATCGGATGATGTTCGATGTGATTCGTGATCAAGGGGGCATCGGACAGACCGAAATCGAGATGGCTGGGGCTGCCGATGAGGTGAGTAGGGCTGCGGGATTTGGTGGACGCATCAGAATGAGGACTTGGCCGATGGACTGCGATAGGGTGGTTATTGCCGCCGGTCGTTCTGGTGCGGTACCCTCATACTTCGACTCTGGAGTAGCTGGACTTGGGGCCAGTCCAATAGCCTCCTTAGGTGCGGGCTTTGCCAGAGTAGTCGAAGGTGAGCCAGTGCTCGTGGACATTGTCCACGTTCACCGTGGCTACGTCTCGGACTGCACTCGAATGTTCAGCGCTGGCCGGCTCTCCGACGAGTGGATGCAGAAACTCAATGACATGGAAGAAGTCGCTGGCTTCGTCAAAGACAGCCTTGGAAAAGGCGTAGACTGCTCGACTGTCTGGGAGGAAGGGAGTTCAATGGTAGCGGAAATGGGTCATGCAGGTCACCTGATGGGGATGCCTCCTGATCAGGCTAGATTCCTTGGCCATTCTGTCGGCCTTGAGCTAGATGAGACGCCGGTGGTAGCAAGAGGTTTCGACCAACCCCTGCAAAAGGGTGGCACTATGGCCATCGAGCCTAAAGTAATCTATTCCGAAGGAGCAATTGGAGTCGAGGACACATGGGTGCGCGGTGCAGATGGGATGGAGTGTCTGACCATGGGTGAGTCATTCCCGCTGCTGACGGAGTGGTAGCATGAGCAGGGCCAAACGGAAAGCACAGATGAGGCTTGCAAGAGTACTGCAGGATCGTAACGAACCGCACGGAAAACCGATTACAGACGATTCGATTCTGAGGGGAGTGGAGGTTGATGATTCCGGAATAGTGGAATTATGGGTGAGACCTCCCCATCCGCACTGTCCATGTTGTCTCGATGACTTGATTAACCTCAGGAACGAGATATCATCCCAGAAAGGAGTGCTTGGATGTCATATCGAAGTGGTAGGAATACCCCATGCAGAACGATGGACTGCTGCAGTGAACGAATAATTTCAATTAAAATTATTAATAATTATTAATAATATCTCATTCCTCTGATTCAACGACCGTTTCTGAGTCCTTCCGTGACATCCTCTCCTCTACTTCGCGCATCTTCGAGGTGAAACGTCCTGAAATCCACCAGACCGCGATTACGATTGCAGCGATATCGAATATCAGCACGGCGAGAAACTCGGTATCTGTCCAATCTACCATTCAAGCACCTACAATGGAGGTATCAAATCGATATCGCACGAGCCTATCGGGTAGATACAGCATGTGAGCGTGCCACCAGCCGCCACCAGATCTTCGTCAAGTCCGGGAGGAAGCTCATCAGGTAGGTCCACCTGACCGCTGATCAGTCTTACGAGACAGGTCCCACAGTTGCCTGAGGTGCAGTTGGTGGGAATTTCTACTCCTGCCAACTCAGCAATCTCTACAATTGGGGCATCCGGAACCACTCTAGCAGTTCCCATAGGCTTTGAGCCACGGAAGAACCGGATAACCGGAGTTTCTTCGGACATGGACCTGCCTCAGCGGTCTTCCCAGCGGGTCCATCTTCCTGTCTGCTTGTTGAAGACCAATCCAGCCTTTTTCATCCACTTGTTGAACTTCGTGGCACCCGCACCAGTTGCTATGATGAATTCCTCACGGTGCTCTTGAGCCTGGATGTAACCCTTCGCCGCTATGGTTTGATCAATCCAATCATCTATGCTCATCAGCACTCCAGAGAGTTTGCTTGACTCTACCGCCGCCTCAAGTTCTTCAGCCGAGGCACCAGTGGATTCAAGATCACGTATAATTTGTTCAGAGACCGAGGCGATTTTCTTCTTCTTCGGTTGCCGAGATACTGGCAGCCGTGGTTTCTTCTTCGTGTCTATCTTGATTCTTGAGCCGTTGGCCAAGCGGTCTTCGACGATTTGGGCCATTGGGGCTCTGAACTCCTCCTCACACTCCCAGCAGACAAGCGAATAATCTGTCATATCTTCGACTACATTACTTCCCAATGGGTCGATTTCCTCACCACAGGAAGGACATGCATGGAGGCATATCTTTGGTACGATTTTCCTACGGAAGTCGACAATATCCTGTGGAGTCCCGACCAGTTCGAGCATCTCGTGATCTCTCGCTGCCTCTAGCCCTCTGGTCTCTAGTTGATCACGCAATTTGGAGCGTTGCTCGTCCTTGGACTCGTCATCGAAGGTGTTCTCCAGCTTGACAATCAGTTCGATGGTCTTGCCGAGCCTGTTCATCACCAACTTCTTGTTGCGAAATGCCTCGACCTTTGCCATCCTGAGTTGTTCTTTCTTCTCGAGAAGTTCAGCGTGTAGATCCTTCTGCTCTCGCTTGAAGCGTTGTTCCTCTATCTTGTCGACCTTCTTCTTACCCTGGCCAGACAATACATCGGCTAGGAATCTCTGCTTACTGGAGTCGCGGGGGCCCGAGCGCACAGCATCGAGGACGGATTCAGCGACTTTCTTCTTGAGTCCGTAGTTGTTGATTAGAGTGGTGACGTCGAACTTCTTCAGATCACCCACCTTAACCCCGCTGTCGGAGAGGAGGTGTGCGGTGTTCTCGTCTATGCCGCGTCTGAGCAGCGCAAGATAGGTGTCCTTCTTTGCCATGAGTATTCATCCCAGTCTGGGCCCGTCGCGTGACCCGCTGCCCTGACCTGCGGAACCGTGGGCCCTCTATCAAGGCGCTGTCAAAACCCTCTCATATCGGCTCATTCAGACGAAATTGCCTCTACGATTGCAACCCAGTGGGAAGTCTGCAGATTCTCAGGTCTGAGTTCTATCCACCCCTCAGGAAGAGCTTCAGGGGTCGAATGTTCGATGCTCTTGACAGCCTCTTCCCAGCGCTTCTTGTGCCAGCCTCGGATGCGACTCAAACGGCTGGGTGGCCTAGATAGTAGAGTGCGCATCTTACGTCGCCTGTTGGCGAAGCAGTGCTGGGTGATGATTCGGAACATCCTACGATCTACTCCCTCAGCCCTATCTACGGGCTTCAGAGAAACTAGTCGCGAAGTCACACGGGGAGAGGGGCTGAATGAGTGAGGGGACACTTTGACGTCCAGTTCAACATCGAAATCCAGCCAAAGAGACAGGGCCAATGGGCTAAGAGCTGAAGCATCCCTGCCAATGGTCATCCTCTCGGCGAACTCGTTCTGCACTAGGAGCACTATGGATGCGAGAGAATGGACGGCGTGATGCCTCTGGATTCGCTCTATCGCGGGACTGGATATCTGATACGGCAGGTTCGCTACTACGTGGGTCGCATCCACAGGCCAGTCAATATCCAAAGCATCGGCACGAAGCACTTCGAGGCGCCCATCGGCATCTCCGAAAACACGTTGCAGGTGGGACACCGCCTCCTCGTCGATCTCAAAGGCAGTCACCGAAGTTCCAGTCCTCAGCAGAGCTAGTGTCAGTGAACCAGGTCCGGGGCCAATCTCAATGACGCGTGAATCTTCTCCCAGCAGGGCCTTAGATGAAGCGAGTGAAACCGATCTAGAGATGACCGAGTCATCGATGAGGAAGTGCTGGCCTAACTCCTTGCTAGGTCTAATTCGATCTCTAAGCAAGTCTACTAGGAGCCGTGTGTCCAAGTCGTCCATGGTCCCGCCCCGGTCAGATCTCGGAGCGAACTAGGATGTCGAGCAATCTAGGGGTCTGGGCATCGTCCTCCATCTCCTTAACATAGCGCTCCGCTAGCAGTCTAGCAGATTCGATTCCACAGGCCTCATCGATCGCTGCAAAGTCGTTCCAACCGGCAATTCCCCGTAGTTGGACCATCTGCAGTGCCTTTGAATTCCCTATACCAGGAAGCAGTTGGAAGGCGTGGTACTTCAGTGACATTGGCCCGGCGCTATTGTAGAAACCCAAGTGCTTCCCGGGGGTCTCGGAGATTGTTGCCAACAGGGCCTCTGTCAGTTCACCGATAGCTGCTGGAGAGAGGTCTCGGTGTCTGATTTCAGAGAGAGGTCCGATTGATTCCGAGTCAGCTGCCATCCTCGAGCCTTTGGATAACTCCACAGAATCATTCACTCGGGCGCGGACCAGATGCATCGATGGTTCTGTGATTCCGTGTATCTCATGCCCCAAGGGACGTCTGTCCTGCATATCTAGGACTCTGATATGAGTCTCAGATTCATACGGACTGGGTTCGTCCTCATCGGACTCATCGGGGCCGCCTAACTGCATGTCTCTCAGGTTGTTCAGAGCGGTTCCCCCCCTTGAATGAAATTGTTGGCGAAAAGCGCCGAAAAGTAGCATCAAAGAACGTGCTGACGGATTATTGTGATGAGTTCCTCGATCTCCGAGGTATCCATCGCAATCCTCTTGCTAGCGACGATTACCCTGACATCTGCCACAACCATGGGGCAAAGTTCAGCCAGCTTGGCACAGATCTCGGGATGTGGTGCGAGTTTTTCATTCTCCATCAGCGCATCGCGTAGTCCCCTGAAGGCCTCTGGGTCTGTCTTCCTGCCGCCGCGATTCTCACTGGCCGCCCACTGAGCATGACCGAGTGCCATGAGCTGTTCATAGGAGAGTTCGCCACGGCGCTCGTTAGCCTGCTCCAGCAAGTCGCGAACGGTGGCGAAGTCGACATACTCTTTCTCAGACATTAGAATCACTCACTCCATGGGTCTGAGGTGCTCAGGCCTAGCCACCACAGTCTTCTGCATGTCACCATCTGAGACTGAGACGACATATGCCCGTCCCTGAATTCCGGCAATTATACCGGTCTTGCCTTGGAAACGGCGGTGTGGCATGCCCTTCTGCTGGGCTCCGTCAAGCACGATTGCGACACGGTCGCCCTCAGCATAGGGATGCATCACGCGATTGATGAAAACGCGACTTCGCTCGGCTTTCTTCTTTTTCAGGATGCTGCGGGTACCCTGACGCTCGCCGTGTGTTCTCGTGGCCATTGAATCACCTTTCGACCGTAGGTCGTGGGAGCGTTCGACCTGCCGATTCTTCTTAAGGGCTCGGATGAGGCATTGGGTTCAGTCAGCGTGAATCTCCTCGACATCGAGCCAAAGCACCTCGCATTCCCTATCTAGCACACCGCTAACCGAGGGCACCGTTCTGCCCTCATCGGAATGGATGAGTTCCTTAATGTAAGTCCCAGCTTCGCAACGTAAGGTTGTCTGGACCTCGTCGCCATCAACAATCACGTCACTAATCGAGACGATTTTTCTCTTTCGCGTCTTGGCAGCCCTGCGGTGTGATACACGCTTGGGCGTATCCTGCCCCAGTACAACACCCGATAGCCCTGATATGGCTTCCTTCACCTTCTCCTCTTCTGGAATGTCGTCGACCCTGAACCTAATCGTGTAGGACTTATCCGAGCGAGTCTCTTTTACTCTCCCGATTCGCTTCCTGTCTGTCCAATCTAGCTGATCAATCTCCACCATCTCCGATGAGTTATCATTGACTGCCGCAACGAGTTCTACGAGATTTGCCTTACGGATTTGGGGATTTTTAATTTCTAGGACAAAGGGGCGACCGGAGCCAAGGCATCTGACGTCGATGTCCTCTCTGCCCATGCCATGGAATGAGGTGTCCTCGGCCTGTAGGATGGTTCTAATCGGCTCACCGATGAGGTCCTGTACGGAGTCAGGATACTGTAGCCCAGTGCCCTGACAAGATTCGCAGCCCTGTGCTCTTCCCCTACAGGCGCGGCAAGGCCATCTGGTCTGGGGAATCTCTCGGCTGAGCTTCCTGTACCTACCATAGAGAAAGACCGGTCTGACATCGATGTCGACCCTGAGAGTCAGGCCGTCGACCAGAATCATCAGGTCGGGCTTCTCCTTGACGAACTCAATATCAGGCATGTGCTCGGACAACTGCTGCTGTATCGCATCGGCGAAAGCGGCCTTTAGCGGTCTTGAAGCAGGAGCTCCGTGTCTACTTCTGATTTTGTCCTCATCCTGTACTAGATCCTTCGGCAGATGGATTCCAAACTGTATGGTACCGTACTCAATACCTTTTGTAGACTCTATGACCCTACTGGCGATGTTGCCGGTGTCATCGAACAGGTCCTCGCACAGGGGGCACAGTTCAGGTGCCCCAAACTTGGCTATCCCAGGATCCCTTGCGTGGGCGTCTTCTCGAATCTCCCGGCCGCCCTCGGCCCCACGGGCCTTGGTTCTGCGACCAGCTACCCTGTGCAGACAGTAATCGCAGGTTCCCATCTTGATGATGTGAGCGATCCCAAGTGGGGCAGGACAGGGCGGTGCATCCCAATCTATTGGGGCTCCATTGACCTCGAGGTCGTCGCCGTCAAACCATTCTTCCTTGTCGACCCCCTCAACCTCCTCAACCTCAGTGACGGTTTCTGCCGAGGCGTACCCGGCACTGGCGTAGAGTTGCCACTCATCTTCCTCGTCGAGCTTTTGCTCGTCTCCATCGGGACCATTTTCATGCATCGGATCACCACCGAAATCACGGGGCTACCCGTGTCTTCGATAATTTCGCGACCAGAGAGTCGCCTTTGACCCCTTCGCATAGGTAAGCCATATGTTCAGAGTGCTGAACCGAGGTCTTCGGCAACGCTCCTCAAATGTTTGAAGGAGTGGATTCCACTCGAGCACCCGGAAGGCCAATCGAATCTGACTCCATAGCGCCCCACTGGCTCAGCTCGCGGTTTCTCGACCCTGAGGCGAGCAATCTCCTCTTCGAACTCGGTAAGCCTCTGTTGATTCTCTTGCCTCGGCTTGCACTTGGCACACTGGCAGCGGCAGCGTATCGATAGGTAACTGAGCCTGAATGCAGATCCGTCGGCAAATCGGAGAATACAGTCCTCGTCGCCGCGCTCTAAGTCAGTCAGGATATTTTCCGGCATGGTGGTTCCTTAATCACTGAGAATATAATGATGGTCTTCTTATCTCGTCAAACCAGCTGCTAGACGAGAAGTATGGTTTCGTAAATTATGATTTCAAGTTGGATTTGAGAGATTCACTCGGAATGCGGCGTTAGATTTCACAGCGGGGTTTTGAATCCCAGAGCACGTGCAAGACACCATCCAGTTCGGGCTTCGAAAATAGCAAACGCTCCGCCGCCGGTGATTCCCAGAGGAATTAACCAAAGATTTCCCCAATCAATCCCTGCTATGCAGAAGGCTGCCACTGACACCAATCCAGCTACGAGTCCCATGATTCCGAGCTTGAGGCGATACGCCTTGCCTCTAGCATCGATGTTGCATTCGAATACCATTCTACTCCTCGTTAGAGATGTTTGCATTTATCTGCTGAAGGATATCCCTGATTTCGACAAGGACGTCGTTGGAGTCATCTGAAGATGTAGACTGTTGAGGAGCGGAAACCAATGAGTCTCTTTGCTGGAGAACGAGGTCGCGGAACTGATCGGAGTTTTTTACCCCGGTGAGAATGAATGGTGCTGCGCCAGCAGTCTCAAACTGCATCCTGACAACTCCGAAGGCGTTCAGGATTGGACCCTCATGAATAGATACATCAGTGAGTTTGTCCAGAGGAATGTTCTGCTGCTTCTTGAACAACCATCCCATGCGCATGTTGATTGAACGGTCAGTTAGGGCCCCACTCATGTGCTCATACTGCTTCTTATGAACAATCCACCCAAACGGAAGCCAGATTGGCATTAGTAAAATTCCAACTATTGTAGAGAGAAGGCCTAGATTCGCCATCATCCACCAATAAACGATAATCTTCCTATCGAATTCTACGGCCATTATATGGCCTCTGTCAGCGTATCCAGGCTCCATCATGAAGAATCGAATCCAGATTATGTCAAGAACCTAATGGAACTCAAGAGTGCTCAGAAACTAGTGATTTGCGATGAAGCAGGCCCAGCACCGCCGGAGTCAGAATCATGCTTGCAATCAGTGACAATCCAATCATGACTGCACAGAACAGCCCGAAGGTGGAAAAGAATCCCATCTTGGACTGATGGATTACCATGAACCCCGCGATATCCGATACTGCAGAGCCGAAGAGTGCGAGACCTGAGGCACTGCCCACGGCAGCCAGTGAGAGGTGTGGTGTCATCCCCTTCTCACGTTCCTCACGATACCTCTCAATGAGGTGGATGACGTAGTCTATGCCGACCCCAAGAGACATTGCTGCAATTGCTACGGTGACCATGTTAAGCCCATATCCAGCAAGTTCTACCATAGCGTACAGCCAGATGATTACGAGGAAGATAGGGCCGGTGGTGACTGTAGCGATGAAGAAAGGAAGGGTCCCCCAGAGGATAGAAAGAACAAGTGCCAGGACTGTGAAGAAGGCTGCGTAACCTGCGCCCAACATGAGATAGGTAAGCACCCCAGTAACCACAACTGTCGACCCCACTCTGCGAGCAAAGTCAGCACGATTCTGCATGCTTTCCTGCCATCGCTGCCTCGCCGAAGTCTCCTCCCGGAAGCCCCACCACAGGGTGATTGTGCAGAGTACGACACCAAGAAGCAGGGTGCCCTGCATCTCATCCTGCATCGAGTCGGCGGCGACGAATCTGATGACGGGTTCGCCAGTAGGAATCGCCCATGTAACAGGGTACTGATCGTCTGCCGATGAGATATCACCTTGCTCTCTGAGTGGATTCCGGGCGAGCTCCTGCAATGGAGCCATGTCATCCACCAATTGAGCCAAAGCCGGCTCGACCAATGCAAACTGCTCTGGACTGGAAATTCCAAATCGAATCGAGGCTCGGATGTACTGTGGAGTCTCACCTGAGGTGGTAAGCCATGGGTGCTCGTAGTCCAGATCTTCAGCCACTTGAATGTACTCAGCGACTATGGTAGGCGGCATCGATGGGTATCCTCCGCTTTCGGGAACCCCCCTGGTCAACACGAAGCCGTAAAGGAAAATCAAGCACTCCCTGTCGCCCAGCGAAGGCAGACCTAGGAAATCCCTGTCGCAATCGACCCCTCCATCCTCGGCCGAAGGGTCCCATCCTGCCTCGACGAAGGGGGTGTTGTTCCAAGCCATTGCCGCCTTGGCAAATCCTAGTA
>CBFHQW010000028.1:0-15065 GCA_965658085.1 Candidatus Thalassarchaeum sp.
GGTCCAGGAGGGATTCTCCAAAAGTCTCGACAAACTCCTTAGAAAACTCGTGAAAAGACTCTCCTTTGAACGAATCCGGAGCCCCCATTCTGTCCCAGCAGGCGGCGGCTGCGGCCAGATGTCCATCATGCCTCTCTGCGAAGAACCTGAGCAGTTCAGTCCTAGCTGCCTCAGATTGCAGGGGCTTGGAGAACTCGATGGCATGTGCTGGCTCCCATCCCGCTCCCCATATTATCGGAAGATCACTTTGGGAAGCTTCCTCTGGAGGGGAAGAACTGACGTAAGCAATGTCAGCGTCTGAGTTATTGATTACGCTGTCTCTGCGTTCGGCTTCGATTGCCAGTTCCTTATGGTCGACCGAAGCTTCTCTCTCCCAGATTTGCACATTGCGCTGCCTTCCTTGGCCGCTGGAAGATCTATTCAGAGTGGCCCTGACTCTGTTGCCGCAGTGCTGACACCTCCTGTCTAGGCGTTCTGTCTCTCCCCGTGTTTTCCATACTTGATGCCGCTCGCACGACGGACATTTCCATACCCCTTGGCGAATGATTGCCATAATACGCCGAGAGGGAACTAATACAACAAATCTTCGCTGTGCTGAACAGTTGAAAACCACAAATTAGTTAATATTACGAAATTCGGTGGATATCGACAGTATATTTCTAATTAATACCACTAAAAAATGCTAGTTTCAAATAATATTTACCACAATTAATATTTTATAATACTGGAATCAACCGTATCTGACCACTTGTGGATTCCTCCAGTCAGGTTGTACACATGTCCCTCAGGGCTTCTCGAACCTATTAGAAAACGCGCCACCGCAGCCGACCTTCCCCCAGTCCTGCAGTAGATTACCACGTCACGGTCGCGAGGAATCTCTTCGACACGTTGCGGGACCAAGTTGTGCTGGATGCGTAACGAGGTACCCTCTAGCGAGACAATTCTCTCCTCGTCCATTCTCCTGACGTCTAGTAGGAATGGCGACCATCCCTGTTCGATCCTCTCAATGTAATCGACTGGGTTGATTTCAAGCATCTCGTGCTGTGATACTCCGTCGGCGTTTGCTAGGTTTGAGCACTCTATCGCATAATCGGAGAGTTCGGTCACCGTCGCCCGGGATGGGTTGGGTGAGTACGAGAGCGAACGCATACTCATACCGAGGGCCTCTATAACTAGCAGTCTGCCGCTGAGCGGCTCACCAACTCCTAGAATGATTTTGATTGCCTCGGTGGCTTGTATCGAACCGATGATTCCCGGTAAGACCCCTAGTACGCCCGCCTCAGCGCAGTTTGGTGCCAACTCCGTTGGAGGGGCCTCGGGAAACAGGTCGCGGTAGTTGGGCCCTCCGTCGAGATTGAAGGTGGTAACTTGGCCCTCGAATCTGTGGATACTGCCGAATACCCAGGGCTTGCCCAGTATTTCGCAGGCGTCATTGATGAGGTATCTTGTTGAGAAATTGTCAGAGCCATCGATGACGAGATCAAAGTCACCAATTAAATCGAGAGCGTTGTCAACTCCAAGCCTCTCCTCATACGCTTCGATTGTGATTTCGGGATTTAGATCACTTAGTCGACGCTTAGCAGAAACCACCTTCGCCTCACCGACCGCAGATGTACTGTGCAGAATCTGTCTCTGTAGGTTCGAAAGGTCGACAGAGTCATCGTCGATGACACCTATCTTCCCTATTCCCGCGGCTGCTAAGTACAGCAGAGCCGGAGAACCCAGCCCCCCTGCTCCCACTACTAGGATTGAGGCTTCAGTCAGGAGCTTCTGCCCTACGGGACCGACCTCTGGGAGGGCCAGATGCCTCGCGTAACGTGCACTCTGCTCATCAGACATGGCTCTACGAGGAGGCCGTCCCAACATGGCCTCTTCGGCTACAAACACCTGTTGCCACCAGAACACAATCAGTAATGAGGGCCCAAATCAGTGCCTCAATGTTGGTCTTCTAGCCACTTCTCGACATCCATTGCCGCTTGACATCCCATGCCCGCGGCGGTGATGGCCTGCCGGTAACGCTTGTCCACTACATCCCCAGCTGCGAATACACCTGGGATACTTGTCATCGTGTGTTCGGTGTGCAATATGTAGCCTGATTCATCCATCGCAACTTCGCCATCTAGGAAACCAGTCATTGGTTTGTGCCCGATGGCGATGAACGCCCCACTGCAAGCGATTTCTTGCTCGCTTCCATTCCGGGGATCCTCGAGGATTGCCCCACTGAGACCATTCTCGTCAGAGAGCCACCTCTTGATTTGTCTGTGGGTAACAATGTCGATCTTTGGGTGATTCGCAGCTCGCTCGTACATCACCTTCGAGGCCCTGAATCCCTCTCGCCGGTGGATTATGGTGACCTTACTGGCGAATCTAGTCAGAAAAGTCGCTTCCTCCATCGCGGAGTCTCCTCCTCCCACTACAATGACCTCTTGGTCTCGGAAGAAGGCGCCGTCACAAGTCGCACAAGTCGAGATGCCCCTGCCCTTCTGTGCCTCCTCTCCTTCTACGCCGAGCCAGATGGCCTCAGCACCGGTGCAGATGATTACGGACTCAGCACGATACTCCTCTCCTTCGACCCATACACCGAAGGGCCGCTCCGAGAAGTCAACTCTCTCGACATTTTTGTCCTGTACTTCGAGTCCGAATCGCTCAGCCTGTTCGCGCATGTGAATCATCATATCGGGTCCACCGATTCCAGAGGGGTATCCAGGAAAGTTCTCGACGTCCGATGTCAGCATCAACTGCCCTCCGGACATGTAACCGGCAAACATCAACGGGTCCAGCATAGCGCGCGCAGCGTACAGACCAGCTGTATAACCAGCTGGACCTGAACCGATGATTATCACATTGTGTACGTCGTCGCCCACGGGCTCGCCAACGGCGGGACCTCCTTCAACCCTGCTCCGAGTATTCCATTAGATTTCCATGCCCTAGTGAAAACTCAACTATTATTTGTCGCCGAGTGTACTGCTGACCGGGCATAGGGGTCCAATGGGGAACTGGGGATTCATGGGCCAAGCATCACACGTTCTCTGGTTCGACGAGGTAGGGCGCGACGATGCGCTTGCAGTCGGCGGAAAAGGGGCCTCTCTAGGGGAGATGTACCGAAACCTCAGAGACAGCGGCGTAGATATCCCAAACGGGTACTGCACAACTTCTGACAGTTACAGAGAGTTCGTGGGTACAGAAGTTCCTCGAGGGACTTGGGAACAAGTCCCTGAAGTCGACGGCTTAGAGGACATCCGGGCTCTCGCAATCATTCAGCGGACTCTTTCCGAGGCTCTGCGGGCATGTATAGAAGGTGCTGACCAGAACGACTCCTTGGAAATGCACGGACGAGCCGAACTGGCTCGTTCCCTAGTCATTGAGACCCCGATTCCTGAGGGGATATCGAATTCAATTTGCCTTGCGTACCGGCAACTCTGCGAGCAGTACGGTAAGGGAACAGATGTGGCGGTGCGTTCATCTGCCACCACGGAAGACTCCGAGGACGCCTCATTCGCAGGTCAATACGAGTCATTCCTCAACATCTATGGCGAGAATAGTGTAGTTCTGCACTGGCGGAAATGTGTCGCCAGCCAATTCACTGAGAGAGCCATCTGTTACCAACTCGACAGAGGCATGGATCCTTTGGCAAGCCCCTTGTGTGTCGTAGTGATGAAAATGATCCGTTCGGATCAGGCCTCCTCAGGGGTGATGTTCACCATTGATCCCGACTCAGGTCATGACGGAGTCGTCCACATCGCAGCATCCTATGGACTCGGCGAATTGATTGTCCAAGGAACGGTTTCTCCGGACACTTACACGGTCTGGAAAGAGGGTCTTCTGAAGGACAAGTTTGCTATTGTTCACAGACATCTGGGCAGCAAGGATCAGAGAATGGTATACGCGAGTGATGGGGTGCGGGCGACCATTGTCGAGGAAGTTCCGTTTTCCGAGCGGCGCGACTGGGCCCTGGGTACCGAGGAGTGTAAACAACTAGCGAACATGGCTCTCCGAATCGAGCACCACTATGGGATGCCGATGGACATTGAATGGGCCAAGGACGGCGCCGAAGGCCGCCTGTTCATTGTCCAGGCTCGGCCCGAGACGGTGCATGGCAAGACCTCGCACGGCTTGATTCGTTACGAGATGGACCGCGCATTGGTTGACCGACTCAAGAAGAACTCTGTGCTTGCCACCGGACAGGCTGTCGGCAAGAGAATCGGCTCGGGACCAATCAGGACCTACGGCTCGTACAAAGAAGTGCTCGAGCGACGAAGAGCCCTGCAGAAGAGGCTGGCTGGCGGAGAGAGGTCCGAGGAGATACCTTGGGACGAGTTGGTCTTTGAGAAAGGGGACGTACTAGTGACCGAGATGACCACTCCTGACTGGGAGCCGATGATGAAACAGGCCTCACTAATCGTCACCCGCAAAGGGGGTCGAACCAGTCACGCTGCGATTATAGCGAGGGAGTTTGGGATTCCCGCCATCGTCGGTTGTGCCGGGGCACTCAAACTCGATAACCAGAAAATAGTCACTGGCTCCTGCTCTGAGGGCGATACGGGATACATCTTCGATGGTGAGCACCCATTCGAGATAGTCGAGCACAAGGTTGACACCACGACTCCTCTGAAGACCAAGCTCAAACTCAACGTTGGATTCCCGACCAAGTCACTGGCAGACTCACAACTGCCTGTCGAGGGCGTTGGGTTGGCCCGTATCGAGTTCGTGCTCTCTGGTGAAATTGGCATTCACCCGCTCGCTTTCATCCACTACCGCTCCCTCAAGAAGTACCTAGACAGCGGCGAAGTTCCGCCTGAGATTGAACCGTTCGCGAGAAACCTCGCCGAGGAGCCCGAGGAGAACATACGTGAAACCATAGATGCGATTGAGAGGAGGTGTTGGAACTACGACCATCCAAGGGGTCTGTTCATTGACAAATTGAGAGAAGGGGTCGGGCTGATATGCGCAGCATTCTACCCTCGACCAGTTCTTGTCCGCTTATCCGACTTCAAGTCCAACGAGTACCGAGATCTGCTCGGTGGCAGCATCTTTGAGCCGCTAGAGGAGAATCCGATGATTGCTTGGCGAGGGGCCTCGCGATACCTCGACCCGATTTTCAAGCCCGCCTTCGAAATGGAGTGCGAGGCCATGGCCTCGGTGTTCCACGACTTTGGCCTGAACAACCTGCAACTAATGATTCCGTTCTGCCGCTCGCCCGAAGAAGGCGAGGCGGTCAAAGACCTGCTTGAGGATCATGCGATAGGGCCCAGCAATGGGATTCCACTATTCGTAATGGTCGAACTGCCATCAAACGTTATCGATGCAGATGCCTTCATCGACAAGATGGAACTGTCCGGAGGATCAATCGGAACCAACGATCTCGTGCAGACGGTGTATGCGGTCTCTAGGGACGATCTTGAGGGCTACCAACATCAAGTCGATGCACGCGCTCCCGCTGTGAAGTCGATGATTCGCACAGCTATCGAAGCATTCACCTCGAGAGGCCTCGAGATAGGAATCTGCGGTCAGGCACCCAGTGATCACCCGAGTGAGTTCCCACCATTCCTAGTGGACTGTGGCATCACTTCCATATCTGTCACCCCCGACACCGCGATGGCGGTCCGTCAGACGGTCCTAGAGTCCGAGATGATGATAGCACAGGGCATCAAGATCGAAGAATGATTGATTCCAGCCTAACCGACCATCGCTGCGACTGCTCCAACAGCGGCGCGGGCATGCGGTTCCAGCCGAGGTTCGATGTGCTCAGGTTCAGCCCCCGGACCGATTATCCCGAGGCCAATCGGCTTGTTGTGTGATATCTGCAACTCAATGATTGCCTTAGTCACGGACTGCCCCATGACCAATCCATGATCAGTCTGTCCCCGCTCAATTATGCCGAGCACTACGGCGCCGTGTACGCCCTCATTTTGGAGCATCCTATCTAGCGCCAGTGGAGCTTCCATGGAACCGGGTACCCAGGTCACTTCAGCGACCTTCCAGCTCTTCATCTCGGCTTCATCGCAGGCGTATTCCAACATCTTCTCGACATACTCACGATGGAAAGAGCCGCACACTATTCCGAGATTCACGCATTACCCTCCATATTCCTCATTACCGTCTCGACAACTGCTTGTGTGCGAGAATCAATCTCGATGTTCACGCAGTCTCCAACTCCCTTATCTCCGATGGTTGTAATTCTCAGAGTCTCTGGGATGATATGGAGGCCAAAACTCTCATCAGACACCTCTCCGATGGTCAGAGACATGCCATCGAAGGCAATGAAGCCCTTTTCGAGAATGTATAGTCGAGTCTCTTCTGGATTCTCGATAATCAGATCAATGCCTTCTCCGCGTTCGGTTTTCCCAAGAATCTGCGCGGTCGTCATCACGTGGCCCGATAGGATGTGACCACCGAGTTCATCACCCATTTTCAGCGAGCGCTCGACATTTACCCAATCACCCTCTTCTAGACTACCAAAAGTCGTGCGTCCAAGAGTCTCCGGAATAGCATCGAAGCGAATCTGCGAGTCATCGATAGCGACCACTGTCATACAGACTCCTTCGAGAGCGACGCTAGCACCAATCTCTAGGCCATCTTCATGCCCAGCTAGTTCGACGACAAAACTGCGTATCTCCTCGCCATCCTCAATTGCGAGTACTTGGCATATCCCGGAGACAATTCCGGTGTACATCCCTAGTCCTCCTCGTATGGACCGCCTTGTGTTCCAGGCCATAGATCAAGAATGCGAGAGATGATTTTCCGAGTCCCGTCTAAGTCGTCGGAAAGCCCCTCGACCCTGATGACCTCGATATGACCGTGACCCTGACTCTCCATTCCTTCTCGGATGGCATCGATCGAGTGCTTCTGATCGTACCCAAGAGCAACCACATCTGGCTTCACGACTTCTAGGATATCGAATATTGGGACTGACGGTGGGTTGCCGACTATTGCCTCATCGACCGGCTTCAGTCCCGCCACCATTCGTCTGCGCAACTCATGCGTTGTGATCGGCTCGTGCTTCTGTTTGCGAACCGTGTCATCATGCGCCACGACAACGACAAGCTCGTCTCCGAGCGACCTAGCCTGTTCTACATAGTGCAGGTGACCTGCATGCAGGAGGTCAAACACTCCAACTGCCATCACTCGAACCATACTCTCAATCCCCCGATGCGCATACCTGCCTCAATGCTTCGCTCATTCACCAATCCCTAGTGCCTTGAGTATATCATCGCCTGTAATCATCGGTATTCCATGCTTACTGGCGTATTGCCTTGCATCATCCACTGAAAGAGCACCGTCTCCGTCAGGTTGTAACATCTCGGCACCTATGGTGCAAGGAGAGTGTCCAGAGAGCCGGGCTATCGATACGGCCAATTCGGTGTGACCCTGCCGAGATTCGAGACCCTGCGGTGACTCTCTGCAAACTGGGATATGCCCTGGAGTGCGAAACTCCTCGCCGAGAGCGATGCACGCGGTCTCGCTATCAGCGCCACTTGCGAGAAGCTCCCCTGCCAGTTCACCAAATCTCCGCGTAGTCAGGGCTCGGTCCCTGTCAGTTATTCCCGTGTAGGTGCCCCTGTGGTTTAGTGAAACGGTGAACGCTGAGCGAGTATCGTACTGTAGGTCGTCGGTAATGAGCCGCCCGAGTACGGGATTTTCTTCGACGAGAGAGGGGTGAGTGTGTATGTCCTGAAGCCACGGTAGGCCGAACAGTTCGCCAACCTCGTTGCCAATGGCAAGGAAGAGCAGTCCACCGCAGTCATTGCGCAGTGTTCGCATTATTTCGGGAGTGGCAGCATCGGCAGGCCACAGAAGATCAGTCTCACATTCCCTGAAGTCCGAGTCGAATACCATCACAGGGTTGCCCGCAGCGAACGCTGCGATGGCTTGCTCGACGCCCGAGGCCATGAGTAGCGGAGGGGCCTTACCTACCCGTTATTTTCGGTTGCAGACCGAATCCTTCTCATGGGTCGGATATCTGGATTGGTCATGGTGGAACGGATCGAAGTGTCAGTACCTGTCAGAGTTGACCTTGCAGGGGGCTGGACTGATGTGCAACCATACACAGGAGATTTCGGCGGCGAGGTCGTGAATTTCGCCATTAACCAGTATATTCACAGTGTGATGGAGAAGGACTCCGACGGTCGCATTAGGGTTGAGTACAGAAGCGACATTCCGACTGGCTCAGGCCTCGGCACTAGCGGCGCGATGAATGTTGGACTAATCGCCACTATCGCCGGAGGAGGTAAGAGCCCAGAGGACATTGCGGAGATGGCCTTTCAGTTTGAGGCGCTGCTTGAGAACCGAGGTGGCAGGCAAGATCAGTGGGCCGCAGCGCGCGGCGGATTCAACCATCTTCTGTTCCTCGGCGACGAGGTCGAGGAAATCCCCTTTGAGCCGATGAAATCAGCTAGGAACTGGTTGCGCAAGCACTTCGTTATCGCCTACACCGGGATGGAGCACAAGTCCGGCGACATCCACTCTGGGGTCTGGGAGCGCTACGAACAGGGCGACCAGTCCGTGCTCTCTGGACTGCACCTGATTCGGGGGGCTGCTAGGATGATGGCAAATGGACTACAGGGCGACCGCCGAGAACTTGTTGTGAAGGCCCTGAAGGACGTCTGCGAGGGTGTAGATATGCTCGATTCTGCCATTCACGAACCGTTCAGGGACGTGATTTCCCCGCTTCAAGAGGCAGGTTCTGTCGTTGCTTGGAAAGCTCTCGGCGCCGGAGGCGGTGGTTCAGTCGGGCTGCTCTGCTCTCCAATGGGCGTCAGTGCAGCGGTTTCCGCAATAGAACAAGCTGGTTGGGAAGTTATCGAATGGGACTATGACAATCAGGGTATGCAGGTCAATTGACGACTGATGACTACCTAAGTCTCAAACACCACCCCACTTTCGTCCTACCAATGGTAGGACGCTCTGGAGCGCTGGCCTCAGCAATAGTTCTGCTTTTCCTCCTCCCTCTGGTCTCATCGACCATCGTGGCGTCTCAGGAGGCAGGGGGATTCGACGCCGAGGGGGACTGGAGTGCCTCAGTTGAGCACGACGTTCACCCCTACTGGTGGTTGCACTGGAGTCGCGACAAGGACGTGAACGAGCTGGATGACAGACTTGAGTGGCTGCTCGAGCAGCCCACCGAGTTGCAGCAGGACTGGTGGAGAAGAGCTCCTCCGGGAAGCGCTAGGGTGTTCGTAGACTACGATCATCATCCTACCGATGCCGATGTTTCTGCTCTAGAGAAACTCGGAGTTGAGGTGACTTTCCGTTTCACCTACCTAGACACAGTCTCTGCCACCGCTCCGTTCGAAGCAATTCTAGATTCAGAGGGAATACGTTCACTGCCTGGCGTGGTCATGATCGAGGACCTCGGCCTCGCTGAGCCAAACATGCACGAGGCTGTCCCTAACATGGGAGTGGATGATGTCTGGAACGACCTCGGACTAGATGGAACCGGCTCTGTTATTGCAATACTCGACACTGGGGTTCGGGGGGACCATGAGGGCCTCAATGACATGGATGATGATCCATTCACTTGCATCGATGACCCACCAGAACCGGATCCTACTGACCCTAATCCTCCTCCAGTTCCTGCTGATTGTGACCCGAAAGTTATCGCCTTCTTCGATGCGGTATTCACTGACGAGGAGCACGACCCCTCCGAGTCATACGATTCCGGCACACATGGGACTCATGTTGCGGGTATCGCCGCCGGCAGTGGCGGTGGTCAGACAGACCCCGCCTCGGGACTGAGATATGTCGGAGCGGCTCCAGGTGCTTGGCTGATCAACATACTAGCTTGCTGTGACGGCGACATCGAGGATGTGATGCAAGGGGCCCAATGGGCCATAGACAACAAGGACAAGCATGGGATTGACATTGTTACCTCTTCACTAGGAGAGCAGCAATTCGAGATTCATGTCGATAATGACGGCAATTCTGCTTGGAGCCGTCAGATGGACATGGTTGTTGAGGCGGGAATCATCACCACACTGTCTGCCGGAAACGAGTTTGGAGGCGCGACCCTTGCCGGCTGCAACACCATAGATAGTCCTGGGGACGCTAAGCTGCCTGTAACTGTAGCCAGCCTCGACAAGGATCTAGGGCTGGCCATATACAGCAGCCGAGGATACACATCAGACATGCGAGTCAAGCCAGATGTTGCTACTATAGGCTCTAGCATTATGGCACCGGATGCTGCTACCAAGGATGGCTACACGAGCAAGTCTGGGACGAGTATGGCCACTCCTCTGATGGCCGGAATCGCAGCCCTGATGGTACAGGCTAATCCGGACATCACTCCGGCAGAGTTCAAGGACATCATCGCAGCACACTCAATTGAGCGCGAAATCGCTCTTCTGGACGACCCCGGCTTCAATGACTGTAGCCTGCTAGAGACTCGGCCCGACAATGAGTTCGGTTACGGCCAAGCAGATCCTGTGGCCTTTGTAGAGGCTGCAGGAAGCATCGACCGCTCGCTGAATGTCTCGATGGACTTGGCGACGCTGCAGGAGATTGGCAACGAGAGTTACATCGCCGGAACCTCATCAGGCGGAGCACCCGGTATGGGCGTAGTCGAGGTCAAGGTAGGGGGCGGAGAATGGAAGGGCGCGGCCGATTTGTCGAAGAACGGCGACTGGGCGACCTGGAGAGTCAAACTCAACCCACACACTGAATCTGGCAATTCGACGATCTATGCCAGACTGGTTATCTCGGAGGACAGCATTTCTCCAATCGATGCCCGAAGAGTTGTCCTCATCGACGGCCAGTCGGCATCAGGAGGACTTGAGGAACTCACTTCTATTGGCTCATGGGTCTTCTTCGTACCCTTTGCATTGGCTATGGCACTACTTGGATTCATCATGACTACTGAGAGATGGGACAGGAAGTTCTTGGCTGCCATGCGAAAATCAGACTCACCTTCTCTTGATTTCCGCCCCGGGCAAATGCTGGCTGAAGGAATAATAGCATTCTTCCGAACATTTGGCACATTCGTCAGAGGGCTTCGTAACGGTGAAGCGTTGACAGAGAACAAAGCGTCACGGACAATCTCTCTATGTATCCTCTATGTTGCACAAGGTCTGCCTTACGGCTTCGCTAACGTTGCCTTCGTTGCTTTCCTAGTAACCAATGGAATAGCGGTCGAACAGATAGCCTTGCTATTCGCTACCGTCTATCTGCCTTGGACATTCAAGTTCATCTGGGGACCAGTCATCGACATGGTTACTTTCCCTAAATACGGAATTAGACGACCTTGGGTTCTGTTTGCTGAGACTGGCATGATAATCTCTCTTGCTACCTTGCTGATTGTCCCAGACCTCGTCGCTTCAATCGAACTTGTGACCATACTTCTGTTCATCCACAATCTATTCTCCTCTCTGCAAGATGTCAGCGTCGATGCGCTGGCCGTGGACATCCTCGAGCCGGATGAAGTAGCTACTGTGAACGGGCTAATGTTCGCCTCCAAGAGAGGTGGAATCATCTTCGGCGGAGCCGTTCTTGGGATGCTAGTTGTTCCTTACGGAATTAAATCAGCAATCATGGTCCAACTGCCTCTATTGGTGCTGATTATGATGGTACCACTCTTCTTGCGTGAGAGGCCAAGTAACAGCCTGTTCCCATGGAGCAAGAAGGAGGAGCAGGAAGAAGTCTGGTATGCTGAGGCTGAAGAGGCGATTGAGGCGGAAGAAGCACTACCCTGGGAGGCAGATCACCCGGAGGAGTTCACGCAAGCCCGCTGGGTTGCCACTAATCTCTACGAGAGCCGAATGTCTCCAGCCGCACTAGTCCTCTGGCTTAGCATCGGCTCACTTCTGATATGGGGGCTGTTCGCCATCCTGCACCAGCTTACCAGCACATATACTGGAGATTGGGCGTTGACATTCGGAGACATCGCCGCACCGATGAAGTCGATTGGCAAGTGGGGTCTGCTGACCTCAGTATTGCTAATGTTGGCTGGATGGCTTGGAGCATCCATCCCGGATATTCGGAATCCTATGCCGGCTTCCGCCCTTGCTTCACAGACCGCTTACAACATAGTGAAAGGGTTCTCTACACGCTCTTCCTTCATTCTGATATTCCTGTGCCTACTTTCCGAGTTGTATTTGTTCACAGACCCAATCGTTGTTGACATATTCATCAATGAGGCAGGTTGGTCTCAGACCAAGTACAATGCGATTGTTGGTGGCGTAGTCATCGCCTTCATGATGTTCGGACAGATTGTGGGAGGGATGCTTGGAGACAGGTTTGGAGTCAGAGAAGTCTCAATGATTGGTTTCTCACTGCTTGCCCTATCGAACGCAACCCTTGCTCTGATGAGCGACTACTGGACCAACACGAATCTGATGGTCACCTATCTGTGTGTTAGAGCTGTCATCAATGGAGTCGCTTGGATATGCGTCATAGCTGTGGCTATGAGACTTACATTCTCCAAGGCCGGTGGCTCACAGTTCACCGCCTACATGTCGATGTTCAACCTTTCAGCTGTGATGGCTTACCTGTTTACTGGAACAATGACACAGAGGTTCGACTACATCACCTGTCTGTACATCGGTGCCGCCCTGACTCTCTTCACTGTGGTTCTGCTCTGGTTCATTGATCCAGATGAGGTTGACAGGGTCCTAGAGGGCCGCTTTGGTGACGGAGAGGACGAGTTCGATGGTGATCTGGGTGAGAGGCCCGAGGCGTGGTATGAGGAGGATGAGCCGGTTGTCTCAGGTACATGAGCATCTAAAGTCCGCAGACACGGACTTCCTGTTGTTCAGCCAGACCATCTGTCCCTACTGCACGCGCGCGGAAAGGACTCTGGATGCGCACGGCCTCACCTACACCGAGGTCAACCTCGACCACCACGAGGGACTGAGGGAGGATGTTGTGGCCGAGACAAGGCACAGGACCGTACCAGTCGTTTTTGATTTGAGGGGTGATGAGCCTGTGTTCGTCGGCGGCTCGGACCACCTTCTTGAGTACCTCTAAAGGCTCCAAGAGCTGGTAATGCCTCCTGCAATAATCAGTCGCAGGTAAGTGTCGCCGGTGAAACTTGCTGTCAGAGTATACTCTTCTGATGGGTAAGGTATTGTACCTAGGGTACCGATCTCACTAGCCCCTGGTCCCCAGACCCTCTCTAGGGCTGATATGGAACCGTGATCTCTCAGAGTTAGTGTAATGCTCGAAGAGCCCGAACCGCAATTCGCATCGAGGAAGTAAATCATCTCGTCCCACTCTCCGTCATTAGGGTGGTCGCTGACGAAGAAAGTGTCGCGGATTTCGATATCAGGCCCAGTATCTTCCCAGATGTCGGAGAACAGGTCACCACCACGCACGAAGTAAACATCGCCGGAGTGCCCAACTCCGCTGGTGGCCAGCATCATCCTCATCTGTTCGACATCTGAGTCATCGGTCCAGATGAATGAGGAGAAGAACTGGGCATCCGTGTCGTATACGTAATCAAGCTTCGAGCCGTCAGCGGAAGAAGCACCCATTGTGACGTAGTTGCTCGATATCCCCCGGACATCAGCATTCCATTCTATGGAGAATAGTGTAAAACTCCAGGTTTTGTCTTCTTCGAGTGGGAAGTCCATTACAGTCTGGGAAACGCCATTCTCAAATGCTGCTAAGTCCTCATGTGTCATCCGTCCGAGAAACGGGTTGTGGTTGAGCACCGCGTGCCTGCGTGCTTCAGTAAGACTGGAAATTCCCAACATATTCGCTGTCCCTTCATCCTCGCTAACCGATGCGACTACTAGTCGAGCCGTGTCATCGGTGTAGTCAGGAGTGGAGAATGTGTAGAGCCACCAATCACCGACTTCCCAAGTCGGTACCTCGACTGAGTCTGAGCCACCGACAATGCTGCTTATTCCCGAGCAACCGGACAGGACAGTGGCCAGCAGAAGCGTTGTGACAGCCAAGCTCAGCGCTCTGCGCATGAGGTGCCGTGCTAGCCTTCAGTCATGAGACTGACGCAGTCAGGAATCACGTTTCAGAGCATTCCAGTCAAAGTCAGACTGGGAGCGATAACGACTGCCACTATCGACATTAGCTTGATGAGGATGTTCAGCGAAGGTCCACTGGTGTCCTTGAATGGGTCACCGATGGTGTCACCGATGATTGCTGCATCATGAGAGGTATCGCCCTTCGTCGCACCTTCGATGTGACCCTGCTCAATGGCTTTCTTCGCGTTGTCCCAAGCACCACCAGCGTTGGCCATGAATAGCGCCATCAGCACACCGGTAACGAGTGCTCCAGCCAGAAGCCCACCTAGGGCCGCCGAGCCGAGCCCGAATCCGACAATTACTGGAGCAGCGATTGCCGTCATTCCCGGAGCCCTCATCTCGCGCAGAGCGGCTTGGGTCGAGATCTCGATGCATCGGGCACTGTCGGGCTTGACACCCTCTCTGCCCTCCAGCAGACCATCAATCTCGCGAAACTGGCGACGAATCTCGGTGACCATATCGCCTGCCGCCTTGCCGACGCTGGTCATTGTCATCGAGGCGATGACGAACGGTAGCGCACCCCCAATCAACAGTCCGATGACAACCATCGGCTCAGTAAGGCTGAGGTCAGCCGCCTGGATTCCGCTAGATGTCTTGAATGCGGCAAACAGAGCCAGAGCGGTCAAAGCCGCTGAGCCAATAGCGAATCCCTTGCCGATAGCAGCAGTGGTGTTGCCGATACTGTCGAGGCCATCGGTAATCTCACGAACATCTGAGCCGAGTTTACTCATCTCTGAAATCCCGCCAGCATTGTCTGCCACTGGACCATATGCATCGACGGTCATCGTGACACCGACGGTAGCAAGCATGCCCATGGCGGCCATTGCGATTCCGTACAAGCCCAGATCGCCACCACCCATGTAGTGGTTAGCGCCGTAGATGCCGCCTGCGATGAGAAGAATAGGCAGGAATGTCGACTGCATCCCGACTGAGAGGCCAGCTATGGCGTTGGTAGCAGGGCCGGTTTTGGACATCTCTCCGATGTGAGGGATTGCCTTAGGAGATATTCCGAAGACATCCTCAATCCCAGTGTAGTACTCAGTGACGAGTCCGATTGCAATTCCAACTATGCTACCGATGATTACTGCAATC
>CBFHQW010000029.1:0-14847 GCA_965658085.1 Candidatus Thalassarchaeum sp.
TTCGGTATCCCTGATTCGACCGACTTTGAGGAAATGTCCTCAACTAGGTCCCCCAGGCTGATGGGTTTCCCAGCCCCCCTGGAACGTATCTTCAGAGACTCCCATGTCCGCTGTAAATCACCCTCGAGATCTTCAATATGGAGGCTGCCACTGAATCTCTCCCTAGCACGGGTGTTGGCTTCGCGGCGCTCCTTAGCTATCTCCTCGCGTAGACGCTGCTCAGCTGCGAGTCTGCCTGCGTCCTGTAGCCCCATCAGAAGCTCGCCAAGAGTAACTGGTCGGCTCTCGTCGCGGTGTATCCTGCCTTCAAACATCTGAGGCAGAGCCTCATCAGCCGCACCGGTCAGGACTCCGTGAGAGAAGTTGAAGGCAGCGTCATCGAACTCCGACTCCCAGCCTCCATCAAAGTCCCAGACTTCTTCTTCCTCGAAGTCGAAGGCGTGCTCCTGTCTCTCCAGAAGAGTAGAGGCCTGTCCACGCAAGATGCACCAAGCCATCCTAACAAGCCTGCCACAGGTTGGTAAGTCGATGTTTTCGGACTCTTTGATTCTCTCGTTGAACATCTCAAGGAAAGAGCTGAGGTCGACATCCCACGGATCGAGGTCGCTGGACTGGAACAGTTGCAGAACAAGCGCCACCGAGCGGTCGAATGGATCAATCAAGAACTGATGTTCGGCCTCCTCAAGAGTTGCGAGTTCGACCAATCTGTCTAGGTACCTGCTGGTCTCGAGATCGGTATCGCTTCCCAGCATCCTCACTACGATGTCGTCACGCATGGCCTGACCATCGAACACTGTCATCATTCCACCTCCTTCTTCTCGGCTACTGTATCGGCCTCACCTTCGTCCTCCGATTCTACAAGATTCTGCTCAATCTCTTCGCGCTCCTCTATGTCCTCGGTCCAGTCATCAGTACGATCACGTAGGGATTCTATTGTTCCACCTTCTGCCTCGGCCTCTTTTTCTTCATCGGTGGCTTCGATATCCACTCCAGCTCGTTCTGCTACTCCACCCAGGCTCTTCGGAGTTCCAAGCGGCTCGGGGGTTCGGGGCATGCCCTCCGCGTCTGGCAGTTCGGGCATCGCCTCGCGCTCAGCCTTAGCCAGTTCCTGGGCGTTCTTCTCAGCCTCGAAATCATCTCCCATCACGAGGGCAGCTGCCCTGTCAAAGTCAGTGATTAGTCGACTACGTCCATCGCCAGCGTGAGTGATGCCGATGTGATGGTCGGCGAGAGTGAGGCTGACCTTGCGCAGCGTCACCATGAGGAACTGTGCTCGCTGACTGCGCATCCTACACAGGGTCGCGATGCGCTCGGCGTTGAATGGGTCGAGGTTTTGGTCAACTTCATCAAGATAGTAAAACGGACTTGGTTCGTAGTCTTGGATGGCAAATATCAGAGCCAGTGCGGCCATCGACTTCTCGCCGCCGGACAACATACTACGACGGGTGTTCTTACTCTTACCAGGAGGTACGCACTGCATCTCCAAACCTCCATCGAAGGGATTCTTCGGATTCTCCATCTGGAGCCTTCCGCTACCTGTAGGCTGCAGTATCTCGTAGACTCTCGAGAAGTTATTGTTGACATGTTCGAACACCGCCATCAGCCTAGTCTTTCGTTCATCCTCAAGTTGCACGGCAATTGAGACGAGGTGTTCGCGCCTGCTGCGTAGCAACTTGCCGTCCTCCACTAGCCCGGCGATGCGTTCGGCGGTGCTGTCGTACTGCTCTATAGCGAGCATGTTCACATCACCGAGATGACCGAGGCGGCGCTCGAGCCCCTGCACGCTCTTCTCCGCCTCGGCCACAGTCGGCAGATGCGCTTCTGGCGACGGGATTGCTATCCCGGCGCCCTCGAGTTCGGCAACTATCTCGTCAACCGCTTCGCGCTTCTGCTGGATTTGGATATTCAGGTCCTCTATACGGGACGCTAGGGTCTCCCTCTTCTGGGACAGCGTCTCAACTGATGCTCGTAGACTCGCTCGCTCGTCGACGATCTCGTCTCTCCTTTCTTTGAGCGCCTGCTGCTCCTCATCAAACTGGGAAGCCTGCTCTCTGAGATCCTCAAGATTATCATTGGCCTCAGCAATAGCCTTCTCCAACTCTGATATCCTTGTCTCTGCTTCAGACATGGTCTTGAGTTTCTTGTCGATTTGACGCTGGATGTCCGCTACACGCCCGGAGAGGATTTGCAAGCGCTCGTTGCCGTTGGAAATTGCTGATTCCGAGGCTAGCCGAGTACGCTCGGCCTCGGTCATTGTTCGCTCTGCCTCGCGGAGCTTTTGTGATAGATGGTCGGGGGCGTGGTCCTGTAGGGCCTGAGCAGCTGCGGCTCTTTCGGCAACTGCGGACTCGAAATTCTCCCTAGCCCCATCGGCCGCAGAACTAGCAGTGACTTGGGCCGCCTCACAACGCTCGAACTCACCGCTAGCTGTTGCCACTTTCTTGCGAACATCGTTGACATCCCTCTGGGCCCGCTCGATGTCCGCCTTCCAATTACGCAACTGCAGCGAGTGGTCGCCGTCGTCAAGGCCATGTATTCTGTCACGCAGGTTTTGCTGATTTCCTCGCAACTCCCTGAGAGCAGCCTCGACAGTTGAGTAGATGAGATTGGCAGCCTCAACCGCTGCTTCCAGTCTGTCTAGGCTCGACGAGACTGAGCCACCCCCGAATGCATTTCGATTAGACTTGGAGGCAGATCCCCCAGTCATCGCTCCAGAACTCTCGATTACTGAGCCGTCCAGAGTGACCAGTCTAACGCCACCCATGTTTCGTCGGGCTACTTCCATTGAGTCGACTAGGAGTGTGTTACGCCCGGCGTACCTGACAGCAGTGTCGATCTCCGAGTCGTACTCCAGTAGGTCGTGAGTGAAGCCGACGACTCCAGGATTGTTTGCGACAATCAGGGAGCGCCCCCCTGGGCGACTGATGTTGAGTTTGCTGAGAGGTAGGAATGTGGCTCTGCCACCTCCATTCTGCCTTAGCCAAGAAATACATTTGGCTGCGACGTCATCATCTGTGACGACGATGCTCCTGAGTCCTGCTCCGAGGGCGTTGGCCAGCGCTTCCTCATGTGACGGGTTCTTTGGTGCGGTAAGTTCTCCGAGAGAGCCAAGTATTCCTTTCACATCGCCGCTCTGACGGAGTTTGACGAGTGCTGCGAGCGTCACTGCTGAGCCATGAGTATTGGCACGACCCTCCTGACGCGCTCGGGCCTTGTTCAAATCTCTCTCCGCATCTCTGACTTTAATCTCCGAGCGGTCCCTGTCCCCCACTAGGTCAGCCTCCTGCCTCTGCATTCGGCGAAGCTCCTCGGCCAGAGAACTGCGGTCGGTTGTAGGCTGATCGCTCTGTAGGTCCTCGCCGATTAGTTCGAGGTCGTCGCGAACCATCGTGGCTTCCTCAAACTCCTCTTCGAGATCGGCCAGTTTGCTCGAGGCTATCTGTGAGGTCTGTTCGGCCAAATCAGCGCTCAATTTAGCCTCAGCATGAATCGTATGAGCCTTGTCCACAGCTTCGGTGGCTTGACCTAGGATTCGCTTGAGTCCCCGGCCGGCCTTATCTCCGGACTCAATCGCCTCCCTTGCATCCCGCTCGTCCTCAGAGGCGCTCTTGAGAGACTCCTTGGCCTCTTCGAGGTCTTGGCTGGCGCTAGTAAGTGCATCTTCGGCCTCTTCGTGAGCCGTCTGGGCTCTCTGCAATTCTGCACGGAACTCCTCAGCTTCCTCTTCGGCGTCCTCGATAATGCTGCGCTGATCGCCAATCCTATCGCCTCCGGTCTCAATATCAATCTGATACTGGCGAATCTGCTCAAACAGGTCTCGGGCTTCACCTCCTGCAATCTCGTTGATGTCAGAATCTACCTTCACCAACTCCTCGTCTAGCGCGAGTAGTCCTCTGTTGCCCTCGGTGACTCTGCCACCGATAGTATCAATCTCCCCTAGATAGCGAGAGCGTTCCTCTCCCAACAGACGTACCTCGTCCGAGCGGTTCCTGTGCCTCGACTGGTGCAGCGAGGTCTTGGCCGTGTCCAACTCTTCCTTGAGATCCTTGAACTTGAGTGCCTGCTCTCGCTCCTTGCCGAGGTCCTTGAGGCGTTTCTTCTGTTCGACCTCAAACAAGTCGATGGTCTCAATGTTGTTCTCGACGTGCTTACGCTGAGTGTTGGCCCGGCGAATCTCGTCGTCGTATGCGGTGACTCCAGCGACGTCCTCAAGAATACCTCTTCTCTTGAAAGGAGTCATTGTGGCGAGGCTAGTGACATCGCCCTGCTTCACAATGTTGTAGCCACCAGCCCGCAGACCCGCCTCAGCTAGGACCCGGCGCATTTCTGTTGCCGTAGAGGGTTCGTCGTTGATCCGGTAGGAAGAGATTGGAGCCCCCTTCCTGCCTAGCCTGACAGTCCTAGTGAATCGGACCTCATCAGTGTCAATCCTCAGTCTCCTGCGGCTACCGGTCTCAGGAGTGTTGCTGAACACTAGGCTGGCCGACATGTGCTTGGCGGGCCTACCTCGCTTACCACCATTGAATATCAACTGGGTCACGTTAGCTGCCCTCAACGACTTCGTGGACTTCGGGCCGAGAACGAACTCAAGAGCATCCAAGGTGTTCGACTTACCCGAGCCGTTCGGCCCGGTTATCGCTGTGAATCCTTCTTCAAGTGGAATCGTGACTTCGCCCCCGAATGATTTGAAGTTTTCAAGTTCCATTCGAAGTAGATGCATCCCCTCACCCTATCACCGTACGAAATATCGCCGACGACATTTGCGCGCTCCCCCTCTGTCTGCTAATGAACGTTGAGGCGCCCATGCGAGCAGCACAACGATTACGGATGGGTCGAAAAATCGCCGATGCAGTTACTCGAAACTGGATGAGATATGAATGCCCCTGACCAGTGCATGGAGCATGGCGTTCCTCGGAGTAGGGACACCGACTGACTCTCCCAGCGATACTACTGCCCCACATAGCTCGTCGATCTCCGTTTGACGTCCTGCCATCACGTCCTGTAACATCGAGCAGCGGTTCTGTGCAGTCGCCTCTGCTACAGTGCGCAGAGTGCCCTCGAGATCGATATCAGAGAGGTCGACTCCGCTAGCGTCGGCGACCGTTGCTGCCTCTAGCATCGCGGAGAATGCCTGATCCCAGAGCTCAGGCACCTCAAGCAGTGCTCCGTTGCGCACGCCGGCTATCGAGCACACCGGATTAATAGCAACATTGAGCAATATCTTCGTCCAGATAGTGGACTGGATATCTTTCGACCAATCGGGTTCGAGATGAGCCTCGGCCAGTTTGGTCATCAGCATCGCTGCAGTTCCTTCAGGAAGAGAGTTGTCGAACCTGCCCAGTCTGATGTTGCCTCGGCCGACCCAGTGGGTCCCAGCCTCACTGCGCCATGCTCCATGAGTGGTCGTCCCGCCAAGAGTTCTGGCCCTACCTAGCCTATGAGCGAGGGTCTCAGCATGTCCCATGCCGTTCTGTAGACTGGCAGCGATGCCTTCCTCACTAAGCAACTCCTCGGCAATCTGCGCAAGTATAGGGGTCGAGTCAGCCTTGCCACAGATGAGCGCGGCATCGCACGACCCCCGTAAATTCGTAGGCAGAGGGCCAGCTTCGCTGTCTACGGTAACAAAACGCTCGGGAGGAATCGCCTCAATCGAACCTTCCGGAGTGTGTAGGACCAATCCCCCCTGTGACAGTATCCTAGAGTTCTCTCCTCGGGCTACAGCCACCAGTTCAGCGTCGGTGTCGGACAAGGCACCCAGAAGGACTCCACCTATCGAGCCGACGCCGATAATGGCTATCCGCATCATGGAGCCTCCCACGAGCGTGCCGCAAAGTGCAGTGTGATGCCGTCTTCGTCTGCCGTCACCCAAGCTGCCCACCAAGCAGAGGGGTTTCCGTGGACGGATGCGTTGGCTGTGACTGATGACATCGCTGCCACTTCAGACGGTGCCCAAGCCTCCCAGTTATCCCAAGCGACTGCATCCCCTGTCCAATCAAGAGATATTGGCATCGAAGTGTTTTGCCGGTTGACGATACTAAACTCGCCATTCGGCATCCTCGATGAGAGGGTTCCAGGGTCGACCATGACGTCCGGTCCCTCAGTCACTCTGTACGAGGCGAGCATAGTCGTTCCTTGGCACAGCGCCAGCCAGCCCGATGCATCAAATCTGAGGGTCGCGTTACCAATCTCTCCGGCCGGAAGAAGTATCGACGAGCGGTCAGCGAGGTCCCTGACCCAGTTGCCACTGGCGTTGACTTCGGCGATTACTTCAGTAGAGGGGCAGAAGGCCGAGCCGGACTCGCCCCGGGCTATCGCGTACTCAGAGTCCGACACAAACCACTCAGGAATACGCCACTCACCGTCAGAGACTTGGATTATGGGTTGGGTGTCCTCGACCGGCAGGAACAAGACGTCGTTGGCTAGGTTTTCGCGGGACAGGAAAATAGAGGGGCCCATCCTGCGGTACTGGTCGTCCCGCATCGATAGGGATTGTAAGGCGCCCTCGTGACCTCGCATGCACAAATCATGAGTTCCGGGACCTAGAGAGGTCTCATTCTCAAATGACCAGAACGGGTCGTTATTCGTCAGGTTGACGTAGTCATCCTCGACGACCATGATCTCGACGCAGATCCTAGGAGTCTGTGTGTCTTCGACCAACACCCAAAGCGGGTCTATCGGCGAAGTCACCCCTGTCGGATGGAACACTATGGTATACTCAGAGACGTAATCAGCGACATCAAGAAGGATGACCAGTCTGAATGTCTGCTCACTAGCCTCCATTTGATCACGATTCATGCTGACCGATACACTACCGGGCGAGACCTGAGTGATATCATCGAAACGACATACTCCCCTTTCATCCATGCACTCTGAATCAATCTGCCAACCCCCAAACGGAGCTCCTTCGATGCGCATCTGTAGCCAGCCGGAGACAGGCATCACCCCGACTGGTTCTAGCGTCAACTCGATCTCGGCATTCCCATTCTCAAAGGAAATATGTGTGGGCCAAGATTCGGTTGACAGTCCTTTGTCCCAATCCTCCATCTCGTAGCTGGGTTCGAGGCCAGGGTATCCAAGCAGGAGGATGGCCAGCGTCAACGAGGCAATCTGTCGCATCTGAATCTCGTCGAGTCCTGCATACTCGTCGACGATGTAAGGAGATGGCATCTGTTCGGGACTGAATCTGCGCCATGCAGCGAGGGCGGCCAGTAGAAGCCAGGGCCAGTATTCCGTACTGATGAAGATGAGGAGCGTGAAGCCGAGAGTAGCGATAAAAATGGACGTCTGATTGCTGCCCTCCTGCATGTCTTCTGGACCGATTATGGCGTGCAGTATTCGGTCACCGGGGAACCCCGGAATAGGGAGTATGAGGGCCCATCCGGCAAGCGAGAGTGCGATGCCGGCCAGCCCAGTAGGATGTATCCACTGGAGTTTTAGAGCCACGTCAGAAGATAGTATCACCGAGCCTAGGATGTCCACTAGGAAATTGGTGTCGACCACAATAGGGGCTGCCTCATAGGCCGGTGGTTGATTGGGAGTCATGCCGAGTCCAAGGACGGTTAGTATAGAGCCACAGACGAACATTACCGTCGGCGTGGTCAGTTCGATGAATCCAAGAGCGCGTCTATTGGGAATGGGGTTCAGGTCGGGCCTCATCTGGCCGATAGCAGATATCAGACTGAACGGCCATTCAGGCGACATCACTGGGAAGGCAAGTGGGATTAGGTGATTCGATTCGACCTCAAACGCGTCCGATACGAAGATGCGGGCGTAACTTGCGAGTAGAACTGATCCCATCACAGGGAGGGCGAAGAACACAAGAGAGGTCTGCAGGACTGTTGATTCAAAAGTCGTCGAGGCGGGATTGAGATGAGTAACCCAGAGGGATCCTGCCATGGTCACAAACCCAGTGACTAGGACCCATACCAGAGCCTGTTGCCAAGCTGGCATCACCATCACTTGCGACGGCAGCCCCCCAACGCTGAGTAGAGGTGGATCTCCCTCATCCAACACTGCAATCAGACTGAGGTCCTTGAGGTGCCTATTCAGTGAACGCAAGGATGCACTGGGACTTCGGCCCTCCCTGCCGTTGACTTCCCATGAGTACTCTGCCAAGCCCTGACTACCGAGGACGAAGTACCTCGAGCAGATTACCTCGAGCAGTTCGTGCTGGCCCCATGTCTCGGTGTCCAGAAGGTGAATTTTGGCCTCAGTCATGGTGGCCCCTCGATATTGGGTCGGGGAGGTCCGTTTTGACCCCTCGCACGAGCGCGCGGCGAACAAAGTTCGCCGTTTCACTTGTTCTTGAAGCGTTTCAGACGGAACGTCTCCTCGCGCTCCATCTCCTCAAGACGAAGTTGGATGAAGTTCCGTGCATCTTCCATCTGAGGGATGACTACGTATTCAAGCGCGTTGACTCGACGCTTAGTCGCCTCGATCTCGACGAGGAGTCTCTTCAATGTCGCTTCCATCTCGGCGGCCTTGACAATCTTCTCGATTAGAGTGGAATACGAGTCGGACGCCTCGTCTATGTATGCCGAGCCTCCGATTAGCCCAGTCCCTCTCTCATCTATCGAGGTGGTCAAGTTGGTCCCGACCACGCTCGGCACAACCACTCCCATGATGTTGCGTGGTGTCACAGTGACCTCGGGGTGGCGTGAGATGGCTATGGCTGCACTCTTGACTGCAAGACCGCCTTCAATGGCACTGGCCAAACTGATTGACTGAACTGCTTCCCTGTAGGTGCCGACGAGTTCCTCGCGGGCCTCTATCATCTCAGAGAGCAGGGTTCTGAACTCATGGAATAACCCATCCCGCTTCATCTTGAGCAGGTTGTAGCCATTCTGAGTTTGCTTGATGCGTCGCTTGAGGTTAATCAGCTCGGATCTGGTAGGCTTGATGTCCAGAGCCATGTTTTACCTCCTCAGCGCCCTCTATCTACGGTTCACTACTTACTCTCGGTCGGGTGGTACTTGTCTATCCACTTCTGGTCCAGCCTGACGAGGTACTTCGTATCGATATTGGTCAAGAGATCCCACGCGAGGTCGAGTGTGCCCTCTGCTATCGGGCGGTCCTCGTCACGGCTTTGCCTGAGGAACTGATCCTCAAAGATATCTGCAAACTTCAGCAACTGTAAGTCACGCTCATTGAGCGCGTCCTCACCGACAATAGCCACCAATCCTCTGAGTTCCCTACCTCCTGCATAGGCAGCATAAAGTTGGTCAGAAACAGACTTGTGGTCCTCTCGAGTCTTGCCCTCACCAATTCCTGCGTTCATCAGCCTCGATAGAGACGGTAGAACGTTAATTGGGGGGTAAATTCCCTTTTGATGAAGTTCTCGAGAAATCACAATTTGTCCTTCAGTGATATATCCAGAAAGATCAGGTATTGGATGTGTTATATCGTCTCCTGGCATAGTTAGAATTGGAAACTGAGTAATGCTCCCTTTCTTGCCCTTCACCATTCCTGCTCTCTCGTATAGCATAGCTAAGTCAGTATACATGTATCCAGGATATCCACGTCTTCCAGGCACTTCCTCACGAGCAGCTCCGATTTGCCGTAGAGACTCGCAGTAATTTGTCATGTCAGTGTAGATAACGAGAACGTGATAATCGTGCTCGAATGCCAGATACTCAGCGGCAGTAAGAGCTAGCCTCGGAGTAATCAGGCGCTCAACCGCAGGATCGTCAGCCAGATTCACGAAAAGTGCTGCATTCTCCAGTGCACCAGTTCTCTCAAGATCGTGTACGAAGAAATTGTACTCCTCGGCAGTGATTCCCATGGCGCAGAAAACTACGACGAAGTCGTCGTCACTGCCCACTAGTTTGGCTTGCCTAGCAATCTGCAATGCTATGTCGTTGTGAGGCAGACCAGATGCCGAAAATATCGGTAGCTTCTGTCCACGAACCAGACTTGTGCAGGCATCGATGGCCGAGATCCCTGTCTGAATGAACTGCTCTGGACTCTCACGGCTGAAAGGATTGATGGCGGCACCAATGATGTCGGCCATTTCCTCGGCCACAATCTCTGGACCTCCATCTCTAGGTTTTCCCGCGCCGTCTAGAATGCGTCCGATTAGTCCTTTGCTAACAGGGAGTTTGAAGACATCTCCGAGGAATTTAACCCCAGTCTGCCTGTCTACGGATGCGGTTCCCTCGAAGACCTGTACGATAACCTGATCATCGCTAGTATCCAGCACCTGTCCGTTCTTCATTGTCCCATCTGAAAGTCGTAGTTGTACAATCTCGCCATAGGCTACAGGCTCTGTCTTCTCTAGGAAGACCAATGGTCCTTTTACATCAGTAATTGTTCTGTATTCTTTTCCGCTCATTCATGGCACCCCCTTAGTTGTCCTCCATAGTCCCAGCAATCTGCTTAGTCATCTTGCCGAGCAATTCTCCAATGCGTTCTGCATAGCCCTCCTCAAAACGACCTCTCATCAGGTCAGTACGCGCGGGGACGTTGACTACATCCTCTAGGCCGGCGCCGCCGGCCATTGCTTTCTCGGACTCTTCTTGGAAAGTCAAGATGGCCTTAGCCATCTCGTATTGGAGATCCAATTGGCTGAATGTATCGACATCATGGAAGGCGTTTTGCTGCAGGAAGAATTCGCGTATCATTCGTGCAACCTCAAGTGTCAATTGCTGGTCCATAGGAAGAGCGTCGGAGCCGACTAGTTGTACAATCTCCTGAAGCTCAGCTTCTACTTGGAGGAGGCTGCTAATTTTTGTTCGTACCTCGGGGTAGTCACTAGCTATGTTGTCCCGGTACCACTGATCCAACGCCTGCGGATACAAGCTGTAAGAACTCAACCAGTTAATCGCTGGGAAATGTCGCTGCCTTGCTAAACCTGCATCGAGTCCCCAGAACACCTTGACTATCCTCAGAGTGCCCTGACTGACTGGTTCCGATATGTCGCCTCCGGGAGGAGATACGGCACCAATGACTGAAACCGATCCGTCGCCACCACCCAGAGTCTGAACTCGGCCTGCTCGCTCGTAAAACTCGGCTAGACGGCTTGATAGGTAAGCTGGATACCCTTCTTCTCCGGGCATCTCTTCAAGACGAGAAGAAATCTCTCGCATGGCCTCAGCCCACCTACTGGTAGAGTCGGCCATAAGGGCTACATCGTATCCCATATCTCTGAAGTACTCGGCGATTGTAATGCCAGTATACACAGATGCCTCACGTGCGGCAACTGGCATGTTAGAAGTATTGGCTATCATGGTGGTCCTGTTCATCAGTGGTTTACCTGTATTGGGATCCATCAAATGAGGGAACTCTGTCATCTCATTACCGCGCTCCCCACAGCCGATATAGACAACAATCTGAGCATCCGACCACCTGGCCAACTGCTGCTGAGTAACTGTCTTTCCAGCACCGAAAGGACCGGGGATACCAGCAGTACCTCCCTTGGCCAGAGGGAATAGGAAGTCGAGGATTCTCTGACCGGTTATCAGAGGCACATCTGGAGCATTTTTCTGAATGAATGGTCGAGGAGTTCTCACGGGCCACTCCTGCATCATTGCTATCTCAGTACCATCTTCTAGTGTACAAACAGTAGTTGTAACATCGAATTCACCAGACTGGATGCTGGCGACTTTTCCGGATTTTCCGGGAGGCACCATAATTCGGTGCTCGACAGTTTCGGTCTCCTGTACAATTCCTATAATCGAACCCCCAGACACCTCATCGCCAACAGAAACGCTGGCGTTGAATTCCCACTTCTTTGAAAGATCGAGGCCGTCTGCGTCGACACCACGAGTGATGAACACACCCATAGTTTCCTCGAGATCTTCAAGAGGCCGTTGAATTCCATCATAAATCTGTGTCAGCAACCCTGGACCCAGCTTAACGGACAAGGTCTGTCCTGTCCTAATCACTGGCTCGCCGGGTTTGACACCCGATGTTTCCTCATACACTTGTATGACCGATTGTTCACCGTGTAATTCGATTACTTCTCCCATCAGTCCCTCATCGCCAACTCGCACCACTTCGTACATTCTCGGCGAGATGCCGACGGCCGTGACGACCGGTCCTGAGATTCTGTAAATTAATCCGCTTTGTTCACTCATTTCTTCACTTCCTTATCCTTGTAATATTGGAATCTACTTCCAGAGGTCGACACCTAGTGCCGACTTGATGGACTCTCGGAGGGTGTTGTCCTCTTCTGTCCCTATGCCCAGTACTGTGGGCGATATGCTATCGGACATACGCTGTCTGAGCTTGTCCGACATGCGAGTCAGGTCAGCTGCATCAACAACGATGATGCCGACCTCCTCCTCATCGAGCATCGATTGGAGGGTCTTACTCATCTCCTCATCGTTCTCAGGGTTATGCAGGCGCATGATGCCCGCTAGTTGGAATCCAAGGGTGAACTCAGGAGGGCCTACTATCGCTATCTCCATCTTCTCACCTCAAAATGCCATGTGCGCTTCTATTACATCATCCGAAAGTCCGACCGCCTTGCCGCGCACCAACAGGCGGAGATTCTGGACTTCGAGCACTTTGCTCTCAAGGTAGTAGATGAGAGGGAACGCTGAGAGCGGGTTCAGGTGACTCATTCGCCTCAGATCTGCTCTCCTCTCTGATGCGAGATAACTGACTACTGGATCGAAGCCCCCATGCTCATGGGACTCCTTGAGTGCCTCCTCTAGTTCGGCGGTCTCCATACTGGATCTTCGCAGGATCTCCATCAGAGCGTCCTCGGTGTCTGCTTGGGAAGCGCTGCGGAGTAGGTTGCCCTTCAGCGCCCTGCCCCCCTCCAAAATCAGACCTGCTCTCTGCTCAGCAGATAGGTTCTGACGCAGGGCCCGCAGCAGGTTCACGATATTGCGATGATCGATCTCGGTACGTAGGTAACCCAACAGCAGACTGTGGCTCTGTCCACTGGTTCTCAACGCAGAAATTGCTTCGTGGTAGTAGTGACGATCGAGTGCGTCCTCATATTCCTGTAAACGTGTGTCGGCGTCGAAGTCAGATATGGCTGACCCCCAAGGAGTTCCGCGCATTGCAGCGGCGGCTTCCTGTAGATTTTCGCTCTGGCGAGCAATATCTAGCCAACTGACATTGAGTTCATTCTCATCAGGCAGCACTGAATTAGACAGGTTCTCAACTGTTATTCCGCCGTTGACGGCACGGAGTACCGCTTTGGCGTTACTATACGAAAAACGAAGGGCAAAAACAGAGACAATTCTCTTGAGTCGTCCTTGACAAAAGCCCATGACCTCTGTTAGTTCTCTGTCTAGATTGTGACTCAGGGCCGCCTCAACGAGATCTGCGCCGCTGAGGCGAGCTGAATAGATATCTAACTCTCTGCGATAGTCGAGTTCTCCGATGCTGGCGGCGATGGTGTCCGGGCCGCTCTTCATCAGTTGGCGGAGTCTGGTCTCGTCGAGCAACTTGGCCTTCCTGGCCTTGCTGCGGGCCGAGGCGTTAGCCCAGTTACCCTTCCCGACTGCTATCTCCGCCATTGCTTTCCCCTCATTCTCCGAATAATTTGTTGTTGATTTCTCCGAGGCTTGCTTCCCATGCGTCGCGCAGCCTCCCTTCGAATCGGTAGTCCATCAGGACGGAGCCATCTGGACTCTCGAGCACGAAGCCCCCTAGTCCATCGATGTCCTCCCCTATCTGGAAATCGTGATATTCCCCATGGTTTTCCGAGAAGGCTGTCAGGATTTTGCGGTCCACTGCTATCGGACGTAGAATCATGTCATCTCCAGATTCCGCAGTAGCCATCTCCATCAAAGATCCGAGTATATTTTCTCTACCTTTCAAATCGGCTTTACCGACCTGTGACATGACTTCCGACCACGTCGCGTCGAGCTCTGCTCTGCGTGCTACAAGGAGGCGTTTCTGGTTCCTCTGGCGCGCAGCAGCGATGCTTTCCACTGCAATCCGGTCGCTCATCTTTTCAGCCTGAGTAATCGCTGCATCACGGTACTCAGCGACTGAATCTTTGGCCTCATCGCCAATGCGCTTGGCCTCGGCCTTAGCCTCTTTCGAGACTACCTTAGCCTCGGCCTTGGCCATTGATTCAATCTCACTTGCTAATTTGTCCAATGACATATGTGACTCTCCATTATCTGCCTAGTCCCAAACGACCTACAGTAGGTAGATCGAAAGGAAACCGAACAGAACGATAGTCTCAGGTAGTACGGTAAACAGAAGTGCCAAACCGAACTTACTGTCGTCCTCGGCAATCATACCAACGGCGGCTGCGCCGATTGGTCCTTGCGCAAGACCGGTTCCTATCCCACAACCAGCCAGCGCAATACCTGCGCCGAGCTTGGCTAGGGTGTCCTTATCGTTCCCTGTATCCGCTTCCGCTTCCGCTTCCTGAGCAGTTGCGACACCGGCGACCAAGGTCGCGATGAACACAGTCATCAGCAGGCGGTAAACCATTTTCATTCTCTTATTTTCCATGTTTTTTCCTCCGTATTTTTCTCACTTTGTGAGTGTTATTCGACCTCTACCTTGTTCGGCTTGAAACCGAACGCCTCGAAGGGCAGGCCGCTCCCCTCGTAGAACTGCATCATCCACTCGACGAAATGCAAACGCACTGTGTGGATATTTGGACTGAATACGCCCAACACCAAGGCGAAGAGTTGTACCAATAGCCAGCCGACGAACATAATCGGCAGAAGGACGATGTCCATCGTCGATGCATGACCGAGGTCGGAAAGCGTGTGGGCCATGCCCTCGTAGATCATTTCGTTCCCAGTCGCCGCGATTTTCACGCCCACTACCCCGACTGCGAACAACCTGACGTAGGAGACTACTTTTGGTAGCATTCCTAACGACTCTAAGACCCCAAGAGGGATCCCTATTACGCCCATCTTCTCATAG
>CBFHQW010000030.1:0-14455 GCA_965658085.1 Candidatus Thalassarchaeum sp.
GTCCCTTGACGGTGCCGCCGCTCGCGCACGCGCCCTTGAGAATCTTGGCGAGTTGCCCCAGATCGATGGCAGTGTCCTCTATTCCCTCGACGATTGTGACCATTTTTCCGTACCTCCTCCTTACTACTGAAATTGTCGCCTTCTGCTGTTCCTTCGCTATTTCTTGGCATATGCACAGTTCATCCGGTAGTCCACATAAGTTGCATATCCCAGCCATCTACCCTACTCCTGCTTCTGATTGATACGAGTCAGCATCCGCGCTATGCTCCTACGCGTCTGCTTGTATGCTCCTGAGTTTGATACTGAGCCTCCCAGAGCTAGTTGAGCGCGGAGCTGCAGTAATTCCTCGCGGAGTTCCTCCAGCATTTCCTCTCGCTTCTCCGGACTCATCGTCTCGATGTCCCTTGATCTGATATGCGACATTTACTCCTCCTCCTTCGTCTGCTCAATTCCAGCCATCATGTCGACAACCGAATCGACCACACCCTCGGCGTCGGCCTTGGGCTCCTCGATAGTGGCAGACAGTTCCTCGTCGGCCTCCTCGTCGGAGACTTCGAAGATAGCAACCTCGGCCAGAGGTGGTAGGCCTGAATCGGCGCGCTCGGTGATGATTATCTCGTGCGGTAGTTTGGCATCAGGTCGCATTATCTTGACTGTGCAGCCAATCGTACCCAACTTCTTGACAGCGGTCGAAAAACCGGTGTCCATGAACTCAAGGGCGGTCTCACCGCAGAACTTGATGTGCCCCTGCTGAAACTTCTCGACTCGGTGGCGGGCACCTGTGATTTTACCACTGAGGACGACTAGGCATCCACGCGCGCCTGCATCCATTATCTGCTGCGCTGTACCATGTCCAGCGCGGCGGAAGAACCAACCACGCTCAAGGGAGCTAGACATACGACTGGCCATTATCTGGGCATTGAGGCGGGGTTCAGTGACCTCTTCGACGTCGAGGTGAGGGCGGTCTAGGAAGAAGTCGTTCTTCAAGCGGTTGCCAAGTTCGTGGATGACCTTACCTCGGCGACCAATTACGCGACCGACCTGTTCTGCCCGTAGACTAATCTTGGTACCATCTGGAGTGCGGTTGAAAGTCAGGCCGCCAAAACCAGCACGCTCGGTCTCTCTCAGTAGGAACTCGCGGACGAGCTGTCGCTCGACATTGCGGCCAATGAGGGTCCTTATGGTACTCTGTTGCTTCACATAATCACCTCAGAATACGTCCTCTCCCTCTCCAGCACCGAAATGCTCGAGGAAGATCTCGAGATTGACTTGGTAGTGGTTGCTGGGTGTGGCGCGACCCATTGCTCGGGGGCGCCAGTTGGTAGCAACTTGGCCGCGATGTGCAGCTACGTGCGTAATCGTCATGTCCTCAGCATCGAGAGTGTCGAAGCGCTGACGCGCGTTGTCCATGGCGCTATTGATGAGCTTGATGAATACCTTCGAGGCCTTGTTCGGATACTTTCCAGGACCCATCTTGCCCTTTCGATGCCCTGCCATCGTGTTTCCGCCGCGACCCCTGCGGGAGCGACGGGTGTAGGGGATAGCTCGCTTCTTGGCGATGACATCCTCAAGATACCCTACTGCGTCTGCGGCGTTCATGCCACGAATTGCCTTTGCGATGTGGTAGCAGTGCTTGTGGTGACAGTCTACGTCGACTGCGCGGGCGGAGACTAGGTTGGAACCCTCTAGCAACTGAGTGTATCCGGACTGCGGTTGGCCTGTTCTCCTGCTCATCACTCTCACCTCACTTCAGTGCCACGTGCTGTGACGAACGGGTTGCTCCGACACCAGGGCCGGTGTGCGTGACCGACTTGCGCGTGTGGGCGAACTCGCCCAGCGCGTGGCCGATCATCTCTGGAACTATCTCGACTCTGACGAAGTCCTTGCCGTTGTGGATTCCGACTGTCGTCCCGACCATCTCGGGAAGGATGTACATGCTGCGGCAGTGGGTTCTGACGACCTTGCCGTCATTGGAGCGGATGCTATCGAGTAGATTCTGGCACTCCAGATTGAGTCCGCGAGAGAGTGAACGCTTTGCGCGTGAGGGCATCAGTGTGGCTATGCAAATAGCTTCCATATCATCCTCAGGAGGATACAGGGGCAACTCAAGGAGTTGTTCCATGTTGTAACCACGCCAGAGGAACTCCTTCTTGCGGCGCTCGGAAATCATCGAACGTCGCTTACGAGCCTGACGCCTCGCCAACTTGGGCGAACGGAATACTTTCTTCGACCTGCGGCGAGCCATTCTAATCAGTCTCCTGTTCCCTTACTCTTCCGCGTCCAGTCCGACGTGGTGCGATATTTCCGACCTTCTTGCCCGGTGGGGCATTCCGGCTCACCGAGCTCGGGCCGTGCACGGCCTGATGGTTGCCACCGCCATGAGGGTGGTCGACCGGATTCATCGCCACTCCGCTTACAGTCGGGTAGGGTTTGCCGCGCGCCTTGGCGCGGTAGTGAGCAGCGCCAGCCTTCATCAGCGGCTTCTCAGTCCTTCCATGACCAGACAAAACACCGATGGTAGCACGGCAGTTCGCTGGCAAATCCTTGACGCGTCCGCTTGGTAGACGTACGCGGACCCTTTCATCTATCCTCGCCTCGAGGGTAGCAGAATTACCCCCCGAGCGAGCGAATTTGCCGCCGTCTCCAGGACGGGATTCGATGTTGCATATCGGAGTTCCCTCGGGAATCTGAGAGAGCTTGGTGACATTGCCCGGCCTCAGAGACACATTGTCGCCAAATGATAGGTTCTGTCCTACCGAGATACCCTCAGGTGCGGCGATGTGCCCAATACTGCCATCGGCGAACTTGATCTTGGCCAAAGGAGCGGTGTGAGCGGGACTATGAACCAAATCCACCACCTCACCAATCTCATCGTTGACACGAGGAATTCTGTTGGACGCGGGGAAACGGTGGCTCGAGACCTTGTTCTTGGGGCTCGAACCGCGGCGTTGTGAACGTGTGCGCTTACCCATATCTTCACCTCGTTCAGAACGCGCCCAGTTTGAGCGCGGCCTCCTCTGCATCGTAACCTTCGGCAAGGCGCACACTGGCGTGCTTGCCGGTCATCGTAAATCTGGTGTTCACCTTGCGAACCTTGACGTCGAACATCTGCTCAACGGCCTCTCGAATCTGTTTCTTCGTTGCTTCCTTGTGCACAATGAACTCGATTCTGTTGTTGTTCTCCTTGTAGCCGCTCTCCTCGTCTGCAACGCGGCGTGCCTCGAGCGTCTTCTCGGTAATCCAGGGCATGATGATGATATCATACGGGTCAGTCATCAAATCACTCCAGTTCCTCTATCGCAGCCTTCGTCCACACAGTCAGACGTCCAGCATCACCGCCGGGAGCTAAGTCCTCGGCAGACAAATCCTTGGTAGATACTGCATCCACACCAGGGACATTTCGGGCCGCCTTGTGGAGACCGTCCCGGTTGGAAACTACGAGTAGTATGCTCTTGGGAGTTCTGTACCGTCGACCCCTCATCTTGCCCTTTCCAGCACGGATGTTCCTACCACTCTTTGCCCTCTCAAGGTCGGCCCCTAGGCCGAGGCCTTCCATCATAGCTACGAACTTGCGTGTTGAGTATTGCAGAGGGATGGATTCAATCTCGTACTTCTCCTCCGAGTCGTTGCGCGACTCGACGTATCCGTCGATGATCACCGGGAATCGCACGCCGTCGTCGAATCTATGGCCGCGCGCGGCTACTGATTCGGCATCAGCAGTAGCAGCTATGGCGGAGTCACGGGCCATTCGGCGCTGCTTCGAGTTGATCTTCTGAGACCAATCCTTTGCCACCAGCGGGCCGTGTGCCCTTCGGCCGCCACGAGTGTGGGGGTTCTGGGCTCCTGTACGCTGGCCTGTCTTGCGCATGATTCTCGATACGCCGCGCCCCTTGCCCCACCACTCTACTGAGTGTTTCATACCGGGCTGCGGGGCCCTCTTGCCATCGTGCTCACGGTGGCCATACGGTTGTCGGCGATTAGCCCGAGAAGCTAGTACAGTCGAGCGGATGAGATCCTCACGAACATCGGAGGAGAATGCCGAGGGCAGAGATATGCTCTTGCCGTCATTGGCTTCTACGGAATAGTACTCAGCCAGAAGTCCGGCATCGAGCTCTTCCTGCTCTACCGAATTGACCAAATTGTATGCCTTCATCTTCATGATATCACGCTCCCTGCTTGCTCGAAGTGCTCACGTAAGTGATGTCGACCTCAGGCTTAGCCGGCCTTGGACGAATGGCATCTCGGAACCTCAGCATTCGCTTGGAAGGCCCGGGTAGACTGCCCTGAATAATCATGTAAGGGTTGGTGACCTCACCATATTTGAGAAAACCACCAGCAGGAGTGACATCGGACTCCTCCGGGCTTGAGACCCTCAGGATACGCTTGTTCAATTCTGTACGGTTGTGGTAGCCGACTTGGCCCGCCTGACGTATGGTCTTGCGGACGTACCCGGTACCGAAGTCTCCCATATTGCCGCCCTGCCGCCTGCGCTTGCTGTTCTTGTGTGAGAGGAGTTTGATTCCCCATCTCTTGATTGAGCCTTGCCAACCCTTGCCCTTGGTGACGCCGACCACATCGATTTCCTGACCTGTCTCGTAAACATCATCCAGAGATATTGTACCTCCTAGCCTCTCCTCTGCCCAGTCCAATTTGGATGAGTTATCTCCGCCTGCTAGAGCGACCTCCATGATCTCAGGAGTCTTGGTGGACACACTCTTGACCAGAGCAGGCTGTGTGGAAACGATGAGTCTGACTTCGCAGAGATCGGCCTCGCGTAGAGCCTCAAGAGCCGCATCCGGCGAACCTTCTCCCCTAGATGGAATGCGTCCAGCACGCTTGGAGGGTTTGCGACCCTCTTCGGCGTCACGCTCACCGCGGCTCTGGTTGGCCAGGCGAGGCGACAGGCCCTCTGGACCATTGTCCGAATTGGACCAGGCCTCACCTGCAGTCTGCATACCATAGGGAGTCATCCTGTAACCTCGGACAGCCAGCACACTCATTGGAGGTGCCTCAATGACTGTCACGGCCTTGCGGACCTCTTGTCGGGCCGATGGAGAGTTGGGATTGTTATCACGAACTAAGAGGTGAGTCATACCGGCCTTCCATCCGGCAAAGCCCTGCACCCTAATCTCAGAGGAGTCTGACTCGGGCCAAGAACTGATTCTGCCGTACTGGCGATTTGCCCTCTTACGAGGGCTATAGCCCATGCTACCACGGCGGGGTTTGCTGCGGTCGGCCATTTCAATTCCTCCAAGTGTTTACCGTCATCAGGCCGCTTAGCGGCCGTCTGCCGGGCCCACTTCGTCAAGGAGGAACCGTGACACCGAGCCCGAGTCGCGAGTGCGAGTCGGGCATGCAGGGTGCTTCAGCAGTGCCTTTTGGTGTCTGGTTCCTCACGTAGTGAGCGGCCTTGCGACTAACATACCCTATTTGAACAAATCGGGGAAGAAGATGCGCCACCCCTACGGGGTGTAAGGATAATCCCGGGATTGTGCAACGATTTTGAACCCTGACTTCCAAGATGCGGGTCCATGCAGCACGGAATTCTTCATCCGAGCCTCACGCCGGGGCTAATTGAGGCCCGTGCTTACCAGCTCGAGGCTACAGATGAGGCACTTTCCGGATCGATGATGCTCGTTCTGCCAACCGCTGCTGGTAAGACGGTGGTCGCATGGATGGTAATCGCCGACCGATTAGAGAGCAGTGACGGCTGGATCCTGATGATTGCTCCGACCGTCGCTCTAGTAGAACAGCACCTGCGTGGAATTGAGTCCGTGCTGTCAAGCAATGCTTCAGTCAATCCGATATCCGTGACAGGTCAGAACCCGGTCGCGAAGCGATCTGCTCTTTGGGGCTCGTCCAGACTCATAGTAGCGACCCCGCAGGTTGTCAGGAACGATGTCTCCCGAGGAGTCTTGGACCTCTCTGACTGCTCTCTCCTCATTGTCGATGAGGCGCATCACTCGACGGGAGATCACGCGATGGCTCAAGTCGGGGACTTGTATCTTTCACAGTCAACCGAACCGCTCGTCCTAGCCACTACAGCGAGCCCGGGTTCCAAGACCAATCAGGTCGAGGAAGTCTGCAGCCGATTGGGGATAGGTAGAATCCATCTAAAGACAGGTGCCGACACGATGGTGGCACAGCACCTAGCAGGATTGGAAATCCAAGAGGTAAAGGTCAGGGTCCCAAATCAGATCAGAGAGCTCGCAGATCCCCTAGTCATGTGGCAGAGTGGCATCGTCGACCGAGAGCGGAGACTGGGCAGGTACGTCATGCCCGGTGTAATCAGCCATGCTGGGCTGTCCAATGCAATGGAGCGGGCCCAGCAGGCAATTTCTAGGGGTGAATCCAGCGCCTACCAATCGGTTTCTAGAATTGCCACAGCGATGCGTTTGCATCACCTAATCAACCATCTGTTGTGTCAAGGCGTCGCCGCCTCAAGCGAGTTCCTCGAGCGGCTCTCGAGGAGTGAACAGTCTCAGAACAAATCAACTCGAAACTTCCTGAGGGACGGACGGGTATCGAGCCTGCGCAAGAGCCTGACCGAGATGGGGGAGATCCATACCAAGGTCAGCGCGGTCCGGAGGCTCGTCTCTGAGAGGCTTCGCAGGAACTCCGATTCGCGCATCATCGTGTTCGCCACCTTCAGAGATACTGTCGCAGCCGTCGAAAAATCCCTAGACGAGTTGGATGGAGCCCGTCCCATACAGTTTGTCGGTCAATCTAGCCGCGGGGGCAGAGAAGGACTGACTCCCAAGCAGCAGATCCAGAGACTGGACAAGTTCAGATCGGGTTCTGCGAATGTGTTAGTCGCGACTTCGGTAGGTGAGGAAGGGCTCGACATCCCTAGCGCCGACCTAGTGATATTCTACGAACCGGTATCCAGTGAAATACGCACCATACAGAGGCGTGGTAGGACCGGTAGGCACAGGGAGGGAGAGGTTGTTGTCCTGATAGCCGAGGACACGCGCGACGAGGGAGCTATGGCATCCTCCGAAAGGAGGGAGGAATTCATGCAGCGGGCCGTGCATAGAGTTCGCAGGAAACTTCACCGTAGCCCTCACACGGATCTCTCCAATCTAGGTAGATTCCAGATTGATTCAGGGGACGGTACCATATCTGCCTCAGAGTTCGTCTCCAATCAACGCCAGAGGCATCGGATAGAAATTACCGAGTCGGACGTCAGCACATTACAGGAAAGCAGTGAACCTCCTACGCTCCCTCCTGACACATTCAGGGCAAAGGGGCAGGCCGGGTTGGAACAGTTTGGAGTTGAGTCCGTCATCGATCCCGAAAATGGCCTTGAGCAGGATACTTAGTCAGTCGCCGATAACTGCAATCCTAGTCCTCAGCTGTGCCAGCCTAGTGTTGTGGTGGCCCATGGAGAAAGATAGCATCTCTGTTAGATGAATAACTGGTATATTGGTAGCGAGTCCGGTCGATCTCGAAGCCTTGCCCTGGTAGATATCGAGGACGCTATGCGAGAGATTGCAAGCACTTACGATGAGTTCTGCCCCCTCGGACTTGGCCTCATGTAGCACTGCAGCAGCCTGCCGCAGCACCGTCGGCTCCTCAGATAACAGCCCTGGAACTCCTACGCTCTGTGTGCGTCCCTCCCACTGCACCGGCTTCCCTCCAATGGCATCGATGACCTGTTCGAGGTAGTCCGGATCGTGGACGTCATCGCCCCCGCAGGCTCCGACCTGTTGCATGTTCGGACCATAGAATGCAGCGACATCGAAGTCGATGGGATTCAGTATCGCGGCCTCGAGTTTCTCAAGGCCGACCTCATCCACTATCACGTGTAGGAGATGGTGGACTTCGACTCCTCCTGAGAATCTCCTGCCGCAGGTCCTCTCAAGGACCTCATTGACCTCTCCGAGCAGATTGGGATTCTGTTTGAGAGCGGAGAGGTCCTCATGCAGGTTCCCAGCCGTGGTTGCACACGGTGTGATGATATCGAGACCGAGTTCCTCTGCCATTGCAAAGGTGCGAGCATTGAGGGTCAACTGCAAACGCCTGCTGGCCTGTCTGATTATCCCGGCTCCGCAACTGGTTGCGCCTCTCATCGGGACCAGTTCGATGCCAAGAGATTGGGCGACTGGTTCCATCGTCTCAGCCACCTCAGTAGCGCTGCTGTGGGCCACGTTACCAGGATGATAAGCGTACTTCAGTGGCATCAGAACCTACCATCCACTTCGTTGAATATCGCGACGACCTCGTGGTGGTCGTCAACAGAGGAATTGAACTGTTTCGGCATCTTTCCGATACCGGCAGGTGGGGCCAACATTCCCAACATGCCGTTGAATACATTGCCACCGGTTCTAGTGAATCCGAACACCATGCGGGCAGTCACCCCTGAGAACAAGTTTCCGAGCAGCCCCATAGGGCCGAGGACCTGTCTGTAGATTACGGTGTCATTTACTCTACCGCTGCTCTTCACGGACCAACTGTACCACCAGACATGCTTGCCATGGCGGCCGTTGAATGAACCTCTGCTCAAAGTCGAGGTCCGCGCGTCGAGGAGGGCGTCAGCAATGATTCTCGCCGAACCATTCTGTCGGCGGATCGAAGCGAGGTCGGTCTCGGCCTTTATTCCCCCATTAGAATCCAATATATCTTGCATCGCAGTTATGCTAGATTCTGAAGAGCGAGGGTCGTTAATGCGTGCCCAGATTCGTGCTAGGACTGCGGGGCCGAGGTATTCTCCTGAATGAGGGGTGGCATCAGAGCAAGAATGCAGCAGTGGAGCGCTGCAAAAGTCGGTAATCGAATGCAGCATGTCTGCAGTCGAGGGATCCATGGTCCCCAATACACCCTGAGCTGTATCGGCACCTTTCCTAGTAGCTGCCACCATCCACGGCTTGGAGAACTCTCTGCCTCTCTCGAGAGACCAGTGGTCCACAACTAAATCTCGAACGACATCGAACGACGGTAGGGGCTCTATGCGCAGCCTCAGTCCACCTTCTCGGATAGGGGCTACTGAATCAAGTCTGACGCTACCTGGCAGAATCAACCTACCATTGACTGATATCGCAGTGGCTGGGTCATCGCTGGGGCCGTCTCTGAAAGTAAGGGTGCCATCATGGGTCTCTTTCAGCGCCCTCAATGACTCGAGCACTGACATGTGACCGGGCAAGGCGCAGACCCAGGTGTCCTTGCCCGCGGTGGCACTGACAGGGTCGTACCTGAATATGCTAATCTCAGCTTGGATGACTTCTGCAGCAGTTTCGGGAACGGTGAAGCCGTCTTCACCAGCCGCTCCCGCTGCTGCTGCGCCGCTAACTCGATCCTTGATTGCGTCTACCTGATCCTCATGGAACTGGCCGGTACCGTCAACTGCGGCCATCACTGCGAGTGCATCGATAGCCCAAGCTTCTGCAGAAGAGTCGTAATCCACGTCGCAGTCAACGCGGTCGAGTAGGCGAGTCGCTCCTAATTGCTGCAGTCTGTCGTCCCAGTCCTTGCCAGACTGACAGTAGAACTCGTAGCTGGTATCGCCAAGAGCGAGGATTGAGAAGTTAACATCCGACAGATTGGGTGCTGAGTCTGCACTTGCTTGCAGCCACAACTCTTCGGCGTTGTCGGGCATTTCGCCCTCGCCCCAAGTCGAGCAGATGATTAGGACTCTCTTCATCTCTGACAGAGAGGATATATCGAATCCATCCATATCGTGCACAGTGGCATCGAGACCGTAGTCAGTGGCCCGCTTCGCGAATTTGGCTGCCAGTTCCTCAGAGTTTCCTGACTGCGAGCCGAATAGGATGCTCATCGTCCGGTCTCCTATAGTCAGAAGGGACTCAAGGTCGTCACCTGTTATCTCCACGGGCTCCTCGGAGACTATCTCCGCCTCTGGCTCGGAAACTGCTTCCTCCTCTACCTCAGTTACTTCCTCCCCAGTGCCCTCAACTACGATGATGACATCGACCGGGCAGGCGTCTGCAGCATCGAAGATATCATCCGAGAGAGAAGATACTACATCCGGCTTGAGTCCAGATTTGGTAACGTTGCGGTCGTAGCCACCATCGAGTCTAACATTGGGCTTGATGAAGCAGGTGTCTTCGGTGACCTCGAAGATGTCTGGAGCCGCTTCCTCGCAGGCATCGCAGACGATGCAGCCATCATCGATGAAGACGCTGAATATCGTCATGAAGCCCACTCGTGCCTATCGGCAGTCTGGGCACCCTGACACGATTATTGAATCTAGTGCAACCGGGGTCTACGGCCGTAGGCCGTATTCTACCCTAGGCCTCACATCATACCCATGCCGTCGAACTCGCCACCATCTGGCATAGGGGAGCCTGCACGGCTAGATATCACGTCATCGATTCTCAGAATCATAACTGCGGTTTCAGAGGCGCTTTGGATAGCCTGCTCTACGACTCTGCTGGGCTCGAAGACTTGTGCCTCACTCATGTCGACAACTCCGCCCTCGTAGACATTGACCCCGAAGTGCGACTTGCCCTCTGAGTGTGCCTTCCTGAGATCGATGATGGTGTTGACTGGATCCAGTCCAGCGTTCTCTGCGAGGGTTCGAGGAATCACCTCAAGGGCCCCAGAAAATGCCTCGATAGCCATCTGCTCCCTTCCTCCGATTCCCTCTGCGTAAGAACGTAGGTCACGGCTTATCGCGGCGGCGACCGAGCCGCCCCCGGTCAGGACTACTCCGTCCTCGTGAGCCACAGCGACTACGCCAACAGCATCATCGAAGGCTCGGCGAACTTCATCGACCACGTGCTCGGTTCCACCCCTGAGTAGTACCGAGACGCTCTTGGCGTCGGAGCAACCAGTGACGAAGACCATATCTGACTCGCCTATCTTGCGCTCCTCGACCTTCGAAGCGTTACCTAAATCGTCGGATGACAAATCGTCTATGTTGGTCACAATCCTACCTCCAGTGGCCTTTGACAGGGCCTCCATATCGCTCTTCTTGGCCCGGCGAATGGCGAACAATCCAGCCTTTGCCATGTAGTGCTGGGCCATGTCATCAATGCCCTTCTGACATATGATCACACTGGCTCCAGAGGCCTGAATCTTCTCCACTAGGGACTTGAGGTATTGTTCCTCCTCATCGAGGAACTGTGAGAGCATGCTCGGGTCGGTAATCTGAATCTTAGCGTCTACCTCAGTTTTCTTGACCTCGATGGCCGAGTTGATTAGGGCGACCTTTGCATCAGTCACACTGCGCGGCATGCCACTATGGACACGTTCCTTATCGAGAATGATGCCATCAACTAGAGAGCTATCCTTAATCGATCCACCCTGTTTCTTCTGCACCTTGATATCATCGAGGTCGACCACTATTTCGCCGTCTGCATCTTGGGCTACAGAGAGGACTGCTCTGACTGAAATATCTGCGAGGAACTCCTTGACTGCGCCTGCACTCTTGCCGGTGAGTGCAGTCTTAGCCACCTCTTCCAGCATATCTTGATTTACAGCGATGGAATGAGCCTCGATGAGTTCTGAAGCCTTGTCGGAGGCGAGTCTGAAGCCCTCACAGATTACTGTTGGATGGACATTCTGCTCGACTAAATCCTCGCTGCGCTTCAACAGCTCTCCTGCGATTACAACAGCACTTGTGGTGCCATCGTAGCAGTGCTGCTCCTGGGTCTTGGCGATTTCTATGATCATCTTCGCCGCAGGGTGCTCTATGTCCATCTCCTTGAGAATGGTAGCACCGTCATTGGTGATGACTACGTCGCCCATGCTGTCTACCAGCATCTTATCCATGCCCTTCGGGCCTAGGGTAGAACGCACCGAGTCTGCCACTGCCTTGGCAGCAGCGATGTTGTTACTCTGCGCTGAGCGCCCACTGGTACGCTCTGTGCCTTCCTTAAGGATGAAAATAGGTTGTTGACCGCTGTACATAGGAAATCACACTCCGGAATCCGGCGACCAATAGGGGGGTCATAAGGCCTCGCACGGGCGTGTGTAGGTGTGCTTAAGGACGCTTATTCGCTGTTCTGTTGATCTAGCCAGCGCTGACCGTAGTGAATCCACTGCTCTTGGGACCATCCCTCAGGAAGGCCATTCTCTGGAATCGGTGGCACTCCCGGAGGAAGTTCCAACGAAGGCTCAGGTTCAGGCTCGGGCTCAGGCTCAGGCTCGGGCTCAGGCTCGGGCTCAGGCTCAGGCTCGGGCTCAGGCTCAGGCTCTATGGGAGGAGGAGAAGGAATCTCCGGCGGCTGTTCAAAGATCTCCTTTGCACCCCCGTACATTGAATTGGCCACCTCATCGTCTGCAGGAAGTTCCGGGGCGTTGGGGATTCCGTCCTGATCGCCCCAGCCGCTGCCATCTACGGTCATTTCGTAAGTATCTAGGGTCGAGATCTCCTCCATCGGAGCGGTCGCACTCTTGAATATCCTGAGCGAGGCCACTAGAACCGCGACAACGACTCCCAGTCCGATGAGGAGGAACAAGATATTGCCGGCCCACCAAGCTGTCTCCTCGACGTCGACTCCGGTTTCAATGGGGTTCAGCTTGTACATGACTACAGACCCGTTCATCGAGACCTTGTCCCTATCGCCGTCGACCTCGAGCACTATTCCGAAGGTCATCTCGTTCTCTAGGAGATTCTCTAGGTTTTCATCGGTCACCGTAAGCCAGACGGTGATGGTTCTAGACTCATTGGCGAGTAGTACGAAGTCCCTGTCGCCCGTATCCACGCGCGCATCGAAGATGTTGAAGAAGATGTCAGAGTTTCTGTCGATGTCAGCCCTCAGGAGTTGGTCATCAGGATATAGGTTGACCACTGTGTACACAAGAGCGTAGTCATCCCCGCTCTCCACTATCTCCAGTGGCGGGGGCGCTAGAATCTGGAAGAAGCCTTGTGTGCCAACAATGAACTCGGCATTTCCACTACCACTTACTGTGAGTCCATCACTAGCAGCCTCGACGCTGAATGCGGTTAGGGTGATGTCGCGCTCCCCAGAGGCGGAAAAGTCGAACGAATAGCGCACGGTGAGATTCAGTGACGAACCTGCTGGAATATACGGAGTCCTCCCATTGGTTAGTCCGGTCGCCTGGACCCAAACGTCTGGGTGACTGGTATCAAAATCGAGGGTGAAAGCGTCGTTGACGTTACCGTTGTTCCAGATTTCCCAGTTAACAGTCCTAGCAGCGTCCCCTCCCCTGAACACCTCCTCCGTCATGTCAAGGTCCTCAACTTCAATCAGATTGGTAACAGGGACTGTGAGCAGAATCCTTACGCTCGATTGGTAACCCGAGTCATCCTGACTGGCTGCGATTATCCATATCTCATAGGTCTCATTGGTAATCCCATAAGGCATCGGCAGCAGCAGTAAAACGGTGCTGTCTCCCCCGAATGGATCTATTCCAAGGCTCTGCTCCGCATTTAGAGAGACGCCAAGTTTCCAGTCCGACAGTAGGGATAGATCGAATGCCTCCTCTGAGTTTCCATTGTTAACCATCCTGACCTCGATTAGCCTTAGGAAGCCGTCGGCAGAGGCCATAATCTCTGAGGTCTCTGGCTCGAGCACTAGGTTGTGAAACACCGGGACCTCGATGTATATCGTCCAGTCGGCTACGAAATTGGCAGGAGGTCTGCCACTTGCGAGCAGAGTTATCGCATAGGTGCCCGGAGATATCTCATCGGGTACGATGACAGTTGCTATGAGTTCAAACTCATCGGTGATGTTCATCGCGAGGCTGGTCACCACCGAGCCGTTGGCATCGTGCCAAATTAAGTTCTCATCGCCCCAACGGCTATCGCCGAAGGTAGCGCCTAGATTCCAGGTCGCTATCTGGTTCCCAGTGTTCTTCATCACCATCGCCACATCTCCAGTAGTCCCTGGATACAGCACCGCGGCCGGATTTGCAAGGGTCTTCTGATCTAGGGAGATTGAGTACGCGGCAATGACCGATACGGGCAGTTCGATGTACACCTTGGATAGATTAGTGGTCCCATCGTTAATCCAGACAAACCAGTCTAACTCCTCGACACTGGCACCCTCGGGAATACTGAGATTGAACCACGTGTTCATTGTATCGAGGGCGCTGATGACCTCGGAGACAACATAGTTGTCATGGTCGAACCTGTTGTTGGAGTCGATCCTCAGAGGGTAACCATTCATCCAAGTCTGATTGGAGACTTCGGTGTACAGGCGGAGAGTGATGTCGACGTATCCATTGTTCTTGATTTTGCAGAATAGAGAAGGTGGCCTAGAATCGTCGGGCACCACCATGTAGGCGTTAGGCAACGGATCGTCGCAATCAACGTCGAGGGTGTACTCTGCAACCTTCTCAAATCCGAACATCAAGAAAGAGTCTAGATGGATGCCTTGGTTCGCTAGGGAGCTGTCAGAATCAAATCTGAAGGCGAGAGTGTAGTCGGCGTTGGGATGTACGTCTGTCATGTTCCAGATCAATCGTGACCAGTCGCCGTGGTTCTTCGAGAGGTTTTGTGCAGAGTAGTTGTAGTGCTCCAAAGATC